>NZ_JAGSOZ010000037.1:0-5799 GCF_019204055.1 Photobacterium sp. WH24 | reverse complement strand
CTGGTTGATCTTGAGCAGCCACAGATCCTGAACGTTCATACAGTTCAGCTACCTTTGGCCCCAGAAGCAGGAAAATACTTCATTCGAGCTACAGCAGATATTGTTGACTTGAATCTGGACAGTTCCAAGATTATTTCGATCCTTGACAATGGTGTTGAGCAAATTGCAGCGCTTAGTTTTAGTGCACCGCCTGATCACAGTGATACCTATAGCTTTGACTTTAATGTAGCTCCAGGTAACTACAACTTAATAATTAAGGCGGCCGATCTTGCTGGAAATGAAAAAATTTCTACCACAGAAAGCATTGTTGTTGAGTCGTGGACTGTGCCGACAATGAGCATGAGTGTCCGCGACCCGGATACAGCCGAGGTTGGTGGCGGAAAAACTATCTGGTTAGATCTCCATTTCTCGGAAATGGTTGACGGTTTTTCTCAGGATGATCTTATTGCAACGGCATCAGCGGGTGGTGAAGCAGGTATTTTCAGTGAGTTTAACCAGTTGTCTGCTACCCATTGGCAGGTGCGTTATACCGCTCCGGCAGGTGTTGATACTGACATCGCAATTCAGGTATCAGAAGGAAGTTACACCGCGGCAGATGATTATATGCCGGGAAGTGGATCAAATCTCAGTTTGACCGTTATTGGAACCCCTTTATTGACGAGCATCTCTTTTCAGGATGGGAACACTCAGGTCATTAAAGGGGAGATTATTGAGGTTACAATTGTCTTCAATCGACCGGTGTTGACAGAGCCTGTGTTAACGCCAGCAAATACTGAATTTATCAGCTTCTGGTCTGCTCCTGTGATCAATGCGGACAGGACGGCATTTACTTTTGAACTAGACACAACCGAATTAGATTATGGTGAGAGTGTGATTGGTGTAGAAGCCGGAGATCAGGATCAATACGGAAATATGGGGCAGTCAGTAACGGCAATGTTAACCGTAAATTAATCATCATTTGATGAGTGATTAGATGTTTAAACAGCCATCTTTGCTGAAGCTAAGGTGGCTGTTTTTTTGTAGCGTTCGGTTTAATGGCGATAATCTTTACGGCGTGATCTCATACTTCTTGATTTTATGATTGAGCGTACTCACAGGGACAGCCAGCGATTCAGCGGCTTTTCGGGTCTGCCAGTTAAAACGCTCCAGAGTTTTGATAATGACATCCCGCTCGTACTGATTGACCGAATCTTTTAATGATCCGGCGTCAATCTCGGGTAATTCAACCTCAAAAATCGTTTCTTCGGGGATATCAGCAGGAATAAAGGTATCCATTTCACCCAGTTCCAGTGCGTCTACCGTTTCAAAATCCGACAGCAAAACCGCTCGCTCTATGACATTTCTCAGCTCCCTGACATTACCCGGAAAGCCGTACTCCAGCAGTTGCTTGCGGGCTTTTTTGCTCAACACCGGCTCGCTGTCCAGCTGCATTTTCTGGCTGGTATGCGTAATAAAGTGCTCTGCCAGTGGCAGAATGTCATCCTGACGTTCACGCAGTGGCGGCAGATTAATCGGAAAGACATTCAGACGGTAAAACAGGTCGGCGCGAAACTCGGCTTTCTGGATTTTATCCATCAGATTACAGTGCGTTGCCGCAACCACACGAACATCAATACTGCGCTCTTCACTGCTGCCAATGGCACGGAATTTACGTTCTTGTAATACACGCAGTAACTTGGCCTGGAGCAGCAGTGGCATATCACCGATTTCATCAAGAAAAAGCGTGCCGCCATCGGCAGCTTCAAACAGACCAATTTTGTCTTTATCAGCGCCGGTAAAAGCGCCTTTTTTATGACCAAACAGCTCCGACTCGAGCAATTGCTCCGGGATAGCCGCGCAGTTCTGCGCGATAAAGGGTTTATCTGAGCGATTGGAATTGTCGTGAATATAGCGGGCAATCACTTCCTTGCCAGCGCCGGTTTCGCCTCGCAGCAACACATCAACCGGTAAGGTCAGAATGCGTTGCAGCCGCTCCAGTACCTGACGCATCGGTTCGCTTTCCGCAATCGGCCCATCATAGTTGGGCTTTTTACGGGCTTTCAGCTGCTGATTTTCGCGGTTAAGCGCCGCATTGTCGGCTTCTAAATTGCGCAGGCTGGTGTGGTAAGTGTCCAGCAGGGTGGCTTGACGAATACTGGTGCCAGCCAGTTTGGTAAAGACAGACAGTGACTGTTCATCATCGATCAGGCATAAGTCGAACAACACCAGTAATCCAACGGTGAGGTTCTGGTGATCTTTCAGCGGCCAGGCCAGCAGGTTGGCACTGTGCAGACCCATAGCTGCTTCGTTCTGATAAATCAGATCACAGTTATAGCCGGAGTAGGTGTACAGATCGTTGATCAGGACGATCTCGCCAGAAGTGATGGCATAACCCAAAGGGTCATTATCTTTGAGCATATCAAGCTGCATTGGCAGCCAGGTATGGTCAATAATGGCTTGCTCATGCTTGTGTACGCTGAGGGGAACTAATGCCTGTCCGGTTTGGTCCAGCACGTACATGATGCCGTGCTTCGCCTGAGTCAGTTGTCGTGCCGCAGCCAGAATGGCGTCCATAGTGGACGCCAGCTGTGTACGGTCTGACAATGTCTGACTGATTGCCAGTAGCAGGTTATTGAGTTCTCCAGAATTAACTGAAGGCATACTCGATCGATCCTTGTTCATCAACAGAAACTGTCAGTGTGGTGTGAACACTTTCTTCACCCTGATGCCCCAACAATTCATTGGAGAGCTGAGGCAGAAGCTGACGGTTGATCACTGCATCGATATTACGTGCACCGGTTTCGCTCAGTCGGCAATGGCCCAGCACAAAGTCGACCAGATCCTGTTCAAAGGCCAGCGTCAGGTCGTGATTGGCTTGCAGGCGGGCGCCGAGTTTGCCCAGCTTGTGCTGAATAATGTCGGTCATCGCCTCATCGGCCAGGGGCAGATAAGGAATCACGTTCATTCGGGCCAGCAGTGCCGGTTTGAAATAGCGGTTCAGTGTCGGACGAATGGCATCAGCAATCTGCGGCGCGGTGATGTCGCCGCTTTGCTGAGTCAGCGCTTCGATTTCTTGCGTCGCCAGGTTACTGGTCATCAGGATCAGGGTGTTTTTGAAGTCAATTGCCCGGCCTTCGCCGTCGTTCAGTGTGCCCTTGTCGAAGACCTGATAAAACAGGTTCATCACTTCCGGATCGGCTTTTTCCACTTCATCCAGCAGCACCACAGAATACGGGCGTTGACGGACGGCTTCAGTCAGCATGCCACCTTCACCGTAACCCACGTAACCCGGCGGTGAACCGATCAGGCGCGAAACGGTGTGCTTCTCCTGGAACTCAGACATGTTGATGGTCGTCATAAAGCGGTCGCCACCGAACAGCTGATCAGCAATGACGCGGGCCGTTTCCGTTTTACCTACACCACTCGGACCGACCAACAGGAAGACGCCCATAGGAGCATCCGGATTCATCAATCCGGCTTTGGCGGCGCGGATGCCTTCACTGAGCGAGCTGATCGCAAACGGCTGGCCCTTGATCACGCTTCCCAGTGACTCATCTAATTGCAGCACCGAGGAAGACTCGTCTTTTAATACTTTACCGACTGGTACGCCGGTCCAGTCTGCGATGACCTGGCTGATTTCTTCGGGGCCAACTTCAAAGTGAACCAGCACTTCGTTTGTACGGCAGGCATCCAGTGCTTCCTGACAGCGCAGAATGGCAGCACGAATTGAGGCTTCATCCATATCTGTTGCGTTGTCATCCGCTTCGTCTTCAGCAGAGGCTGTCTCTGTGGCTTCGCCAGTGGCAATATGCAGCTTCTGGCGCAGGCTGATCATTTCATCAATCAGAGACTTCTCTTGATGCCATTGGGCTGTCAGTGCTGTCAGTTCATGGTTCAAGTCAGTGATCTGGTTTTCAATCTGCGGGATAAGGGACACATTTTTCTTATCGCCGGTTTGTTGCAGCTCGTCGCGCTTCAGACCGTCCAGCTCCCGGTTGAGCGAGGCAATCTGTTGCTGCAGGCTTTCAACCGGCGCGGGGGTTGCTCGCAGGCTGATATTGACGCGGGCACAAGCGGTGTCGAGCACATCAATGGCTTTGTCCGGCAGCTGACGACCGGAAATATAGCGAGAAGACAGCTCGGCCGCACAGGCGATGGCGTCATCCCGCACATAAATATTGTGGGCTTTTTCATAAGCCGGACGCAGGCCGCGAATAATCAGGGCAGCCTCTTTCGGTGAAGGTTCGTCTAACTTCACCAATTGGAAGCGGCGGGCCAGCGCCGGATCTTTTTCAAAGTATTTTTTGTATTCCGACCAGGTGGTTGCCGCGATGGTTTTCACTTCACCCCGTGCCAGCGCGGGTTTGAGCAGGTTAGCGGCGTCACTGCCACCGGCCTGATTACCGCCGCCAACCAGCGTATGGGCTTCATCAATGAAAAGAATAATAGGCGTCGGTGAGTTTTTGACTTCATCAAGGACGCCATTCAGGCGTTTTTCGAACTCGCCTTTTACACTGGCACCGGCTTGCAACAAACCCATATCCAGGCCGAACAGTTCGACGCCTTTGAGGATATCCGGCACATCGCCTTCAACAATTTTCAGCGCCAGGCCTTCTACCACGGCGGTTTTGCCGACACCCGGTTCACCGACTGCAATGGGATTATTCTTACGGCGACGGGCGAGAATATCGATGATCTGGCGAATTTCCCGGTCGCGGCAGAACACAGGGTCGATCTTACCTTCACGGGCTTTACCGGTGAAATCTATGGTGAATTTACTCAAAGCAGTGCCTTCCTGGCGCGGATCGCTGCTCTCGGTATTGGCAACCTGCGCTTCAATGGAATCTGCGGTGAACTGATCAAAGTTTCGTTTCAGGGTTTCGCTGTTGATCGGTTCGAACAAGCTCTGAATGTCATGCTGGCCGTAACGTACCGGGTTTTTAACCAGTGTCAGCAGTAATGCCCCGGTTCGGATTTGTTGCTGCCCTAAGTCGATGGATGACATCAGCCAGGTTTCCTGCAGCCATTCAATCAACAGGGCAGAAAAGACAGGTTTACCACCGGCCGATTTATCACTGCGCTGCAGCGAAGCATTCAGTGACTGGCGAATTAAATTTTCGGAGCAGTCAAAACTTGCCAGAATTAAGTCGAAATCACTATTTGGGCGTTCAAGCAGACTAAGCAAATAATGCTCAATCGATACTTCCGTTGAACGTTCAGAAACAGCGAGTGCGGCTGCATCTTCCAGTGCGACTTTCGCAATAGGATGCAGGCGTTGAATCAGAGAAGCTAAATTTACGTTAATCATAGGCCCATCAAATTCGAATCAGGTAAAGCCCGGATTATAATCAGATTTTAAAAAGGCCGATGGCCGAAACCAGTGCGATAAGTCGCTGTATTAGTGACTATTTTAATACTTGGTGGCAATTAGCATGGGTGCATGGTGGTAAGGGGTTTCACTATGAGCTTTTTAATAGGAAAAAGCACTGTAAAGGCAGGCAATTTAACGGATGTCGAAAAATGTGGCAGAGGTTTAAGATTTCACTAAATAAGCGAGAGCTGGCCAGATAAATTGGCGTTTATATAAAAAGAAGAAAGACAGTTAAAAGAAAAATATGGGTGTGAAAATGGTTGCTGCAAATTTCGGGTTAAAAAAACAAAAAATTAGAAAATTTCCCAAAAAGTTGGCAACAAAAATGAGTTTAAAATTCACGAAAAATCGTAACTGTTTGTTTTTGATGTGTTTTTAAAGTTGGCACGGTGGTTGCTATATATTAATCATCGCAAAGAGCAGCGTTATGCTCTACTTATCGAAATGAT
>NZ_JAGSOZ010000036.1:0-6071 GCF_019204055.1 Photobacterium sp. WH24 | reverse complement strand
TTTAGTCAGGAGACAGGGGCTGCCTTTCTCCATAAAGTCACACTCGATGCCTACTCAATCGCTAAGTTTGAAACGCGATTTATTGATATGGAGTGGATGCGCCAAATCAACGGACTGCCTGTGGCCAAAGATAATTCGCGTGATGGGTCAATTGTTCAACGGGATTCTGAACGATACGCACGATTAATCGTAAGTGAACAAAAAAATGACCCCGCCAGCGCCAAAGCATGGCAGGAAGCCAAAGATTACTGTCAATGGTTAGGGCAGGTCAGCGCATTGCCCTTCGACTTGCCCACCGAGGCACAATGGGAATATGCTGCCCGCAGTCGAGGCCAACATTACTATTTTGCCACCAACAATGGTTACAGTCAGGTACGCGGGGATATCTATTTCGATCCTGAAACAGAGTCTTATATTGAATACACTGAAAATGATGCCAATACATCAGGCGATATCGAGGTCGTCGACAAATTTTATCCGAACCCTTTAGGGGTTTATGGCATGACAAATCAGGTCAGTGAATGGGTGAATGACTGGTACTCCCCCGGCTATTATCAGATTTCTCCGGAACTCAACCCCAAAGGCCCTGCATCCGGCACACAGAAGGTTCAGCGCGATGCGTTAGGAACAACAATGACGTTCGCCCGGATTTATAATGATCCGGTCGAAAAAGCCTATTATCCAAGCACCAGCTTTCGCTGTGCGCTGCAACAAACAGACCCGGCGATTGGCCCGTCCTGATAGGGTTGACACTTTTAAGTTTTAAGTCTCAAGCCCCTTCCGGGGCTTGAATTACGCAGTTTGTGTCTCGCTTTCCTGATGGCGTTGAGTAATCTGTTGGTTAACTTGTGTTCTTTTACTGGCTCAGCCGGGTGGGACTTCAAGTAGATTTCTTTTTATCCATTGTGAACCTTATTCAAAAAACACCTGTGAATTTCCTGATTTAGCAGCCAGTTTTGTGTTTTTGTTTCTGGGGTTTCGGTAGACTAAGGCACTAAAAACAAAGGATTTCAGCATGAATATTTACAGGCTAGGACTTGCATGTACGCTGCCATTATTAGCGGCCTGCAATGACAACAATTCACCCATCAAAATCACCAGCGAAACCGTCTCTCAACAGCAGCTTGATACCATAGTTACTAATATCGAAAAGCGCTATCCTGAGGCGACCCAGGAACAAAAACAAAACGCCGCCGACGTGGTGGTACGTGCCATCGAGAATCTGGTGTTTGTTGAAGGCGGTAGTTTTGAGATGGGCGATTTTCGTGCCCCTTGTGATATTCCCAGCCGAACTGAGAACCGTATGGACTGGACGCCTGAAGCCAGTTGCTTAAGTTCCCCGGGCAGTGCTTTTGACGGCTCAAAACACCTACATCCAGTCACTTTAGATTCTTACTCGATCTCTAAATTTGAAACCAGCTTTATGGATATGGAGTGGATGCGACAGATTAATAGGTTACCTGTCGCAAGAAATAAACTTAATGGTTATATGCCCGTACCTGGTGAATACTTAAGTCGCTCTGACGAGGAATACAAAAAGCTGATCAAATATCATACAAAACACACTGTCGCGACAGGAACAAAATCCTGGCAAGAAGCAAAAGACTATTGTCTATGGCTGGGGGAAATTTCAGCACTCCCTATTGACTTACCCACCGAAGCACAGTGGGAGTTCGCGGCTCGCAGCCGAGGTCAGCATAAATATTACGCAACAAATAATGGTTATCTGCTACTTTCAGAAAGTATATATTTTGATCCTGAACTGAATAAATATATTGAAGTATCAGATTCAGAAATTAACAGTAGTACCGCGCCTGAAAAAAACTTAGGGGATTTTCCTCCTAACCCGCTGGGAATCTATGGTATGAGCAACAACAGGCCCGAGTGGGTCAATGACTGGTATGACAAAGATTACTACTTACAATCACCCGTTAATAATCCACAGGGCCCCGATTCTGGTGAAGACAAAGTAATGCGTGATGGATTTACCTTCGGACGAATTGATAAATCCCCTAATCAAGACTTTTACGTTTTAGCAAATACTTTTCGATGTGTTGTCAAAAAAACTGATAAATAAACGGATAAAATTATGGCCCTTTTGGGCCATAATTTCTACGCATACTGACTTGATCGACTCCGGTTATCAAGCATAGCTACTTGTTGCTCTACTTCGGAGCGCTTCTGATAAAAAGCCTGACCTTGCCGAGGGGTGAATGGCGTTTTGTCCATGTCTGCAACTGTATTCGTTTCCATCAGCGTCATTACCCATTCATTGAACGCCGATTGCTGGCTGCCATCCAGAATGGCGTTAATCCGTTTCAGGTTATGGAACATCACCTTGTCACCTGATTTTTTTTTGCCTTCAGAATTCATACGTTGCAGAATTTCTTCAAACTTATGCCAACTATATGTACTCTCGTGAAGCAGTTTATAAATCGCAGTTTCCTGTAATTCCTCATAATTAAATAGAAAGGTTCGAACCAAAGTATCCAGCATCATACCAATCGCCTCGGGCAAAAGCTGGTCAAATGGAACACCACTGCGGACTGAATCATCAAGAATACGCAATGCTAAAGTTTTCGCTTCTTCTTCCAAATAAGTAGATTCTTCTCGTAACAATCTTATTTGTGTAATCTTCTCGTTACCTAGTGATACCACCTGTTTCAAAGCTCCGACAGGGGAAGTGATCGCTGCTGATAAAGCAAACGCATAATACGTTGCCTCAACTAAATAATTATAAGCTGCTTCATTGATATTCTTCAGCACACGATAATCAACATATTGCAAGCCTTCCCAAATCACCTTCGCCAGATCCCAGAGCTTCCGGGCATCAATCGTGACCGAGACTCCACCGCCAGCGCCCACACCCCACACGAGTTTGGCGGAAACTTTCAGGAAAAATTTGCCTCTATCCAGATAAAGTGCGAATTCTGCAGTATAACCACCGCCAATGGCCACATTACCTTCGGTTTTAATTCCAGCCAAAACAGAAAACTTTGCGCCATCTTCTTTTTTGGGGGATTGCCATTCGATATCTCCGGCAAACTCACCACTGAACTGAGCACCGGCAAAGACATCGGCTTTGACACCGATTTGTCCGCCTTCTGTTGTCCCCATTTCCACCCGGGGACTGAACATTACGCCTAAACCACTTCCGTTTGATCGATTTCGTCTGGCGTTTGGATCAATCATCACGCCAATATCATCATCGGCTGTTGGCCTACCATTGCCAATACCAGCCCCGACCTGAGCCGAGACGCCTAAGAAGCATCCCACCTTTAACCTGACATTCACCCGAAAACAACCAAATGAGTAAACTGCCGGCTGTTTGTTCTTATCCGTGTAATGAAGTTGTACTGCTGTGCCTGCATCACTGGGTAAATAAAGATTAGAGGTGACCGCAGCCTCTGCGACAGAAAATGCCGCCGAGGCACTGATACCCAAATCTATTTTGCCTTGTGCTTGTCCATTTTCATCTTTCTTTAATGGGTTCAGGTTGGCATCCAGTGACGCCTGCATTCCCCAGCGCCCCAGTTGGGCTTCAGGCGTCACTGCAAACCATGTATTGCCCTCTTCATTGTGAATCGCATGCGTAGATTTCCATTCAGCGATTTTGTTACCCGGTGCGACCCACTCATTGAGTTTAATACCGATACTTTCCCCTAAGCGAGTCCGGTTTTCTTTATTTTTAAAATCACGTTGAATGGCCTTCCCCAACGCCTTGAAATCTCCTTTTTCAAATGCATTTGCGAAAGAAGTGCCTCCGAATGGCATCCAACTGAGCTTGGTTTTGTAGACACGCTCTACGAACTCCCCTCTGAGATAAAAAGTCCCGTCACGCGCCACTGAATAGACTTCTCGCACAGAATGACGAATAGGAGGCTCACCTAATTGGTGAAAGGCATCCAGTCTCCCTTCTTTCTTGACCGACATCGTTTGAAGATTCGCTTTTTTTGCGCCATGCTTCGTTTTCTCATCATCCTGAGCTTTTCCTGCTAAGGCCTCCCACTTCGTAAGCTCGGCTTTGATTTTTGAAGAAAGCTGTTCTTTCATTGACTCTGTCGAGCTTTCGTTTGAAATCCAGTTCCCATAATTTTCGATATATTTGAGGCGAGCTTTGAGTTCTGTCACTTTGGCTTGGGCAAGTTTAGTGTTCTCAGCATCCCGCTCTTTTTGTGCTTTTTCCTGACGTTTTTGTTCCGCTTTCACAGCAGCCTTATTTTTTGCGTTGGGTATCGGAAGCAGACCTGCATAAGCGAGATCCTGGCATAACGCTTCACGCTTGAGAACGTGTGCCTCAAGTTCGGCTTTTGTTGCAGTGGTTGGCGGCGCACTGTTCACCACATCCATGTAACATTGAAAAAGCGTTTGAGTTTGTTCGATTTCCTGTTCAAGTTCTTCAACAGCTTTTTTATCAAGAACATAGAATTGATGTACCGGATCACCTGTTAAGAACACAATGTCTTCAATTTCTTTTGGTTGGCACAGAGGCTCCCTTTCCAGGGTGCATGTTTCTGCCGGAGGGGACACAGAAGCCACCGGCTCAACCGGAAATGTGGGTTCTACAGGTCCAGATGCCGGGGGCTCAGGCAGCTTTATGGTGTCACCTGCGCGGATAAAATCAGGATTCGGCTGGTATTGAGGATTTAGCTGCAATAGCGAATTAAAATCAATCTGGTGCTCAATGGCAATTTCAAGCAGCGTATCATCAGGCTGCACAGTATATGTCGCTGTCATGATGGTTGATTCCGTGACCATTGTTGAAGGATGGTTTGCATTGTGTTTCGCTGGGATTCAGACAGAACCCAGCGCTCCACTTCTGAAGTGGACGAAGACGATTTAATTATTGGCGCGCTTAACCAATTTTTGTCGAACCATTGGATTTGCGACAACAGAGGAAAAAACTGATGGCGTTGGTTGTCCCTTATTGAGCCAAGCAAAGGAACTAAAGCTCTGGGGTCATAAAAGCGAAATATCACTTCCGCGTCGCCTTTATCCACGATGACTCGTTGTCGTAATGTCTGCCAAAGATCACTCGTTGCAACGGTGTCCGGTGCGATAAGCAAACAACCGCATGGTGCGGCAACCATCGCTTCACGACAGAGTTGAATAGCCGGTTCACTGCGACGCAATGAGACCAGCATCGGACTGTTTTCCAATTGAGCAAACCGGGTTTGTGAGAACAACTTTTGGGCATCAAGCGGATCCATCACACGGCTGAGTTGTATCTGCCAGTCAGGCCATAACAAGGGCTCAAACAGCACATAGGCGTTTTGATCTGAAGCAGGTAAAATGGGGTTGGCTTGCTGAATCTGCCATTCCGGTTTTAACGGTGCAATTGACATGTTTTCCCTCTTCCGCATTCACAAAGTTCCATCATTAGCGCGCCTTCTTCTATCATGCTCTGATAGACAGCAGACGTGATCACGGGTGGCTTTAATCGTGCAATCGATAGTCCGATCGGGCTGAGGGAGCTCACCCCTTGATTGCTGCCAGCGGCGGCGCCAGGATTAATGTCGACCTTAGCCCCTCGCAGTGCCACGTCACTCACGCCGTTGAGCGTAATGGCCGTGCCGTAAAATTCGATCACACCGCTGCTTTTCAGCACCAATCCGGCAGCACCGACTTCCACTCTGATTTCATCAGCAGAAACAACCGCAGCTTCTCCTTCTGCACGGATTGAAGTATCGCCTTGGGTTTCGATATGAAAATCGCCCCCGACCGTCAGTTGATCGCTCCCCCCGACTGAAGTGGTACGGGACGCGAGGATCACCGTGGTCAGATCCGCACCAATCTCAAGCGTGTCGTTTTGACCAATCTGAACCCGTCGGTGTGCTTCCAACTGACGGTGCTGGTTGCCAACGACACTGACAACTTCGTTGGCCTGATAATTCACCGTGACATCCTGATCGACCTGTTCGATCAATGTCTGTTCGTTGAGTGACGTTTTATTCCCGTGAATCAGTTCTTTCCGATCTCCCTGCACTGCAATTTCACGGTGCTGTACAACCTTCAGTTCGTCATCCTGTCCGATATGGCTGAAGCGGTCATGCAGTACCAGCGTGTTCATA
>NZ_JAGSOZ010000035.1:0-6639 GCF_019204055.1 Photobacterium sp. WH24 | reverse complement strand
TACGTGTGCGTAGTGGCGAGAAGGAGTATCGTACTCTACGTGAGAAGTAGAGATAGTGATACCACGCTCACGCTCTTCTGGCGCATTATCGATAGATGCGAAGTCACGCGCAGAACCGCCGTATACTTTAGACAGTACAGTACAGATAGCAGCAGTCAGAGTAGTTTTACCGTGGTCAACGTGGCCGATAGTACCAACGTTAACGTGCGGTTTCGTACGTTCAAATTTTTCTTTAGACATGGGTAGTCCCTCTAGGCACGGTATTTAGGTGGTATAACGACCACACAACCAATCATGGGTTTTGTAGAGTATATATCAAAAGGATTGAAGTGCTTCGGAGAGAGAGTGGTGCTGATAGGCGGATTTGAACCGCCGACCTCACCCTTACCAAGGGTGCGCTCTACCAACTGAGCTATATCAGCACACGAGAAATGTGGAGCGGGCAGCGGGAATCGAACCCGCATCATCAGCTTGGAAGGCTGAGGTAATAGCCATTATACGATGCCCGCAAACTCGTAACTCGTAGAGCTATTCAACCATTTGAATATGGTGGAGGGAGAAGGATTCGAACCTTCGAAGGCGGAGCCGTCAGATTTACAGTCTGATCCCTTTGGCCACTCGGGAATCCCTCCAAATTTTGGTGCCGACTACCGGAATCGAACTGGTGACCTACTGATTACAAGTCAGTTGCTCTACCTACTGAGCTAAGTCGGCGTAATTGCTGCGCATTCTATGCGATGGTTTTTGGGGTTGCAATAGGTAAATACAAAAAAAATTATAATGGCCGCTTTAATGTACATTTCTTAATCAAACAAGGGACTATGCTGACATAATTCTTCAAAAGGAGAAATCACGGCCTCTTTCACTTCCTCTATTGATCCTGTATTGTCCCAATCCCTGTAAATGAGATTTTGGTTACAAGATGAACGAGATCCTAACCCCCTATCTTACTTTTGACCGGCAGGCCTGGGCTGATTTACGCAAGTCAGTGCCAATGACGCTGGACGAAGCTGATCTCGAACGTCTTCGCGGTATCAATGAGCATTTGTCGATGGATGAAGTCCGCGATATATATTTGCCTTTGTCGCGCTTACTCAATCTTTATGTCGGTGCACGCAAGGGCCGAAACCGCGTTTTGGAAGAGTTCCTGTCTCAGCCCAAACCAAGCACAGTGCCTTACATCATAGGTATTGCTGGCAGTGTCGCTGTCGGCAAAAGCACCACTGCGCGTCTGCTAAAAGCCCTGCTGACCCGATGGCCGGAACACCCTAAGGTGGAATTAATCACTACTGATGGCTTCCTCTATCCAAATAATGTGCTGATGGAAAGAAATCTGATGAAAAAGAAAGGATTTCCTCAGTCTTACGATATTCGGCGTTTGGTTGAGTTTCTGACCGATGTGAAGTCAGGTAAGCTTCAGGTGGATGCCCCTGTGTATTCTCATTTATTTTACGATATTACTGATGAAATAAAGACGGTAGAGCAACCGGACATCCTGATCATTGAAGGGCTGAATGTGTTACAGAGCGGCATGGATTACCCTCATGAACCGCATCGGGTCTTTATTTCTGATTTGCTCGACTTTTCCATTTATGTCGATGCCGAACCGGATTTACTACAAACTTGGTACATAGAACGTTTTCTGAAATTCCGTCAGGGTGCTTTTAAAGATCCATCATCCTATTTTAATCATTACACCAAACTGACCGAATCAGAAGCGGTGAAAACGGCGACCAATATTTGGCAGGAGATTAATGGTAAAAACTTGCGGGAGAACATTCTGCCGACGCGCGAGCGTGCCAGTCTTATCCTGCAAAAAAGCTCTAACCATGCAGTGCAGACCGTCAAACTCAGAAAGTAAGTATCCCGCTCGCTTTAGATAGCCCTTGAGCTTAATCGTCTTTACGCAAAGAGATCTCACCACCCAGATACGGCATCTTCCCCTGCTCCGTTTCCAGCATCAGCGCCCCTTGGGGGTTAATACCACAGGCGACGCCCCGGATGACTTTGTCCCCGATCAACAGCTTCACCGGCCGGCCAAGGAAATTGTCATACTGGTCCCACTCATCGACAAAACCCGCCATGCCAACCTCTTCATAGCGCAGCAGAGTTTCCGTCACCCCCTCAATGATGGCTGCCGCCAACTGATTACGGCCAGGCATAGGGTCGCAAGCTTCAGCCAGATTAGACCAAGGTTGCCCCACTGTTTCGGTATCTGTATTAGACATGGTGAGATTCAGCCCCATACCAATGACTAAATGCGCAGCATCTCCGGCTTTACCGCTCATTTCTACCAGAATACCCGCCAGCTTTTTGTCCTGATAATAGAGGTCATTGGGCCATTTCACCTTAATCTCCGCCGCACCCAGCTTCTGCAATGTTTTCGCCACAGCCAAACCAACGACCAGGCTCAGCCCCATCGCAGCAGCAACACCGGCATCCAAGCGCCAGTACATTGACAAATACAGGTTGCTGCCAAACGGAGAGAGCCATTGCCGCCCACGGCGCCCGCGCCCGGCCTGCTGGTACTCAGCCACACAAACTGCACCTTTGGGTAACTGGCCTATGCGATCCAACATATATTGATTGGTTGAATCAATCACCGGGATCAATGCCAGTGACGGACAATCAACCTGAGTCTGGATAAGGTGCTCATCCAATAAATCAAACCCGGCAGCCAGGCAGTAACCTTTGCCCTGGACCCGATGAATATCAAGGCCCCACTCCTGAATCCCTTTGATATGTTTGCTGATTGCTGCGCGAGAAATCCCCAGCGCCTCGCCCAGTGCTTCACCGGAGTGAAACTGACCATCGGCCAAAAACCGGATCAGCGCCAGCTTGGTTGTGTGTTCTTTCATGGCATCACCTTATCCAGTGTGGTTTCTCCGTCAGACGCCATAAAGCGCACCTCATGCTCTAATGTGACACCAAAACGCGATTTGACCGTGTCGACGATATAGCGCGCCAATCTCAGTACATCCTCAGGGCTGGCCATGCCGAGGTTTACAATCACTAGCGCCTGCTGCTGGTGTACGGCTGCTCCGCCAACCTTATGGCCTTTCAGTCCGCATTGATCTATCAACCACCCGGCGGCCAATTTAAACCGGCCGCCTGCTGCGGGATAACAAGGGACAGACGGAAACTCAGCCGCAAGCTTCTGATAGGTACTTTCTGATACCACGGGGTTTTTGAAGAAGCTGCCGGCATTACCAAGCACCGCCGGGTCCGGCAGCTTAGCCTGCCGAGTCGCACAAACCTGTATCAGGATGTCGCGAGCTGTGACAGTAGCAGGATCCAGGTTCGCCAGCGGCCCATAGCTCGTATTTGGCTGCCAGTCCTTACTCAGACGAAGGCCGACCGCAACTATGATATGACTGTCTTTCAATTCGTGCTTAAAAATAGAATCACGGTAGTCAAAGCGGCACGCTTCCGCCGTTAAGCGTACGACATCACCACTTTTTCGCTCCATTACATCAACGTATTCGCAGATATCCTGAAGCTCAACCCCATAAGCCCCGATATTCTGTATAGGTGCAGATCCTGTGCAACCAGGTATCAGGGCCAGGTTTTCCAGGCCAGGCATCTCTTGCTCAACCGTCCAGCACACCAACTGATGCCAGTTTTCACCTGCCCCCACATGGAGATGGTAAGCAAAGTCGGTTTCATGAACTTGAATGCCCATGATCCGATTCAGTATGACAGTTCCGTTATAGTCTTCACAAAACAGCAAGTTACTCCCTTGCCCCACCACAAGAGCAGGAGTCCCTGTCGCATCACTGGACAGCAGCGTTTTCAGCTCGTCCACCGATCTAATGGTCACAACCTGAGAGGCTGTTACACTCAAGCCAAATGTGTGCAATGAAGCCAGTGAATGGCGATGCAAAACTTCCATACCAAATTCAAACCGTCGCTTTATACTGGAGGCCGCATTCTAACTGATCACACATAGCGACGCAGTTAATTCCATGACAGATTTAACGAAAACAACACTTAGCTTCCATCCTTTGGAACCTCTTCGCCTTCCTTTGGTCAATCGTCTGTACAAGACGCATTATCCTGCGGGTAAAGCCAAGAAGGACGAAATCATCTGGATCGGAGAAACCGCTACGTCCATCGAGGCCGTTGTCCGTTTCCAGCAATATGACGATTTTCAATTAATGACAGGCATGCTGGTTGCGCCGCAATTGAGACAACAGGGCTTTGGCCTCGCGTTATTGAACGCTTGCCATTTGCAACTTATGGCTAAGCCCTGTTACTGTTTTGCATTCAGCCACCTTGAGTCACTGTACCTAAAAGCGCAGTTTTCGGTCATTGCGGATGATGCGCTACCGCTTTCTCTTGCTCATCGAATTGAACGCTACAGAGTTGGTGGAAAAGCGCTCACTCCTATGCTATATCAGGCCGGTTGACCCAACCTGCCTCCCAAGCTCATTAATTGGATCAGCCCGGTCGCTTTACCAGCACTAAAATCTGGTATAATTAGCCCCCAATTTTTAGATTTATCATATAAATCGCGGAACGAGGCGATAATGGATTCAGCTACTGCAAATAGGCAGCTCATAGATCAGCTACCACGTATTGCACATCAGCCGGAAGATATAGAAACACTGCTAGATGCCGGTGCCTTTCGTGAACGTTTGCATCAGGAAATAGCCAGAGCAACCAAGCGTATTTATCTGGTCGCATTGTACCTGCAAGACGACGAGGCGGGTCGCAGTATTCTTCAAGCATTGTATGATGCAAAACAGCTACGTCCCGAACTGGACATTAAAGTACTCGTCGATTGGCACCGAGCTCAGCGTGGATTGATAGGTGCAGAAAAATCGGAGGGTAATGCAGCGCTCTACTGTGAGTTTGCCCAGTCCTACCAACATAAGATTGAAGTGTTGGGAGTGCCCGTTCGCAATCGTGAAGTCTTTGGTGTACTCCACCTCAAAGGCTTTATCATTGACAATACTGTCATATATAGCGGCGCCAGCCTGAATGATGTCTATCTGGCTCAACATCAACGTTACCGCTACGACAGATATCATGTATTGAAAAACACCAAACTGGCTGACAGCATGGCCCACTTTGTTCAGCGCACGCTGGTCGACAGTGAAGCGGTGAATTGCCTCAATCAGCAGACCCGGCCGGAAACGAAAATCTTACGCAATGCTATCAAGCAATTGCGCCTGGAATTACAGCGCGCAAGCTATTATTTTGATCCTGAGCCTATCGCTAATGATCAGGTCGGCCTCACCCCCATTGTTGGCCTTGGCCGTCGTAAGAACAATCTGAATAAGTACATTTGTACCCTGATCGCCAGTGCTAAACATGAGCTGACGATCTGCACTCCTTATTTCAACTTTCCCCGCAGCGTAAGCCGGGAAGTGAAACGGGCTTTACGTCGCGGTGTAAAGATCACTCTGATTGTCGGTGATAAAACCGCTAATGATTTTTACATTCCGCCCAGCGAACCGTTCAGAACCATCGCAGGATTACCTTACTTATATGAGGTAAATTTGCGTAGTTTTGCCAAACACAACGAGGCCGCTATCGCCCGCCGTCAGCTGGCTATTCACATTTGGAAACACGACGACAATAGCTTCCACCTGAAAGGAATCTGGGTTGATCGCCAATACATGCTCATTACCGGCAATAACCTTAATCCGCGCGCATGGAAACTGGATTTAGAGAACGCCATTCTGGTACACGACAAACATGAGCTGTTAGCAGAGCAAAAGCAGCAGGAACTCAGTGCCATTTTGCGACATACTCAATTAATGGGCAGCTATAAGTTTATTGATAAAGTCGACAGCTACCCGCTACCGGTAAGGCGCTTGATCAAGCGTATACGCCGTCTGAAAGCAGATCATATTCTGAATCAGATTCTGTAAGGAGAGTGTCATGGCTATTGCAGCAATCGATGTGGATGTGCAGCAAACCTTTACTCCACTTTGTCCTGATGAACTGCCTGTTCCTGAAGGCCATCATATTGCTCAGGCCTTAAATCAACAGGCCAAATTAGCAACCTGGCGTATTTTGACAAAAGATGCGCACCCGGAGAATGCTGTGTGGATCGTTGATAGCCATGACAATATGTTCCAACCATTATCACACCCTAATGCTGATTTGACCTGGGTCAAACACGCCGTCCCGGGCAGTAAGGGCTTTGAAGTGATACCTGGGCTTCCTAAAGTAACTGAGTATGACCACGTCATCTGGAAAGGGATAGAGCCAGATCTTCATCCTTACGGCGCTTGTTTCCACGATCTTGAAGAAAAGCTCAGTACCGGACTGATCGAGTGGCTACATCACAAAGGTGTCGCCACTGTCATTATTGGCGGCCTCGCAACGGATTACTGCGTTAAAACAACAGCCTTACAACTTCAGGCAACCAAATCCTTTAAAGTCATTGTCAATTTATCTGCGTGCCGGGGCATTTCACCTGACACCATTGCCGAGAGTTGCAATCAAATGCAATCCGCAGGTATTTTTTTGGCAAGCAATTTAGACGATGTAAAGCGGTTATGTTTTGCTGACAGTAATATCCTACCCTGATGTAACGGCTCTCTGAACCGAGTTCGCAGCAAAGTGTTCAATCCCTTCAACTCATCCTTCAAGTTGTTCGTAACCCAAACATCTACCTACTTCTAA
>NZ_JAGSOZ010000034.1:0-10819 GCF_019204055.1 Photobacterium sp. WH24 | reverse complement strand
AACGCACCGACGCCAGGGCAGATTCTGCATCCGTGATGTCAACGTCCATCACCACCTGGCCGCCCTGCTCGAAGAGACTGAAATCCGCGCCAATCACAGGGGCAATGTTGGTCACCGTGACCGGCACGCTGGCCGCCAGACCGGCATTGCCGTAATCATCCAGATACCCGGCTGCAACACCCACCTGATGGGTACCGACAGCCAGAGCCTGAGGCGAGAAGTCATAGGTGATTTCCGTCATCGCCGGGTTCTTGCGAATATTGCTCCACACCCCTTCTTCCGGCAGGGGCACTACCTCGCCGCTGACCGGGCGGTTGAAGGTGAAGGTCACTGCAATCGTGCCGATACGGCTGACCTCATCACCTTCCGGCAGGGAGACAGACGCGGTCAGCGGGCTACCAACAACATCCAACGCCAGGCTGGCTGCGCTGCCGGCCAGCTGGGTGGCAGCAGAGACATAGCTGTCGGCCGTGACGCTCAGGCTTACTCCGGTATCGACACCGACCGGCGCACGGTATACCGCCGTCCAGCGGCCGGGGCTTTGCTCAGCCAGGCCGCTCAGGGTACCGGCATCGCCACCGCTGTCGGCAGTCAGCACGATATCTTCGGCAGCAAAACCCGTCACCGGCTCGCTGAATTCAAACATCAGGGCTGTATCCTGGCCGCTGCCCAGATCGGTCACCCCGTCCTGAGTGCTGATAGCAACAGTCGGAACCTGCCACGGGGCCACCGTCACCGCAGGAACAATCTGACTCTGGCTGTGCCCGGCCGCATCAGCAGCATTGAGGGTCAGCTCGTAGCTACCGGCTTCAACCAGAAACTCGAACAGGTAAGTGTTCGACGGGGCATCCGGACGTACAACTTTGACTGGTGCAATAGTTGAACCGCCTTGGTTCAGGCTTGCTGTCACCGTACTATCAACCAAATGATGATCACTGATGTCAGCAAACACATGCACAACAAACTTGTTATTCACCGGAGGAATCGGTTGTTGCTGGGATTGCACATTGGTAATAACCGGGTTTGCCAGATCAACCAAAACAGACTTTTGTGTCGTTGGTACACTTTCATCTTTTAAGCTGTAGCTGCTAATGTCCCGTCCAAGATTATCGAACACAGACAAGTTCAGATCATAACGCCCTTGCAAACTCTCATTGAGGCTTATGCTATCAGTTACCGACGCGATACCGGCAAAATTACCGTCAACGGAAATATTGTCCAACCCCGGATCCAAGGCCACCAAGGTTAGTACATAACGCCTCACTTCTGCCCGAGTATCTGGCACAGTTGATGTAATGATGTTAAAAGTCTGATTTTGATTTTGCAGTATCAGGTTTGACTGTTCTTTCTCAACATTCAGCAATTCCAAAGTCACTGTTGGTTTAGTGATATCAACAGTGAAGTCTTTAGTCTGCACTTGGTCCACATTATCCGTCGCTTTGATCTCCACCCGGAAGCTTTTCTCATTCCCCAGTTTTGATGTATCAAACTCCAGTTGAGCAATAGTATCGTCGCCTGCCGACTTTTCTACAATGAACGACGAATTACCAATATCCTTAACGGTATATTTCACGGCTTTCAAACCACTGTCTTCATCTGAGATATCAAAGTTCAGCAATACTTGGTTGTTGGTGTTAGAACCAATGCTGTAAATATCTGTGATTTTCGGTGGCTTATTATCTATACCAAGTTCCATAAAGGTTTCTGCTTCATTTCCCCATATATCTACAATTCTAGCTTTAATCTTAATCGTACTACTGTTATGAGTCGGTGAAATATTCCCTTCAAACTTTATGCACTCAAAAGCAGGGTCATCAGCACAGATAGCCTGGCTGGGGAAATTAACTCTGTCAGTTAAGAAGTCAAAACTACTTTCACCCAAATCAACAAATATATTCTCCTGTCTTGCATCTTCGCCCACAGAATTTTTCAGGATAAAAATCACTTTCTGACCATTGATGAAGTCACCGTCTTTCATTCCGGTAATTTCAATGCCTGGCTTTACATTCGGCACACGCAATTGGATATTCGCATCCGTATCTACCACAATGTTACCAGCCCTGTCTTTTAAACCAGTGAGTTTCACAAAATGCTCTATCTGGCCTCTTCGGATCAGATCTTCATAATTACCAGTGAAGGTATAAGTGATGGTCTGATTACCATTGCTTGGCTGAATACTGGTTGGCTCATATTCTGTCAAACCTTTGAGCAACTTCACTGCGGCTGTACTGTCCATACCTGACAATACATCATCCACGGTGACACGTATCGTCAACTTCTTAACACCATCAACTGTGTCAACATCACCTTGCTTAAGAATAAAGGCATCTTTATTTGCAATAACAGGTGCATCAACATCCAGCATATTGAACGAGAAGATCTGATCGACTTGCGCCTCATTACTTGCAGTTGTACGAGTAATCAGAACTGGATTTATCAGCAAATTACTGTCCACGTTGTCAAACTGGCAAACAGGCGTTGCTGTGTTGGTATAAACCTTATACAGGCCTGTTGTGTCATTATCAGGCGCTTTATCACTGTTGTAATCTTCACGCAACCAGCATTCAAGTTTATTCAATATCGCACCAGAGGCATTTTGTACGCTAAATTCAGCCCTGAAACTCCGGCCAAATACGTGTGTACCAAAATCAATCGGCTTGGTAATTGACAAACTATAGCCTTCACGTTGTACCTTCAATGATCTTACCAAACGATTTTTCTTACGTTCTTCAGGTTTATTCGCCTTGGCGCGGTTGTAGACAGTCACGATCAAATTGTATTGACCATCATTTGCAATCTGGGTATTGAGCTGAGACTTCCAAAGTGTGCTATTCCCTTCAACAGGACTGAATACAATGGTTTCTCCTTCGGTATTACCGTCACGGGTTAAGCTGGCTTCAATATTACTGTCGATCTGACTTTCCGGATCGAACGCGTTCAGATACAGATCAACCGTTCCATTTTTTGTAATGTTTTCATTTGGGCTAATTTCAAGATCATTTGCCTGATATCTCGCCGTTAGTGAAACTTCTGGTGCAGTTTTATCTACTTTGATTGAAAAAGGTTTTTCTTGGGTATTACCACGAATATCTTTAGCACGAATCTTCAACGTGAAATCCTGCTGCATATTCGTCTCTATCTGCGTCTCATTAGTGGGTTGTTTGCCTTCATCACCAGGAGCTGGACTGCTTCCGGTATAAGTCCAGTAAGAAACTGCCCCGGATGCTATAGGGTTAATCCCTTCATCCCTTACAGCAACATTGAAGATAAAACCAGGCACATAGAAATCATCCGGACTATAATTAATCAACGAAATTGTTGGTCCTTCATTATCGAACAAGGTTGATACCGAATTCGAACGTCCTTCGAAACCATGGATGTCTGTGGCTTTCACAAATATTTTAATTTGTTTACCTTCATCTGTCTGAATCAATGCCGTATTGGCTGGCTGCAAGTTAATATCAATGTTATTCAGGCCTTCAGGTTTAAAAGCCTCAACTAGCTGTACGTTTTTATTAGCCAATTCTTGCCAGACGCTGACATCTTCCACACCTGAATCATCAGTAATGCTGGCAATACTGACCTTAAACCGGGTGCCCATGATGTTACCCGATAATTCTGGTGCAGTGCCGTCAGCTAAAGTAGGTGTTGTAATGCTCGGCCCCATTTTATCGACTTTAAACTCAAACTTACCTTCCCCTGTATTTGGCTGGAAAGCTGTGTCTAGTGCCGAAATATATAAGGTATAGGTTTTACCATGGATCAAATTGTCGGCCACCAGTTGAACCTTAGTATTCCCCTTTTCACCAAGTGTATATGCCGGCAAAGCCGAACAATCCTGGCCTTGTATACATGGTTCCAACTCTACTAATCCGGCACCAGTATGTAACTGCAGCTGAATATCACCTAATGGACTGACATTGCCGACGCCATTGTTAATCACCGAGATCGGTGCCCACTGCTCGTTACCACCCAACAATGAAATTTCCGTTGGCAGAATCACTGGCTCTTCATAGTCAATATTCACCTGATAACGCCCAACATTTGGATCAGTTGCAGTGATCGTATTCCCCAGGCTATCGCCACCTTCAGTGAGCAACACCCATTTACCAGGCCCCAGATCGACGGTAGGTGTACTGTCCCCGTTACACTTTTCTGCCCGGCACAGGAAAATTTTGACAACATTCCCTTCTGTGACCATTTCATCGCTGCTAACGACACGTTCCTGGCTGCCATTACGGAAAATAAAACGGCGCCTTGACGCATCCTCACCGACCCTTTCGTCGATGGTGAATTTCAGCAATTGCTTATAATTAGTATTGATATAAGTATCATCAGGAAGAGCGTCTGCTCTGAACGGCGGCGTAAAACTATAGCTAGGCGGTTCATTATCGACATAGTAGATCTTAGAGAATGGCAGCATGTTGTGATAACCATGGCTATTCCCTTCACGGTCACTACTGCTCAACAACAAATCTAAACGGGCAATCCCAGGAAAATTATTGAGGGTATTCACCCCAAACTGGTGTTTCTCCTGATACGGATCGTTATCAATCAGAATGCTTGTCACACCAGTGAGGTTTGTCGCATCCACGCTATCGTCATCTCCCCACAATAACTCCAGTTTTGTCGGAAACGTTGACTTATCCAGTCCTGATGGATCGCTCACATTCGCAATAGCGCTCAGATCACCGCTAATATAAACCCTGTTATTGGTTTCAACGAGATTTGTCGCGAGGGGATCAACACTCACACTCGGCGGTTCTTGATCAACCGGTTCGGGTGTCTTCGTAAAAACAGGCTGCCCCTGAAGTTTGGGATCCGATTTAGCAAAACGGTTGGCGTAATACATAGCGACCTTGCTATCGATTGAATAAATCGATTTATCACCGGCTGTCACTTCATAAAACTGTTTCCCTAATTCTTCCCGGTAAAAACGCTCAGACAGAGGTAAACCGCCAAAATCAACCGACTCACCGGCAGCATTGAGGCCATCGGGCTTACCATTACTGGAGATATCACTATAAAAAGATTTTGCCAGATCGATGCTGTTCTTGATTGGCACACTTTCTGACATTTTGACCATAGCTTCCAGCAGGAAACGGTACAGATACGGGTTGGAAGGCGGATTAGGGATCTGCGCTAGTTCGTCAGCTGTAGCATAACGCGTCGACACCGGGTTAAAACCAAAAAATTGAGTGGTTTGTTCCCCAAACATCGCGTCCACTTGCGACAACAGACTCTTGGCGGTTGCTTGCGACTTATCAGACTGTTCAAATAAATAATCGAAGAAACCGGACTGGAACACAGAAAGTTCAGTCACGACCAACTCGCGATTACCATTTCCTCCGCCCACAACAGCATAAGCACGCAGGCCATTTTCTTCTGTGAGTGTCACAGTCTGACGCTCTTCTTTGCTCCAGTTATAAAAGAGAGCCGCAGGACCGGTTAGGGTCACTCGGTGGATCTCTCCGGCAAACTGAGAGTTCAGCGTACAGCTGGCAGCATCTTTTAACTTTTCGCTGGAACTATTTGAAGATTGTGCCAGAAGCGTACAAGAGCCAACCAGTCCCCATTTTCCTGAACCGAGCAAACGTTCCACGTTGACTGAGGCGTTAATATAAGGAGCCGTTACCTTGATAGTAGGCAGGTTGAACGTAGATTTAAACTGGAACTTATAAGGAACCGAGGTGTTCCCTGAGCCATCTTTCGTCACAATGGTAATGGTTTGTGCATGCTGTTCATTGACCCGGGTAAAATCCGAGCCAAAAATTTCTTTCACAAACGGAATAAAGTACCGAACCTGATTGATATACCCATCTGCATCAGGATCTGGCAGTATTTCATGAGGGATCTTATCACCAAGGTTCACTTGTTTATGGATGATCGTTGCTTGTTCCCCGATATTCCCGGCTTCATAAGTGACAGTAACAACAAGATCTTCCGCCGATGTTTGCGTGAGTTCAGAACCGCCAGCACTATCTGACACAGTTAATACCAGATAAGGGATCTGATTTTGATCCAGTATCAATGATGTAAAATCACTGAAGTCAACGTCTGGATGAACACCTTTCAATCCCTGCAGGGCATAAGCATAGTTCAGATTCAGATATTGCTTTCCGTACAGATCCTGAAAGTATTCCTGAGTTAAATTGTCCTGATACTCACCGGCATCGGCATCAAAAAACTTCATTGCCACTTGAGGGAAAGAAATGGCCTGAGTGGGTGCTGTTGTATCGGATAACACCACATGCGGTTCTACTTTCGTATTACCACTTACGTCACTGGCAGAAATAAAGAAGTTTGTTTGTCCGCCAATGAACAGTGTTTTATCGTAAGTTTTAGAAAATACGCATACTTCTTCCTGAGTTGCTTCATCAAGCTGCATGGTACAAGCGATTGGCTCAGGGACTCCTGCATTCACACCAATTGAAACACTGGCAATATCGGAGCTGGCATCTTCAATGGTGCCAGACAGAATATAAATCTGCTGATTAACCGGGTTAAATGCACCAGGTGAAGTGACATTGATGGTCGGGGCAATGTTGTCCCATTGAAGCGGAACATAATTGGTGTTGTTCGCATTCTCAAGTACATCGGCAACGCCGAACACCAAGCGGGCTTGTATTGCCTCAGTGGATAGTTGATCAATCGCCAGCGTATTAACTTTGGTGACAACCTGGGCTTCGCGAACCCCGCTTTTGATATTTTCAGATTGCACACGACACAATACTGAATTGCTACCCATGCAGCTTTCTGATTCTCCCCAGCTGCCCCCATCAGGTCTTGTCTGAATAAAAACATTGACGGAATCAATACCGATAAAATCTGTCACTTTCACAGTGACCAGCCCAGAACCAGACAATACATCTTCACCGACACGTGCAACAACTGGCGGTTCATCATCAATTATTTCCGGGGTTCGGGTGGCATAGATACCTCCGGACGCATTATTGAGCTTATTGACCAGCGTAGAATAATCACCCGGCGGTGTACCTGAGGTATTCACTTCCGGGTTATTGACAACTCTTAGCAAATGCTGCGCCATGGAATTGGTGTAAAAGTCGGCATTGATTTTCTGCAGACCATATGACAAAGCCACAGGTAACGCTGACACTTCATCCATTGACCAGCCATCAAGCTGGCCTGTTGCCTGAATATCCCGAAACTGAAGATCAGCAAGATTATAGGACGTGTAGATATTCTTTTCGCTGTCACTGCCACCCGAATTTTGCAACGATTCATAGGCCAGTGAAGCGTAAGCCAGTAAGAATGCGCCATATTGATGACCTTGTGTGGCTATTGCACTCCAGTTACCTTTTGAGATATCCAGCGGCTCTGTCGCAATCACATCGAATCCATACTGGCTATTGACTGCAGCATTGGCGGATTCAATGGCGGCGGCTGTTTGCTGGCCCAAACGAATCATATTGTAGTCAGCCAGGCCCACTGCAATATTTGTCAATGGTGTCAGCATGACCTTTCGGCTCTGCCCTTCAATAAAATTCACATAAGTCCGAAGTTTGATCGGGCCGCGGTCATTTGCTGTGACGACATGATTCGAATAAGGATCCAAAAATCCGCCACCGCTGGACTCAATATATAAAGGTGTCGAGCCCGCCGTCAGAGCGACGGAAAATCGACCATCAGGATTGGTGTTCGTAGTGGCTAACAGGCGGCCAACCTTCCCGTGATTGAACTCGTAGACACGGACAGTAGCATTGGATACCGCAGCGTCAAAAACGACGCCGCTGAGAATGCCTTGCTGGCGATCTTTCGGATATTCCGGGTAGGATTCTTCACCGCCGCAGGCGGAAATAATGATACTTAGCAGAAGTAAAACAATTCGTCTGAACACGTTAGCCACACTGAAAATTTGGTCAATAGCGCATTATTATATGCAGTGCAAGACTCAAAACAATCCAGTAAAAACAACAAGTTGCAATAACAGATCGACAGCTTTAACCGTCGAAATGACAGGCAAATAAGTAATTTAATCAGGCGGATTTCATGTGACTAAGCCAAAAACGACGCTTCCAAGCGAACATAAGGCCAATAAAATGTCTTATTAATGGCTATATTTGTGAGCTGTTCACCAAGCTTGTATACCGATAACTAATTTAGTGCAAGCTGCTGATGATAAATTCACCATATCTGGCGGTCTATTCACTTAATCTTATCTGACAATCTCTGGCTCCCGAATCAGATTATTGATCCACTTTTTCGACTGGATACGCTGTGTTGTCAGCCCTATCTTGACCACTTCTTCCAGTAATATTACCGCCAGTACCCAGTCCAATGACCAGCCCAGCACCAGGCCTGTGTAATAAGCCAGCGGAATGCCTACCGCCCACTGGGCAAACAAATCGATAAAGATACTGTAGTTGATGTCGCCGCCGCTGCGCATGACGCCGCCGATCCCCACCATATTGAAGACTTTCAGCACCATGCCAAATGCCATCACCAGCGTCACATTCACGGCCAGATCTTTCTGTTCGACCGGACTTAATCCGATCAAAAAAACAATCACTGGCTGAGCCAGCCAGCAGGCTATGGCCAGCAATAACGCGAAACTGCAACTGATGAGCACATACCACCAGGCGGTGCCTTCGACCCTTTGGTAGTTATCCGCACCTATGTCATTACCTAAAATGATTGACGCGGCCACCGCAAAGCCCAGAAACGCCGAGATGAGCACGCTTTCAACCGGTGACAGCAGCGAGATAATCGCCAGCTCACTGACCCCTAACTGGCCCACCAGCACGTTATAGACCAGCAGCCCGCCCGCCCAGCCCGTGTCATGAACAAACATTGGCATCGCCACCTTGAAATAGCGTCGTAAATGATGACGTTTAACAGCGTCAACCCAGTGAAAACGCTCAGGCAGCAGATGCGGATAGCGGCGAGCCACCACCCAGAAAAGCAGCGCGGTTTGCAGTAACCGGGAAATGATTGTGCCGATACCTGCGCCCAGCACACCCAGTTCAGGCAGTCCCCACAGACCGAAAATCAGCAAGGCGTTCAATAAGGCATTAATGGCTATCGCAAAGATGCTGATGATAGTGGGCAATCTGGCGTCCCCTATGGAGCGCAACGCCGATTCCAGTGGCACCACCAATGCCGTAAAGAGAATGCTCGGCCCGGTGATCCAAAGATAATCCGTTGCCAACTGCACATAATGCGGCTCGGAAGCGACCAGTGCCACCAAAGGCTGCGGGATCAACAGATACAGCACAACGAAGGGCAGGACCACCAGCCCGGACAGCATCCATGACTGGGCCAGCGTGCGGCGAACGCCTTCCATATTACCGGCACCAAAGTATTGCGAAGCTAGTACATTTACCGCACCACTGGCGCCAACCACCATGATCAGATTGAAGAAGAATATCCGGTTGCCCACGCCGACGGCAGCCGTTGCCTGCTCACCCAGCTGGCTGACCATGAAAATATCGACAACGCCCAGCAATGAAAACAACATCGCTTGTAGCGAGACAGGCAAACCTATTTTCAGCAATTTCTGCCAAAATGCACGATCAATGTACTGAGCTGAAAGCAACATCACAATTCTCCCCCGGTGATTATGCGCACAGTGTAAATCTCTGATTGAATGCCGTATTCTTTCAGCTCATCTAAAACATTTGCCAGACTATCAAGATGAACGACAAGCAAGAGCGGTTTCTGATCTCAGAGAAAACGCAGCAGGAGTTTCTGGACCAAACCAAAGTCTTGCTGCTGGAAGAGCATGGCCTGGTGCAATGTGGGATAGCACACTGCCGTGAACAGTTTTCGGTGTTCAGGAAACATCCGCAAAAACACATGCTGATATACACGGTGAGCGGCAAGGGGTGGCTGGAAAGTGAAGGACGCCGTTGGCTGCTGGAGCCAGGATCGATGATCATTGTGCCTGCAGGTGCTGAGAACGGATTTGGTATTGCAGAGGAAGGCTGGCAAATTGCCTGGCTGTTTCTGGATACGGCTAAGGATTGGTCCGCTTTGGTTACTGATGAGATCAGCTACCTTCTGACGCCAACGGCCGAGGTTATGTACGCCTGTATTCAGACACTGCTCAGAAGCCTATCTCTTCAGATTGATTTAAGTGGTGCCGTTATCGCACACAGCGTGCAGCAAATTGACTTGCTGCTTCGCACGCCGGACATCACTAGCCAACCGCGTCATCAGGTTCGGTTAAAAAGGGTCTTCGACCGCGTCCAGCGCCAGTTGCATAAAGAATGGGATGTTCGCCAGCTGGCTGCGCTCTATCCCTGCTCTGAACCGCATTTTCATCGATTATGCCAACAGTACATGGGACGCAGCCCAATTGCACATTTAACCCGGATGCGGATGGAATACGCGGCCCGGCTGTTACGCTCGTCTGAATGGTCGGTGCAACAGATCGGGGAAATTGTTGGTTACCCCATTCCGGCCAATTTCAGCACTCGCTTCAAAACCTGGTCAGGCATGACACCAAGACAATTTCGTCAGCAGCCGTCTCTGGCTGATAAATTACTTAACATCAAAAATAACCCAGTTTAAGGACAACCCTATGCGCGAATCGCTGCGACAAAAAATCATTCAGATCTGCCACAAAAAAATCGCTCAGAAGGGTGACAATGTCGGCGTGTCTTTTTATGCCTTCTTTGCCAATAAAAACGATGACCCTGAGCTACTGATGGAAGCGGCAACCTGGTGGATACAAACCCATAAACTGGATCACTTTGAGAAAGCCGGGAAGATCATCACAATGGTTGAAGCCAACAAATAGCCTCCCCCCCCTCTTTAGGCGGTGGTTTTGGAGGTAACAAAAAAGCCCCCGGAACCG
>NZ_JAGSOZ010000033.1:0-11297 GCF_019204055.1 Photobacterium sp. WH24 | reverse complement strand
ATGATCTTGCCCTGGTTGTCAGCGTTGAATAAAAAAACAGGCATACCTGAGTATGCCTGATGAAAACAGTGTGTTGCGGTTGAACAAGCGTGATTTATTTAAACTCGGATTTGCGCATCCGGTTCAAGACGGCCATGACATCGACAACACGAGGTTTAGCTAAATCACCATAGTTTGGCATGGTGCGGAACCATTCATCCTGCAGCATTTTCTGGAAGGCGGTGACGGGTTGCTTTTCCCAGCCTTTGAGCTGCGCCAGCTGACACCATAACCAACCAATAGTATGAAGCTGGCTGGCATCGGCAATTTGCTCTAAGGCCTGCAGATCCACGAACTCACGACCAAAACGCAGACTTTGTTTGTTTTTGACCTGGATACGGAATTTACCTTCTTCCAGTTGCGCCTGAAGCCCGGAGCGGTTCAGCTGGCGAACACGCGGCTGCTCAATGGTATCGCTGCCTTCCGGCTGGCGCTGAGTTGGATGCGACTGCACGACAGTTTTTGCTTTAGTGGTGACATCAACAGCTTCATAGTTGTGCATCTGAATCACTGTATCAGCAACATCCAGATAGTCACCGGAACCGCCCATCACCAGCATGACAGAGACGTTCAGGTGATTGCGCAGCAAAGCAATACGATCGACCAATGGGGTGATAGGTTCATCTTCTTTCGCAATCAGTGCCTGCATGCGCTCGTCACGGATCATAAAGTTCGACGCTGAGGTATCTTCATCGATCAACAGGGTTTGGGCACCGGCTTCCAGCGACTCTTGCAACCAGGCTGCCTGCGACGTCGAGCCTGAGGCATTTTGTGTGCTAAAGCAGGTGGTGTCTTTACCCATAGGCAGATTATTGATGTAAGGCGACAAATCGACGCTGTGGACACAGCGGCCATCTTCTGCACGAATTTTGCTGGCAGTTTCATCGGCAACCACATATTCGCGGCCATCACCCGGGACATGATCATACACAGCATTCTCGACCGCATTCAGCAGGGTCGATTTGCCGTGAAAACCACCACCGACAATCATGGTAATGCCGGTAGGGATACCCATACCGCGCAGTTTACCCGCGTGAGGTGCGTCTAATTCAACAGCCAGGCTGTCCGGGCTGATGAAGGGCACAGCGTCAGGCATTGGCTGCTCGCTGTTACCGGCAAGGCGTGGTAACACACTGTGATCGGCCACGAAGGCAATCAGCTTTTTCTCTTTGAGCTGCGAACGCAGTGCCACCTGATCTTCAACGGTTTCACAATGGCGGCGCAGATCGTCCATTGGCAGTTCACGCGCAATCGTCGCACGACGAATGATTTTCGGCAGCGTGAAGGTCAGCAGGTTGAGCGCTTTCTTGGCAATGATGGTACGGCCATCAGCAGGCAGATCGACACGGAAACGCAGTTCAATGGCATCGTCATCGAAAACGACAGCAGTGCGGTCCAAAACGGCCTGACCCGGACGATCAATCTGAATCTCGTTCACTTCTCTGGCCAGTTCCGCAAACTGACGGGCGATAAAGTCACGCGCTGCGCGCTGATAGTCTGCCGACTGGTCTTTCAGCCAGGCCAGATCCGTGAGTGACCACTGGCGCCGTGCGCGAACGCGTGTCGCAGGCGCGAAAGGATCCGACTGAGGGATATCGATAAAGAAATCGTAATCAACAAAGTTATACTGACCACGCAGGCTGGAATAGCTGCGATAATTACGACGGTCAATTTTTTTGAGTCTGGCTTCTAGTAAGTCCATGGTCACTCGATATCACTGGCAATAAACATTGGGGGCAGGAGTGTACACCAAAGCACAGTTATGTGCATGTTATTCGGTGATCCAGCTCCCGCTTATCAGGCATTCAAACCTTAGTCTAATTGTTAGCGTACCGGGTTTTCGTCACTGTGATGAGAAAAGAGACTTTCCACGCTATTCAAGGAGTCAGTATGTTGGAAATGGCATCAAAGTCGGCCGAATGGCTATTGCTGCTCAGCGGCGTGATCCTGATCTTGACCAGTATGGTGCAATACGGACGCCGCACCCGCAACTGGGGCGGGGTAATGACGATGTTCTACAAACGCGTCAGCATGACAGCCATCGAATTCAAGTTTTACCGTTCAGGTGTGGCTGCCGTGATATTGGCTATTGTGCTCAGAATGGTAAACCTGATTTTCTGGCCATAATCGTGGTGCTGCTGAGAGCACAGAATTAAGCGAAAACTTGCCAGTTGATGTGATTTGTCGCACACTTGCCGCCCATCAAGATTCTGACAATAAAGGCGGGTATTATGGCCTCTACCGCAGCGGCACTGCACATTCTGGTGAAGCATAAAGAACAAGCTGACGATATTTTGCAGCAGCTGAAAAAAGGCGCAAAATTTCAGACCCTGGCAAAGAAATATTCAACCTGTCCTTCCGGTAAGCGCGGTGGCGATCTGGGCGAATTTCGCAAAGGCATGATGGTGCCGGCTTTTGATAAAGCCGTATTCACCGGCAAAGTGCTGGAACCGATCGGCCCGGTGAAGACCAAGTTTGGGTATCATGTGATTAAGGTGCTGTATCGGACGTAATCTGCTCACGGCCTTTTTTGAAGGAGTGTGTTTGTCGCGCTTGGGTTCAGTGCTTCCCTCGCCATGAGGTGACGCGCGCCAGACACTCTTTGCGGGCACAAAGAGTGCCCAGAAATGCCTTGTTGTTCTTTGGTGTGGTCCGGGGCGGTTGTAGGCGCTCCCGGTGCCGACAACCTAAAAATTCGTCCTGAATTTTTCCCTTGATTGGTGTTTACCAGAATATCAGCTAACTCTTATAGCGAATATATTTTTGCGGTTTGGTGAGTATGTCGCGCATTGGGTTCTGTGGCTTATTTGACATTGTTTGATGCGGGCCAGGTACTCTTTTAAGGCAAAAAGAGTACCCAGAAATGCCTTGTTGTTCTTTGGTGTGGTCCGGGTCGGTTGTAGGCGCTCCCGGCGCCGACAACCTAAAAATTCGTCCTGAATTTTTCCCTGGGGGAGAGGCAAGCCTCGAACTTCTCATTTCTGCTTTTATAACACACGCCAAAATCTATTTAAACTAATTGTAATTCAATATCTTACTGTCATTCCCGCGCAGGCGGGAATCCATGTGGCGAGTGCGACTCTATGGTTTCTTTGAACTGGGTAAGTGACTGATGTCGCTTTTCTCACAAGCGTATATGTCGCTGATTTTTGCGGTAAGTCATAAAATACAAGAAAAGTATGAAATATCAGTTTGTTAGCAGAAGTGGATTGAGTAGGATATACGACATGGTGTCGTTGAATAAAATGTTACAAGTACCAATCTGAAGCTCGGTGACTTCTGATAATGTTAACTATAAGGATATTTAAGTGATAATTGAAAAAGTTGAAGTTATCGGATTCAGGAATTTTGCTCAGGCTACGATTCGTTTTAACCAGAGTACTCTGATTATAGGTTCAAATGATATCGGAAAAACTAATCTAATTTATGCAATTAGAGTATTACTCGACAAATCACTTTCAGAAAGAGATATTGAACCACAGTCCACTGATTTTCATATATTTGAAGATGGAAGCCAATCCAGCCAATATTCAATTACGATCTTTTTTAGAGATATTAATGAGGATGCTGCTCTATCTTCATTAAAAGGTCATGTGAGTGATGATGGTTGTACCGTATTTAAGTTCGTTGCGTACGATAGTTTTGATTATAAAATATATATCGGTAGCGACGAAACAAACCTTGAAGAAATACCCAGTCGTTATTACCTAAAATATATTAATTTAAGATATGTGAAATCGCGTCGTGATTTGAAAAAATTCATAGATATTGAGAAGAAGCATTTACTCAATTTATCTAAAGAAAGCCGTGACACTATAAAGTCCTCAAGCGATGATTTACAACTGGATAAAATATCAAGGGGACTTAATGTTATTAACGAAAGAGTCAGACGTCTAAATTATGTAAAAGAGTCAACAACGTTGGTGAATGATGAACTGAAAAAACTTTCACATAGCTATGATGACTATGCAGTGCATTTAGACTCAGGAGCAATCAAAGTACATCAATTTATTGACAATTTAGAGCTTGGTGCTTCTAGCGCTGGAGCGAAGTTGATGCTCGGTGGAGATGGGCGAGATAATCAAATTCTATTAGCATTATGGAAAGCAAAAAGTGAAAGGGAATTTGATCCTGTTCACGAAGTGACTTTCTATTGTGTAGAGGAGCCCGAAGCACACCTTCATCCACATCAACAGAGAAAGTTGGCTGATTATTTGATAAAAGAGTTGCCGGGTCAAACGATCATTACTAGTCATTCCCCTCAAATTGCTGCTAGGTATAAACCAAATTCAATTGTACGTATTACAAGTAATGCTGGTAATAGCTATGCCGCAAATAATGGATGTTCTGATTGTATTAGTGCAGCTTGGGATAACCTAGGCTATAGAATGAGCATTCTACCTGCGGAAGCGTTTTTTTCACATTGTGTCTTTCTAGTTGAAGGACCTTCTGAACAACTATTCTATCAAGAGCTTGCATATTCATCAGGCATCGATTTAGATTATTTTAATATATCTATCCTCAGTGTTGATGGGGTTCAATTTGATGTTTACGGAAAAATACTAGATGCTCTTGAAATACCTTGGGTAATGCGAACAGATAATGATGTATCTAAAGTTCCACATCAAGACCTTAAAAACTTAGCTGGAATTAATCGATGTTTAAATATTAAGGGATTAGCGCCATATCCTTATTATACAATTCAAACAACACCTCAGAGCCTATTTCAAAGTGGGGTTTGGGCACAAGTTTCTAATGTAATAAATCCATTGGGAATATACCTTTCACAGGTAGATCTTGAATATGATATCGCCTTAGAATTACCTAAAGAATTATTAGGGTTTGCCAATGAAACAGAAATATCGGCAGCAATAAGGTACCTGCAAGCACAGAAAGCAATTCGGATGCGAGAGTTTTTAGCCATTAATAAAAAACAGTTGAAAAATATTAGTGCAGGCTTACTAATTCAACCATTGGTTCATGCAAAAAGAATCGCTGAAGGAGTTAAATAAAATGACTGGCTTTGAGTTTACGCCAGATCAAAAAGCAGCGATAGAGTCACAATCAAATATGGTTATCACTGCTTGCCCTGGAAGTGGTAAAACATCCGTAATCGTTGAAAAAATAAGACGAGAAGTTGCTGAACTACAAGGGTATAAAGGCGTTATAGGTATCACTTTTACGGTTAAGGCCAGTAAAGAGTTAAAGCAACGGTGTAAACAAGGTGGATTGGATACAAAATCAAGTTTCTTTGGAACAATCGATCACTTTTGTTTGACTGAATTAATTTTCCCATTCATATCGAGATTATATGGTAAATCAAAATATGCCGTTGAGTGTAAATCATATAATGATCTGAGTGAAGATCTAAAATTAGGCTTGCCACCACTAGATGAAGTTGGAAATGAATTTAATACCGACGATTACAGTGCTTACAAACAAAAATTCAAATCGTTACATGAAAAGGGAATTATTCTTCTAGAGTCAGTTGGTGTTCTTGCCGTACGAATAATTAATGACTCTTTATCCTGTAGGAATTATATAAGGTCTAAATATACGTCACTGTATATAGACGAATATCAAGACTCATCTCAACCACAGCATGAGTTATTCCTTAGCTTATTAGAGCTTGGCTTGAAGGCTGTAGCAGTGGGAGATGTAAAGCAATCTATTTATGCATGGCGAGGTAGTGATCCTCAGTTTATTCAATCTCTCATTAAAAAGCCTGATGTATTTGAGCACCATATAGTAAATGTTAACCATCGGTGCCATCCATCTATTGTAAATTATGCAAATCGTATTTTTAACAGTAATTGTACATTACTGCCCACAAACGAAATTCGGGTTTACCAATGGGTGATTGATGGTACTCAACATGATGTAGCAGATTATTTAACTAAAAGTATAAATAAGTTAATTGCAGACAAAGTCGTAAAATCACTTTCAAACATAGCTATTTTAGTACGGAACAATAGTAGCCTTTCCCTCCTTGAAACAAAACTAGGAGTCCCATATAGGATTTTTGGAGAAAACCCGCTGAGTCTAATAAACACTTCAAAGACTAAATTTATGAGCAGTCTATTGGCTTATTATTTGGATCATAAAGTTTTAATCAATGATGTCGTTGAGGTGATCGAAAATTATTCTTCTTTATCAGCGTCAAGCTTAAAAGATTTACGTGCTTCTATTAAGTCAATTTCTGGGCGGGACAGTTCAACGATAAAAGATGCAATCTTAGAGTTGACGCATAAAACTTTAGGTGAAGATATTGTTGATATTGAAGTAAACGCTTTAGAGCGCGTATTAGCGGATAAAAATATTTTGAAGCAATACATGCCTGAAAATATTAATGAAGTTCAAATAATGACGTTACACAAATCTAAGGGGTTAGAATTTGATATTGTTTTTCATCTAGACCTCTACGACTGGATAATGCCTAAAAGAGAGTTTATAAGAGGTTGTTATGATGAGGTTTTCACTAGTTGGGAACAGGATCTTAATTTACATTTTGTAGGAATAACTCGTGCAAAAGAACATTGTATTCTTGTTAATAGTACAAATAGATTCAACCATGAGGGTGATATAAAACAAGGAAAAAAATCACAATTTATGACGCTTGATGGTTTGGCTGGTTTATATAAATAAACCCTGATATCAGTGCGTGCTGAGATCAGGGCGAGAGCACGAGTTAATAAATTGTAAAATCACTACTTAAATAGCATGTGTGGAGCTATAAGAAGAGTGATTTTTAGCCATCTACCACAGGTTCTAAACATATGAGTTGTTCAATAATTGTTCGGATGTTTCGAGAGAATTTATTAGTGAGCAAAAAGTGAGCATACGTGCTCTCACCCTGGTGCTGAGATGCTTGTAACAAGGCATTTAAACGGAACTAAAACAGTTGGTTAGGTTCCGCTTCGCTCCACATTATAACCAACAATTTTAGTCCGCTTAATGCGGCATTGTGCGTAATGAATTTGGAGGGAGCTGATGCAAGATGATAAGTCGAACCTCAAGCGAGGCTGGCAACCTATGCCCGAGTTCGTCAAGCGTGTGTTGCTTGAGAGAGGACTCATGGATGCATACGACGAAAGGCCGCCGTATCAAAGGAATGATTACTTGCTCTGGATCAATAGTGCCAAGAGGCAAGAGACCAAGGAAAAACGGTTGCGTCAAATGCTTAATGAACTTGAAACCGGGGGTGTCTATATGAACATGAAGCATCCGGCCTCGAAGAAGGAATAGCTGTGGGCGCTCTCTGGGATTGCTTGCACAACAATGCCATGCAGCCGACGCTAGCTTACTGCATGAAATACAATCAAAATAGGAGCATATATGGCACATCATGATATTAATAATGACCAAGATTTACGTGGTATTTTTGGAAGTTCAATAAGTTTAGCTGTTGGGGATACAGTCTCAATTAATCACATTAATATTGGTGTCACTAATGAACCAGTGGTTAATGTGTCTCCAGGAAATCCAAATCAAGCAGACGTGATTGAGCTAAAAAGTACGGTATGTATTCAAAAGTACAAATGCCCTATAAACAAGAGTGCGGTGATCATTATATTTGACTCAGCCTCTCCTGTCCCAGTTGCTAATGTTTTGTATCTATTAAAATAAGCTAACAAATAAGGATACGTGACGCGCAGCCGACGAGGGTGTTCATAGTTCTGTGTCAGCATAAGTCACAGATCCACATATTGATCGACCCTGTTCGGGAAGTGGAGACTCAACTGGGATAGCGTCAGATTCCAGTTCTGTACCGGGTGCGTCCACTTCTCGGAAGCCTTCAACATCCCCGCATAAAGCAGCTTCAGCAAGCTGGTTTCGTTGGCGAAGCCACCCTTGGTTTTTGTCAGCTTGCGGAACTGACGGTGTACCGCCTCAACCGCATTAGTGGTATAGATAGCCCGCCGGATCTGCTCGGGATACTTGAAGTATACCGACAGATTGTCCCACTTGCTGCGCCAGGATTTAATGACCAACGGATACTGTTTGCCCCATTTTGCTTCCAGCTCGTCCAGCGCCTGCTCAGCAGCATTCTGTGTGGCGGCCTTGTAGACACACTTGAGATCTGCCATGAAGGCCTTCTGGTTCTTGCTCGCAACGTACTTCATGGAGTTGCGGATCTGGTGAATAACGCAGATCTGCACCTCCGTCTCAGGGTAGATGGTTTCAATGGCTTCTGGGAAGCCTTTCAAACCGTCTACCGAGGCGATCAGGATGTCCTTAACGCCGCGGTTCTGCAGGTCGGTCAGCACGCTGAGCCAGTAATGTGCGCCTTCATTCTCGGACAAGTACAACCCCAGCAGCTCTTTTTTACCCTCAACGGTCAGACCCAGAATCGTGTAGACGGCTTTCGATATGAAGCGACCGTTCTCTTTGATTTTATAGTGAATTGCATCCAGCCAGACGAAGGGATACAGCGGCTCCAGATCCCGCTCCTGCCATGCTCTGAGTTCAGGTACCAAACGGTCGGTGATGGTGTTGATAGTGCCGTTGGAGATACTCATGCCGTAAAGATCTAAGATGTGTTCGCGGATGTTCTGATAGCTGTTACCAAGAGCGAATAGAGAGAGGATCTTCCCCTCCATCTCGTCGGTCAGGCGGGTCTGATACTTCTTGACGGTCTGAGGTTCGAACGTGCCATTACGGTCTCTCGGCGTTTCCAGCTCAAATTCACCTGACGATGTTTTAACCGTCTTTCTGGAGGTGCCATTCTTGCGGTTGGCAGAAGTTTCATTCGTCAGGTGCTCGTCCAGCTCTGCTCCCAAAGCGGCTTCGGTGATCTGCTTGATCAGCGGCGTGAGCAGGCCATCCTTGCCATTGAGGTTTTGCCCGGACTGCAGCGCTTTGGCGAATGCCTGGATATCAATTTCGTATTTATCAGCCATGATGTGTCTCCCCCCTTTTTTAGGAAGTGTAGGAAAAGACACAAAACTTTGAACACTACCCAGCCGACACTTCTATCCGGGTGTTGGACAAGCCCGGACAGCCTTATTAAGCAAATTGGTCGATTGGGATTCGGTGGGGTTGCGCCCGCGGGTTTCGTCAAGACGAGCGCAGCCGGGAAGTGACCACGGTGTGTTTCACTTCAATGGGTTACCTGAATTCGGTCTTGCGTTGGCTTTCTCCTCGTTGATGATGCTACGCCATTCTCCTTATTGTGTTTGCCTTCCGGCTATCCCGGTCGGGTGATGCCGACGCAGTGCATGGCATGCTGGCAGCATGGGCAGTCCCGTGTGGCCTGCTGTGGCTCGGTGTTCACAGGCAACTGCCATGTCGGCAAGCTGAGCAACATCTGTTGTATGGTGAGCCGCAGTGTTCGTGCGCTGTCATGCAGCAAGCCGTAGTCCCGCACCCGTTGTAATCCTTTTGGCAGTACATGCTGCAAGATCAGCCACAGGAACTGCACCACAGGCAGGGTACGTGTTGCCGGTTGCCGGGTCTGGCTGTCGGTATAACGGAAGGTCACCTGATGGTCATTGATCCGGAGAATATCCTGGTCGGGCAAGACGCCCCGGTAGAGGTAGCGCGACAGGTATTACAATGCCGGCAACCCCCGTCCGACCGCACGGCAGTTGACTATATTGAGCCATGTCCACTGTTTGTTGAGGGTATAGCGGTAGAAGAACTGCAGGCTGTTGCGGTCGAGTTTGACGGTGCTCCATGAGTGGGTGTGGATGAGTTGGCGGAAGTAGGCACATAACTGCTCGGTTGTCAGGGTATCGGGCGAGCAGTCGAAAAAGGCGGAAACACGACGTACCGCACGGCTGTAGGCATCAACGGTCGCCGGGCGCTTGCCTTGTAGGATAAGATTATCAAGGTGTTGCTGGTATAGCGCGTCGAAATGGCGCTGCTGTTGGGCGTTCATGATACGGTCTCCAGTCCGCTGCCCGGATGGCAGGGTTCAGAGATCAGTATGTGGGCTGCTGTAGCTCTGCCGCGCAGCGGCTTGGTTCAACAAACGACTATGGCGTCAATCATTAAAATCATGCTGATTTTTCACCCATAAGACGCCATCGCGTAACATAGAATTTAGGATAATAACCATCTTCCTGACGCATGCAATGATGGCTACTTTTTTCGGTTTTCTTTCAGCCAGAAGTCGTTGATAGTCACGATATAGGCGGGTGGGATATTGGAAATATCGAGAGAACTTTTGAGCTTGATATTATTTTTGAATCAACACCTTGCCTTGATGATCTTCACCATGGATACTTAAAACCATGTTTGGCTAAATCAATGCCATAGACAAATTGTGACATGGTGGTCTCCAGGGATTCGGTAATCAGACACTACTAAGTGTGGCAATGTCTGATGAGGGGGAGTCCATGTCATTCGTTATACGAAATTAGAGTTCGGATCATGAGAGAAGCAAAATTACTACTTACAGCTTTTAGCCTATTTATTTTAGGGGGCTGCGACATTATATACGGTGTTTCTCGATATTCCCCAGTTGGCGCTGTAAGGCTTCCTATTGAATGTATGGTAGAGGCGACAAAATCAGTTGCTGGTGTTTCTGATGTGGAGCACCGGACAGAGGAAGGCAGTCGAGATTTAACTTTCGGTGGTGTACAGCAACCAGAAATTATTGATAGGTTTTTCTACATCTACAATGGTTTAAACGGAAATTACTATTTTCGAACCAACTACGAAGGCATAGCTGAGTTTCAACATACATACATTGATATCAATCGCCGTCCTCCCCAATCTGAAATTGATAAGATCAGACCAGTGATGATTCAGATTGAAAACTCTGTTAGCCAAAACTGCCAAATAGACATATCTACAAAAACTATCGAAAGTTGTATGGGAGTTATTTGCGAAGGCGTATAGCAAAGCCAAGCACAATCGTCCATGCAAAAAAGCACATTTAGGGTACTTATATGACTAGACGCTTAACAAGGGGCGGCAACAGACTGTCAAAAGTGTCACTTAAATTGCTGGCGCAATTACGCGCCACTTTTCCAGTCGCTGTGACCGGCGTTAGCAGAATAAGGATGATTCAATGAGTCTAGTTAAAGTTTTTTATCAACAGAGAGAAAATGGTACTGAGCTTGTGAATCATGAAAGAGATCTAAAATTTCATCGTGAAGCTTGTGAAACTATCGACAATTACCCTTGGGAAAAAGAGTTGGAGTTGTTTGAAGAGTTAGGTGAAGGCGGTGGGTTCTTTTTCATGTTAGGCGGCATGGATGGCAAATTTGCTTCATATCAATTTACACCAGTCGAAAGTGACAGAGGCTTGC
>NZ_JAGSOZ010000032.1:0-12511 GCF_019204055.1 Photobacterium sp. WH24 | reverse complement strand
GCCTGGCCCCCAGTTCTGAATGTTCAGAAAATTAACACCAGTCAACCCAGCTGCTTTTAACGCAACAACAACTGACTCATGGTAGAGATAGTGGGGTTTTTCATGAAGCCTGAATACCAAGCGCTCGTGTAAAGGAACCAAATCTAAAACTTCTTCGTTCAATGTCATCTTTTTCAAATCAAATCGATCATTCTCATACGTACCATCATAGACAGATCGCTTCGGATGTAAGGCTCGATGATTTTGCCAAATATGAATTAGATAATGCTCTTTCCAGATATTCCCTCGATTTTCTATATAAGCAGGGTAAAAATCGACTCCGGGGAGCTGAAATGAATCCAAAATATTTTTAAATTTCTCAGACACTAGACCTGCTGGCAAGACTTCATGATAATCACAAGGTTTGAAATTACCATCATCGCCCATAGTTATGTGCACATACCCAGGACCAAGGACTTTTCTTTTTATCGAGCGCATAGAAAGCAGCTTCAACAATCCATCATCAGATTTCTCACTTTCAGAAATCATGTAAGGAGCTGATTTACTATCCTCTGTTAATAAGTAATATTGATTGTCGTATTTCGCTTTATTTTCGTGCATGTAACTTCCCAATGAAAAGACTTAGCCACAGCTCTTAGAGTAAAAAGTTATTACAGCCAACCGTATCTATCATTAAAGCCCCACTTAAGTGGCCAACATCAATCACACTATTAATATCAATTACAAATCATCATAAAAATCATCGTCATCTTCAAAGGCAGATCCGATAGACCAGTTATCGACACGGCGAAAGCCTAAACCACTGAGGTCAGAGGCTCTGAGGGCTGCAACGACAGATTGATGAAACAAAAAAACAGGTTTTTCTTTCAAGGTAAAAACAAGCCTTTTTTCTAAAGGTACTTGATCCAGTACCTCTTCATCTAACGACAGTTTCAATAGAGTAAACCTGCCACCGACATAGGTTCCAGATATTTCACTGCGTTTCTTATCAATCGCTTGATGATGATTCCAAATATGCATAAAGTAATAATCAGACCATGTTTTATCATCATTAACAATGTCAGTTTGATAAAAATCTATGCCCGGCAAGTTAAACGGAGCCAGAACTTGCCTGAATTTATCAGAGACCAATTGTTCTGCGGTTTCATGATAGTCACACGGTTGGAACTTGGCGCGATTACCTTCTGATATGCCTACCCGACCCGGTCCCAATACTCTTCTGTGAATTGGATGAATGGCCATGAGTCTTCCTAAGCCTTCATCAGAACCATCAATCTGATCTAACATATAATCCGTTGCACGACCACTTTCGTTTAACATGTAGTATTGACTATCATATTTCATTTTCTTGCCATTATACGATTTGTCTTCAAATCAACTATCTCTCAAACTGTTGATAATCCAGTATATAGAAAAAACATATGGCCACCATAAACACTTTCGCAGCCATTGTCGTAATAGTCTGTTATTCAAAGGCCGAACCAATTGACCATTCATCTACCCGCTGAAAACTCAAACCTGTGAGATTTGCCTCACGAAGTGCTTGCACAACTGTTTCATGAAATAGGAATTTTGGCTTCTCTTCCAATGTGAATATTAATCGTTTTTCTAAGGGAATTTTATCTAGTACATTTTCATCTAATGATAACACCTCTAACGTAAAATCATCATCTACATAAGTGCCATCTATTTTTGATCGTCCATGGTGGATTGCTTTATGATGATTCCAAATATGCATAAAGTAATGTTCTTTCCAAATAACATCACCATTAATTATATTTGTCTTATAAAAGTCTATACCTGGTAAATTAAACTTAGTAATAATATTCTTGAATTTTTCAGATACAAGCTGCTCTGGCGTCTCATGATAATCACATGGCGAAAAGTTAGCTACATCACCATCAGATATTTCTACCACACCAAGCCCTAAAACTCGACGATTAATGGAACGAAGAGACATCAAATGGTCTAATCCCTCATCGGAGTCTTCTGCATGATCCAACATATAACTGCCTGACTCAACACTTTCTCGAAGAAGATAATATTCAGAATCGTATTTCATTATTTTATTTCCCTAGCCTCAATGTTCCTGAGAATTTTCCTATGCCGAGATTATGGTTACGTTTTAGTTCGCAAGGACATCCTCTCTGTCCATTTTTTTTCTTCTCCGTAATACTTGAAACATTACTGCATCCAAGTGGATTTCCTTCTTTAAAGTCCCGACTATCAAGTGCAATCGTCCATGAGAAGCTCTCAATATAACGCAATATCTTATTACTCTTTTTTTTCATTTCAAATTCAAACTTAGAATTCAAAATATTTTGATCACCAGCAAACTTACATAACTTTCCCTTTTCAATCATTCTTTTAACATCCATAACAAGTTCTCTTGCCGCTTTAGGATATAACAGTCCCGCATTCCTCTCAATTAGATCTGAGTTGAAATCTTCAATCTCTTTCAAGACCACGCTATTATCAAAGCTATCCTTTATATTTTCCTCATATTTATTCAGATCTGAAACCGCACCGGAAACATTAGTATAGGCTATACCTTTAGCGTGAGTTCCTTTATGCCTTTGAATGGATAACTCACACGCCAAAGTCATATCTGAAGGTAAAGTCACAAGGTTGTGAGTACCATCGATATCATAGCTAAATTTATCAAATAATTTTTTTATTCTTTTGCTTTTCACAGCTTCTTTAGGTATTACATGGTGGATTTCAACTGAGTTGCTTCCTATAAACCAATCATGGTCGTTTGGAAAAACTTTCTTTCTTTTCTTATAAGCATCTGCCATATTTTTCTTATGCGAACCATCACCATTATTCCCTTTTCCCGGCTTCAACCGATTCCGGTTTTTACATTTAGCGTCATCGCAGATCGGGCAATGTTTCGGCAGGTTAGTCTCATTATCCTTTTCATGCTGTTTTTTATCGTGGCGGTTGAGCGTGGTCTTTTTGCTGTCGGAGATCTTCATCAGCACATCAATCAAACCTTCCAGTGCTTTACCACCGTTTCGGGCAGTGACGCCACCGGTAATAGCGACAGCAGCAACGGGGGCACCGACACCACCACTGACAGCACCGGCCAACGCAGTACCGCCCGTGACAGCGGCAAAATCGATACCTTTTTGCGTACCCTGCGACACCGCCAGGCGCGTCAGTTCATCCGCTGGCATGGCTTCCAGAAAAAGGCGTGGCAGGCTGGCAAGATATGATCGTGTTTCAGGATCAACCACTAACAGCAAGAGTATTTCCATTGCCTGACTGGCTTCCTGCAGACCCAGTTTCACCCGGTCAACTTGCTGCAGTTTGCGCTGCATCACGTCTATATCACCGTCCACAATTGCTTTCACCAGCAGGTCGATACCAATATCGGCTTCGTCCATCAGTTCGCCGAATTCGCCAAAATCAGGCAGATAGTCGGTGACACCTGAGCTGATCCCCATGCCGGTGCTTTTCGCATAAGACCAGCTTTGCTCCAGAAATGACAAGTCATCAAAGGCGTCTTTACGGCTGCGCATTTCTGCCAGTTCTTCTTCAACGCTGGCCTTCAGTTCAGCAAACTGCTCTGCTGCAATTATCGGCGCGGTTGCAGCCTGTTGGCGGGCAGTCTGTACCATGTCGCCAACCAGGCCATTCAGTGCTTCAGGGATCGCTTCCCTGTGTTTTTCGAGTTCCTTTTCTGCCTTTTTCGCTGCTTCTTTATCACCAAACGTCACTTCAGCGCCGACTTGAGGCACGCCGTACAGCATCACACTGCCGTTCGCATCCAGTTTTCCTTCCTGTTTTTCGCCATTGGCGAACATGACAGAGTAAGGCACATAACCTGCTGGCGTTTGCTCCATGTCATCGTATGTCAGTCGAATCGCCAACGGCGCTGGCAATGCGTTCAGCGAGTGCACCACATCGGTAATGCTGCCGCCCTGCGTGGTGCGCTGGTTATTGGTCGGCACCACCATGATGTTTTCGCCCTTGCTGCGAATGGTGGCGATTTTCTGTTTCAGGCCGTTCATCGCCGCTGAAATGTCATCAGGCAGGTTTTTGCGGACCGTTTTCACCGATTCCCGATGGGCTTTGATGTTGTCTGAGATATAGGTATAACCACGGGTATCTGAGTGAAAAAGGATCGCTTCCAGCCTGGCATCCGTTTTTTCCAGAATGCTGCCGCATTCGCGACTGAGCAGGGTTGCCTTGGCGTCCCAGTCCAGGTTGTCCAGCCACTCACTCGGGTTGCCAGTGCCCAGATGACGCATGGAAGCCAGCAGGTTGTTGCCGGATTCCTCTTTGTGATAATTGACGAACAGATCAAACAAGACGCCGTCTGCTTCCAGTATCGGCAGCATGGTGCTGATCAGGCCGAGGATGTCTTGCTCCGACACGGGCTGCTGGTCAAAGAAGTTGATCAGACGCGCTGCGATCTCTTCTGCCTGACCCGGTTTGGGGTTCAATGGCAGATGCGCGCGAATTTCCACTTCCAGCATGTGACGAAATTCAAGGCTGTCTGCCAGCGTTTCGCCCAGATAGCCCCAGATGCGCTTTTGCATATCGCCTCTCGGGACCCAGAATGGCACGCACATGTGTGATGCGCGGTCAAAAAACACCTCGTCATCAAGCGTGGCTTTATCCGGGTTGGCAGGGCGAGGATAATTGATTTTATAAGGTGCTGGCGCTTCACCGTATTCAACGGTGCAGCCTTTGGTGGGCAAGCCGTCAACAATGGCTTCACCTGCGTTATTCAGTGTGCCTTCTGCCAGAACGGCACCGGATTCATCTTTCAGTTTGAAAGGGGCATTGGCGAGCGGTTTACCGGACGTGTAACGACATTGAACACGCAGCGCATGGGTTTTGTCTTCATCTGGCTGAACAGTCACCGACGGGTTTTCACAACCAAAACACATGGTATTGCCTGCGTTCATGGTCATCATGTCGGTTTTACGGGCCACCCCGACACCTTCAATTTTCACTGTAGAAGATGCTGTGGTGAATTTGGCTTCCGCTTCGGTCGTACCGGAAACAATGCCTTTTTTATCGCCGCCTGCATCGCCGGTGCTGCACGAAAACTGGCTGCTTTTCAGGGCAATGCTATTGCCACCATCGGCGGTGACGGTTGTGCTTCCATCGGCCAGGTCGGCCGACTTGGCATTGTTTCCGTAAGGGATAGGAACAACGGGTGGCCCGACCGTTGTCATACATACATCCGGGACGGCAGCATTCGCTTCACCGCCAGACCCTTTATGAACAATACTCAGACCATCAGCACTGATCGTGACTCCCATGACGCTTTCCTCATGAACTGAACAAGAATACGGCGATATTCTATCAGATGCTTAGCGACTCATCCTATTGATAGAAAAGAAGAAACAGCCTGTCAAAATCACTTTTTTAGCTGTCATTACGACACTTGTTCATATCTGTGAAGCGGATCAATGTCGTCAAATTTTTGAACATCACGGGGTGTCTTGCATTCAAAATGTGCGGTGTCTGAGTCCATCAAAGTGAAGACGATGGTTGATTTCAGCGTACTGAAGCACAGATCCAAATCCCATGGTCACACAGTCCCTTTGGGCTTAAGATCTCAGCTTTCCGTCACAGGTGTCCAGCTTTTATACGCCTTCAGTGCACGATAATCAGCCAGAATGCCGTAAATGCAAGGCACCACGAACAACACCAATAGGCTTGCGGCCAGTAAACCGAACGTAATGCTGATCACTAACGGGATCATGACCTGCGCCTGCAGGCTGGTTTCGAATAACAAAGGCAGCATGCCAGCAATGGTGGTCACGGTTGTCAGTAACATGGCCCGGAGACGCGCTTCACTGGCTTTTCGGGCTGCATCCTGCAAGGACATCCCCTCCAGAACATTGGCTTTCACATAAGTCACCAGCAAAATAGCATTATTCACCACAATGCCAGCCAATGAGACAAATCCCACCATGCTGGGCATGGTCAGCGGATACCCCATCAACATATGGCCTGCAATCACACCGATCAGTGACAACGGAATCGCCAGCATCACAATCAGGGGTTCAGCATAAGTCCGGAACTGAATACTCAGCAGCACAAAAATACCGATCAATCCGATCAGAAACCCATTGCGGACCGAGGTCTGGGTGATGCGGCTGTTTTTTATCTCGCCCTCCACCTGAAGGGTGATGCCGGGAAAGCGGGTTTGCAATTCAGGCAGAAAACGCGCAAGTGTATCCGTCACCACCGCTTGGGCATTGGCTTTCTGGCTGTGAACTGCGCCAAATACAGTGACGGTCTGCTGACTGTCAATACGATGAATCCGCGAGTAATCCCGTTCAAAATAGATATCAGCCACACTCAGCAAGGGGATACGGTCTCCGGTCCGTGGATGAAGCAAAGGAAAATATTCCAGAGATTCAAGATTCAGCTGACTCTCGGCGGCAAGCTGTACTGTGATTTCCAGATCATCAATTCCCCGGTAAATCTCATCGACGGTCACACCATGAAATGCCTGCCGAAGCTGCGCTGCGGCCTGAGCAGATGTGAGGCCCGACGCCAAAGCTTCCGGTTTGAGTGTAAACCTGAGCTCGGGCTTACCCGGCCGTAAATCATCGAACACGTTATAAACGCCCGCATACCCTTTCAGCCATTGCTGGAGTTCGTAGGACGCCTCTGACAACTGCGCAAGATCCCTGCCCTGCAAGCGTAATTCAATGGCTCTGCCTGCAGGACCGAGAGACGGCTCGGTGAAAATCACCTGAGCAACCTGAGGCAGCGCCGGTAACGCGTCTGACCAGGCCTGAGTCAGGGTATCCATTTCTGTCACCCGCTGCTCAGCCGTGAGCAAGTCCACACTGATCGTTGCCAGATGCGCGCCGGTCTCAAAGGCATCCGCATTGTGGCTGTAGGTGACGGTAACCGCTTTCACCAGCGATTCAGATGCTTTCGACGCCAGTGAATCAGTGGCTTGGTTTAGCGCACTCAGTACGCGATCAACCGACTGCGCTGTGACATGGAACGGAGTCCCGGACGGAAGGATCAGCCTTGCTTCCAGCACATCCCCATCCATGTCGGGCAGGGCCTGAAACTTCAGATGACCACTCACCAGCATCCCAACCGAAAGCATCAGTAATGCGAGACTGCCCCCAAGGACGGCATAGCGGTAATGCATGGCACTTTCAACCGCCTGCCCCGTGCGCTGCTGCAATTGCAGAAATACCTGATTGATTCGGATCCTGAATCGGTTGTCCGGCGATGGCTTGTCATGCATCAGGGTATGATGCAAATGGCTGGGTAATATTAAAAACGCCTCAATCAGACTGACCGAGATCACCACGAGTAATACCGCAGGAATCACACGAAGGACCTGTCCAATTTCTCCTTCAATGAATAATAAGGCCCCAAAAATCAACACCGTGGTTGCAAAAGAAGACAGCACTCCGCTGGCCACACGAGCGACCCCGTCTGTCACTGCTGCGAGCGGCTTTTTTCCCAGTCTGGACTGCTCGGCAATGCTTTCTGAAATAACAATGGCATCGTCCATTAAAATGCCCAATGCCAGTAACAGCGCGACAATACTCATCATATTCAGCGTGATGCCAAGCGATGACAGGACAAAGAAACTCGCCAGAAAACTTACGGGTAATCCGGCAACCACCCAGAAGGTAAAACGCAGGCGAAAAAACAGCAGCAAACTCAGAAACACCAGAATCAATCCCTGCCAGGCGTTTTCTATGAGCATGTTTAAACGATCCACCACGATCGAGGTATTGTTCTGAATCAGGGTAAGCTGAACACTCTCGGGGAGATGGTCATGCTCAGCCGACACAAAGGACTCAACTGCGGCAAGTACAGACAAGCTGTCATCCGTGATATTTTTCCGGACATTCAGCAAGGCCGCTGGCTGTCCGTTTAATCGGGCCTGATTTTCCGGCTCACTGAATCGCTCTTCAATCGTCGCCAGATCGCTCAATTGGATCTGGCTGCCCGTGTGCCCGCTTAAAATGGTCAGATTGGCCAGTTCAGCCGCAGTGACGCGTTGATCATCCAGACTCAGATCATACGATCTGGACACGGTCTCTAAGGATCCCAGAGGCAGGTTCAAATTCTGGGAAGCAATCCGCTGACTGACCTCTTCCAGTGTTAATCCGTAAAAACGGAGTTGCTCCGGGCTGACTGACACCCGAAGTTGCCGCGTTGAAAAGCCTTCAATCCGGACGATCGGTATCTCAGGTTGCCGCAACATTTTGGTTTTCAACTGCTCTGCCAGTGTTTTTAATTCCGTCTGGGACAGACCGGACGCCGTCACAGCAATCGTCACCACGGGGCTGGTTCTCCCCATCTCTTCAACGACTGGGGTTTCCGCTTCATCCGGAAAGCTGTCAATACTGTCAACGGCTGAGCGGATGTCTTCCTGAAATACCGAAAAGTCCCGGCCTTCCACCATGGTCAGTGTCATCTGCGCGAGGTTATTCCTGGCCTCACACAAGACTTCAAGCAGATTGGGGATCGCTTCCATCGCATCTTCCAGGGGGCGACAAATCCCGTTTTCAACATCTCTCGGACTTGCTCCAGGATAGGGCACCAGCACACGCACCGTATCTGAAGCAAGCCTGGGGAAGGTCTCCCGTTGTAAGGATGGCAGTGTCAATAACCCTGCCAGAATCAGCAGGATCATCAGTAAATGAGCTGCCGTCGGGTGGCTGGCAAAATATCGGATCATCACTGGCCCACTCCTGCCGACTGCGCCAGCATAGTCGGTGTGGCTTCCAGGCGATCCGGCGTCAGCGATAACGGCAATCCATCCAGTGCGGGCTGTACATCACTGGTGATCACTCGGGTGCCGTCCGGAATATGACCCGGTGTAAACAACGCCCAATCCTGCATCGTCAGGCTGGCCGTCGCAGGCACACGGCTCAAACGCCCCTGCTTGTCGGCAGTCAGAAGAGCGCCAGCATGCAGCGCATGGCGCGGCAGAACCACCGCCTCAACCGGGGAACCCACCAGCGTCGCAATGACTGGCATCCCTGCCAACAAAGGCGGTTTTTTGCCCGGCGACAAAAAACGGTAAGGCTGATCGACCGTCAGGGTAATACTCAGTGTGTGCGATTGCGGATCCAGCGACTCCCCCAGATTCACAATCTGCCCGCGCCAGACCGATTCCGAAAAACCCGGCACCTGTATCGTGGATTCAAGCCCCAGTTGACTCAGCAAGGGGCCGAATTGTCCCGCATCCGTCAGATCAACCCCAGTTCCGTGATCTTCAAACAGTAGCTTCAAAAAGGGTTTGAGTTTCGCGATAGGGAACTGCGCTTTCACTTCCATCTGATCGATACCGCTGGCTTCAAATAAGCGTTGTCCCGCAGGCACATACTGGAAGCGATCCGTATGAACAGCGGTAAGCCGACCGGTAAAAGGCATCACAATCCGGGTCCGGTCTAAATCTCGCTGGGCCTGTGTAACTTTCGTTTCAGCCAGTGCATGTTTTGCTTCCAGCACATGGCGTCTTGCTGGCAGCGTGGCGATTTCATTTTCCAGTATCGCTTGCTGCTGGCGGAGCTGAATCAGTTTTTGCCGTTCACTGTCGACCTGAGAATCGGATTGTGCGCCCCGCTCGCTCAACGTCCTTTTCCGCTTCAGTTCACGCTGTGCCACTGCGATGTTCTCCTGAATCAGCGCGTCACGCTGTGTCAGGTTCTCCGCAGTGGTATCGATTTCCCGTAAATTCGCTGCTGCAATCGCCCGCTCCGCTTTCGCCTGAGTGAGTGCCAGATGATAGTCCGCAGGATCCAGCTCAACCAGCACCTCCCCCTGATTCACAAGACTGCCTTGTTTCAAATAAGGCGAGACCCGGACCACCTTTGCAGACACCTCAGCCAGTGCCACCACTTTTTGGGTCGGTTCAATGAAACCATGCCCCACCAGTTCGGGACGAATCACCCTTGGCGCCGTTTCGATAAAAGTTACAGCAATGGGCGTCATTTCAGTTGACTGGTGGTTGACTGGTGGACGTGTTTTGAACAGCACAACCAACATCAGCAATCCCACCACAGCGAGCATGGGCAACGCGAGTTTGGATTTTAAAATGACTTTCAGACGATTGCATTTCATGTGGAGCCCCTTACCTGGGCGGACTGCCCAAACCTTGTGTGAGTAATAACGTCAGATGCTGTTTCCAGGCACTGGAGCGAAGCACCTGGCGATCAACGCCCAGTACATCCTGAATCAATGGCTCGGCAATCATTGGAAAAGCCATCAGACTGATCAGCGATGCGGTGGCAAATTTCGGATTAATATCTTCACGGAGAATGCCTTTCTGCTGCAAAGTCGTGAACAGATTCAGCAAGGATTCCCCCATCCGGGCAGGAAAGGTTTTCACGAAATGCGCTCTCAGTTTTGCCTCGCGAGTCAGCACTTCGTCTTTGATCAAATGAACCAGCCATGGTTCTTCAGACATCATGTCTGCGATCCGGTCAACCAATACCGGTAAAACGGATTCTGGCTGGGTTTCAAGTAAAACCACGACTTCCTGTATCCGCTGCTGGCGCTGACGCCCGCTCCGGTCCAGAAGCGCGATAAACAGCCCTTCTTTGTTCCCAAAGTAGTAACTGATCATGGCGGATTGTGTGCCGGCTTCCGCTGCCAGCTCACGAATGGTGATGGATTGATAAGATTTTTGATCCAGTAATCTTTCGGCAGCATCAAGGAGTGCCGACATCATCTGTGCCTGTTTTTCAGGATCTTGTGGTCTGCCTCGGGACATCATTTCTCATTTCATTAATCAAGTGATTAACAAAATCATAGATGCATTCAGTGAATGATTCAATCCTGTCATTCAGATCGCAGATCAAAACTTTAGAAAATGTCAGTCGCCGCGCAGGTGATAGATCATGGTGGTTGAGCCAGAAAAGCCAACAAGCCATTTCAGATAAGGAAAACGATCGGTTCTGACTGGGAGGAAACCTTTTTCGTCATACAGTTTTCTGGCTCTTGGGTTACTGTCGATAACGTCGAGCCGCACTTTCTGATACTGATTTTCACTGGCATACGCAATAATGTGCGATAGCAGTTTCGAACCAAGCCCCAGGCCACGACAAGCAGGATCCACCACGATGCCGTCCATGATCAGCTCTTTGGGATCAGGCTTGCGTTCAAACAAACTCAGGACAACCGCTGCCCAGGTTCCGCGCCAGAAGCCCAGTACTCTCCATAACCGTCTTAAGGTTATCCCGCCCGTCAGTGATCCCTGCGCGGTCTGATACCCGGCAATACCCACGATTTTTCCATTCGAGATCACCACAAAAGAAAAATCCGGATTAAAGGATTCAGCCAGCAAATGAATCCGCTGCGCTTTGCTGGGAATCGCGGCTTTAAACTTATGTCCAAACGCATTTTCATACAGTGAGGCAACGGCTAAAGCATGGGACGCATGCCAGCCTTGCTGAATGTGAGAGTCATTCATTGTCCATACCTTTCACTTTTCTTTATTATTGACAACAAACCATATTCTTCAAACTGACCGCTTTAAAACGGATTCAAAATCACAATTTAGACATTATCAAAAAAACAAACTGCTTTATTTATGGTTTTCACAATAACACTGAGCGTCTATGGTTAATTTGCTAGTGAATCAGCAGTCTTTACTTCTAACAGAAAAGGGTAGAAAAATGGTAAAAACAACAGACGTGGCGTTTTATCGTGAAAAAAACTTCGGCGGATCACCGGACTACTACCAACTGGGCGATGATATCACTTTTCACTTTGGTGATGACTATAACGACAAATACTTATCGTTGAAAGTGATTAACCCCGTAAAAGTTCATTGTTATCAACACACTGATGGTTCAGGCATCTTTAAAAGCTATACCCATGGGGACTACGCCAGTATTGAAGAAATGCATGGTCTTTCTAAGTTTCAGATTGTTAATATTGACACACACTTTGCCGTCAGTATGCGTTTGATTGATGAAACCGGTGGTGAGCCTCGCCAATTTTTAATGACATTCAACGCGCACAATATTGGTGATGCGGAGTTTTGGTCTGGTGAGGAAACATATACATATTTACCGGTAACAGAGAATAGCGAGTTAATTACCTGTGCTATTTACATTAGAAATATAGCTACAGGTGAATATATAGCCAATGGCTCCATGTATTTCCATTACAACACTACTCACGGCATTATAGATGTGGTTACACCAGGAGAAACCTTCCCTCCCAATTTAAAAATAACACGCGTTGACAGTACAAAATTCGACTTTACCTTAGTTGCACAATAATAAATAACCTGCAAAGCCTCGCCATCGTATAATGCGCTGAGGCTTTCATTGCGATACTCAGATAATTCTTCAACAAATACCTTCAATGATTTTATTCTCATTTAAAGATAAATAGTCAATATCCGCCAGATAACCCGCTGCAATGTGCTGTGCGAACTGCTCGTCGCCAGTGTCAGCCTGTGCCAGCATGAAAGTCACTAAGCTTTGCAAGCGTGTGATAATCTCAGTCACCAATTTCTGTCTGTCTGAATTGGAGACGCAGT
>NZ_JAGSOZ010000031.1:0-12825 GCF_019204055.1 Photobacterium sp. WH24 | reverse complement strand
ATGTTGTGTTATTCAGCAGCGGTTACAAAGGGGTTCCGGCGGCGTTAAATGATAATGAATTTATGGCATCGCTTAAGCTGGATCCTCAAAGCCAACTTATTGGGTCAATTTGTGCTGGTGCGTTTATTCTGGCCAAGCTGGGGCTGCTGGATGGCATTAAGGCAACGACTCATCCGGATGCAAAATCAGCGCTTGAGGCTGAAGGTATTCATGTCCTGGATAAGGCGCTGGTAGTACATGGAAACCTTGCCACAGCAGGTGGGTGCTTGTCGCAATTGTACCTTACAGGCTGGTTGGCAGAGCGTTTGTATGGTGTGGATAAGCGTCGGGAAATTCATCGGCAGCTTATTCCTGCAGGCCAGTCAGAAACGTTTGAGACATTAATTAGCCGTACACTTTCAGAAGCATAACTAATCTGAGGGATGGATGCGCTGTCTTCAACATTGTGAAAATGGATGATTATTGAATCTTAAGGCAGTCTTTAAGAGGTGATTCAGGATGAATTTAGAAACACAACAATTAACATTAGAGCCCATCGCTGAAACGGACTGGCCGCTTTTTAAGGCGCTTCATACGATACCGGCCGTAATCGAAAAGTGTTTTGATACGCCATCTGACGACGAATTAGAGAAAAAATTTCATGCGCGTCTTCAGGCGTGGACACCTGAAAGCGGAGCATGGTTAACCCTGGTTATCAAAGAAAAATCATCAGGTGACAAAGTCGCATCACTGGTTTTTTTGTTGATCAAGGTATTGCGGAAATGGGTTATCTGCTGATGCCTGAATTTTACGGCAAAGGCTATGGCACAGAATCCCTGCATGCAGTGATTCACTGGGCGGAAGAAAAATTAGGACTTAACTTGTTCAGAGCTGTGGTAACAGAAGGTAATGTCGCTTCAGAACGAGTGCTGGAAAAGTGTGGTTTCAGGTTACAGAAGAAAATTCCCGAAGCGTATGAAATTGGCGGTGAGCTGTACGCGGATCATGTTTATCAGCGAGCGTCATAGGTTTTGTCTCAGAAAACCTGGTTAATGAAAAGAAAGCCGCCAGACAATGAGCCTGGCGGCAATGAAGGGATTACACAGTAAACTGCTTCATCAGTTCATTTTGTTCGCGTACGTTCTTTATCTGGGTTTCCATTGCCACACTGGTTTCATTGGCGGTTTCAGCAACCTGAACCGACAAGTCCTTTATATTGATGGTATTGCCATTGATATCCTCAGCAACCAGGCTCTGTTCCTCTGCTGCTGAAGCTATCTGTATGTTCATATCGTTGATCTGTTGGATGGCCTCACGGATACGAGACAGTGCTTCATCGGCTTCCTGTGCGGTAGCGACGGTTTCGCTGGCCGTGTTTTTACTCAGCGCCATGGTGCTGGTGGCTGAGCTGGCACCTGCCTGAAGTTGCTCAATCATCTGACGTATTTCTGTCGTCGATTGCTGAGTACGTTGTGCCAGTGTGCGCACTTCATCGGCAACGACCGCAAAGCCACGGCCGGAATCCCCAGCCCTTGCGGCTTCAATGGCAGCATTCAGTGCCAGCAGGTTCGTCTGGTCGGCAATGTCATTGATCACCTGCAGAATTCGCTCGATATTGCCCGTGGCGGATTCCAGTTCTTTGACGACATCGACTGCCTGATCAATTTGATCAGACAAATCATGAATCGACACAGATGTCCGGGAAACGATATTACCGCCTTCCTGTGCAGCCAGCTCTGCCGCTGATGCTGCAGACGCAGCACTGTGTGCATTGTCTGCCACGTTAGCCGATGTTGAAGCCATTTCATTCATGGCTGTTGCCAGCAGTTCAAGCTGTTGCAGCTGGCTGTTCATGGCCTCGGATGAACGATTCGCTCCCTGAGCCGTCAGCTCAGTGCCTTGCATAATGTCGTTGCTCAGCGCTTGCGAGCGTATGATCTGTTGCTGCATACGTTCAGTGAATTTATTAAAACTTTGCGCCAGAGACGCAAATTCTGGCTCGGTATTGGTGCTCAGACGCTGGGTCAGATCGGCTTGTCCGGTGGCTATGTTTTTCATGGCCTGATTGATGACATCCAAAGGACGCATCAGGCGTTTGACCATTAAAAAGACGGCGATGAAGCCGACAATGATGAACAGCAGAGAATAAATAATGGCGTTGTTTTTAATTTGATCAACAGCGGCAAACGCCACATCATTTTTCAGGACCGCACCAATATACAGTGTCTGTCCTTGTACTTTATGGAAGCTGATATTGACGGATTCATTATCGAGCACCGTATCTAACGGCTGCTCTGAGATTTGTATACCGGGATAAGCTTTCGACAGCAGCTTACCGTTAACGTCTTTGTCAGGGTGCGCGATGATGACATCATTATCAGAGACTAAAAAGAGATAACCGGCATTGAACAAAGAAGCCTGGTTAATCAGATTAGCAATTTTACTCATGCTGACGTCAAAGAAGATCGCACCTGTAAACTGGCCGTTGTCTTTAACCGGCGCTGCGAAAGAGACCAGAATTTCGTTTGTGACCGAATCCCGGTATGGCGATGTAATAATCATATGCCCGGCTTCTTTTGCCTGGGTATACCAGGGGCGAGCACGGGGATCCCAGCCTGGTGCAGGCTTCCAGGACGGATCGCTGATGATGAAAGAGCCGTCTTTTTCGAACCCGATGCCGGTTAGCTCAAAGGTGTTTTTGAGCACAGGCTGGCTGATAATCTGGCGAATGCTATCAGGAGATAAATTTTGCTCGACGATCCCAGCGGTGATATTGGCTAATTTCGTCCGGCTGGCTATCTCTGTGACTAAGGTTTGATTCACGCCGGAAACGATTTCATCAATGCTGTTGTTTACCAGCTTATGCACATCATCCCTGGTGTGAACGTACTGGATGCCGGAAAGCAGAACTAAAGCGGCGAACAGTATTGCCGACGAAGTGGCAACGATTTTGTGGCTAAACTTCATGGAGTCCCTCAACTACTGTAATTGCTATTATTGTTCCTCCATTGTCGGTGCAGGCTTAAAAAGTCTTAACAGCAAAAATATGTAATTGTGATGAGTGATAAATATTAGGAATGATTTTGTGAGGAATAATACATTCCTGTTCCGAATATTAAACCAGGACTCAATGAAAAAGGGCAGCAATACGCTGCCCTGATATTCCATTAAGGGAATATTAGTCGATCAAACCATACTCATTGCGTAGCACAGTAATGATTTCTTCTTTCGGATTACCGCTGAGCTCAATTTTCTTACCTGTGACTTTCTCTGCAATGCCGGTGTAAATGCGGGAAACCTGCATCAGTACATCTTCAGGCAGTGCATTGTCACGGGCCAGTGCTTCACGCTCATCCATGCGTTCTTTGTTCAGGAGAATGTCCGGGTCAGGGAAGTGGTTCAGCAGTAACTGACGAAAATCTTCTTTAGAGTTTTCGACAATTTTGCCTTCGCGGTATGACGGGCCATCCCAGATGCGGGATGAATCCGGTGTGCCGACTTCATCCATGTAGATCATCTTTTCCTGACCTTGTGCATCGGTGACATAACCGAACTCAAATTTCGTATCGACAAACATCTGGTCAAGTTGCGCCAGCGCGTCGCTGATAACGCCAAACCCTTCTTTCAGCAGCACTTCGTAGTGATCAACATCTTCAGGCTGGCTGAAATTGAACGCCTGATAATTGTTGAGCAAGTCGTTGCGCGTCACATTCACGTCATCGACAGCAGGCACGCCCGGAATGTCGTGCAGAATTCCTTTGGTGGAAGGGGTAATCAGAACTTCTGGCAGTTTCTGATCTTTGGTCAGGCCATCAGGAACCTGGATGCCGCAAAATTCGCGGTCGCCATTTGCATAGGCACGCCACATGGATCCAGTGATGTACTGGCGGCAGATGGCTTCTACTTTGATGGGGCGGGCTTTCTGAACTATCCAGATAAATGGGTGAGGGATATCCAGAATATGGCTGTCTGCCAGGCCTTTCTCGCGGAACAGGTGGAACCAGTGGTTGGAAATCGCATTCAGTGCCGCGCCTTTACCCGGTACACCTTTCAGGCCACCTTCACCATGCCAGATGCAGTCGAACGCAGAAATACGATCGCTGATAACCATGATTGCCAAAGGCGCATCCGGGCGAACATTGTAGCCTTTCTCTTTAATCAGCCGGCGGCTGTCAGCCTCAGTCAGCCAGTATACGGAGCGGACTTTACCGCTGTGAACCGGCTGGTCGGTACGGATTGGGAGATCATCATTTACAGCAAGAACTTGATCAGCAAGGCTCATGGTGAAGTTCCTATTTCAAGAGTCAATTCGATGAGAATCGCTGTTTGGGGTGTCGCCCAATCAGCGCATATCCTGTTGGCGAGGCAGATGATAGCAGAAGTGTTTTCGCCTTTCAGCAAAAAAGCAAACGTTTGCCTTGATGTTTCTCTGAGTGGCGCTAAATGCAACAGTACCGCCATTTAGCCTGAATTTTCAGCGGTAATCGCAAAAGGCTGACAGGTGTTAGTGCGACGGGCGGAACTGTGGCAAAATCACTGTCCTTTCAGACCAACAGGTAAAAACGGTACATGATGCATTTTACATCCGAGCAGCAGGGTTTTATTCAGCATCGCGAGGGAAATGCCTTATGTATTGCCGGTGCGGGGACGGGTAAAACGACGACCCTTGTCGGCCTGATTCAGGCTCAGCTCGACATGCGACCGGCCAGCGAGATGCTGGTATTGATGTTTAACAGCGATATACGCCGCGATTTTCAGCAAAAACTCCACCAATCAGGCATCACCCAGTCTGTACCTGTTCATACCTTCCACAGCTTCTGTCTGCGGGTGTTGAATCAGTCGGGTTACCTGGCTGAAAGCGGATACCGTGTTGATTTCAACCCTGGCGAAAACGACAAAAGTCTGGCTAAACAAGTGCTGCGACAAATGGCGGGGAAAGAGACGACTTACAGTAAACAGCAGCATTTGAAAGAGCCGAAAACCCTTGAACTGTTGCTCAGTTTTGTCGGTCTGGTGAAAGCGCATATGTTGCCGCCTCATGAAGTGTTTGCCATGGCGGGCATCAACAATGACTATCGCTTTATTCTGGATGCCTACACAGCCTTTGAACACTTGCGGCAGGCGCAGAAGTTACTGTTTTTTGATGACTGGCTGGTGACTGTCGTGTCACTGTTTGAACAAAATGCCTTACTGCGTGCGCACTGTCAGCAACAGTGTCGATTACTGGTGGTTGATGAATTTCAGGATATCAACAATGCGCAATACCGTTTATTGAAGCAGTTGCTTGGGCCTGACTGTCAGCTAATTGCCGTGGGCGATGTGGATCAGTGCATTTACACCTGGCGGGGCAGTGCGCCGCAGTTCATGCTGAATTTTGAACGTGACTTTGCCCCCGCGCAGGTCTATTCGCTGTCACAGACTTTTCGTTTCGGCCATAGTCTGGCGCTGGCCGCCAGCCATCTGATTGCGCATAACCAGGCTCGCTTTTCAGATTTCCTGACCGTGCCTGCAGACAATATCCCTGATACTCAGGTTAACCTGATAGGCTCTCCCCGACAGGTGGGGGAAATTGTCAGTGCGGTACAGGCGTATATTGAACAGGGTGGTCAGCCGGACGATATCGCCATTCTGGTAAGGCGCTGGTCTCAGACCCTGCTGTTTGAATTGGCGTTTCTCAGCAAACAGATTCCGTACCACATGCCCGTACCTTCAGTGCTGGCAAACAGCCGTGAAGTGCGTTTACTGATGGAGGTCATGACCCTGGCCATTGGGCGATTTGCCCAGTTAAATGATCAGGACAGATCCGCACTGCTGTTCAGCCTGCTGTCATTCCCCCATTGTTACGTACCCAATAAAGCGCTCAGACCTTTATGTGATCAGCTGGTGAAAATACCGGATAGCCGCTGGGTTGGTTTTGCTGAGCGACATGCCCAGGTGAACCCCAATCTGAAACTGGATAACCTGATTGAACGCCTTGAGCTTTTTACCCGGTTACAGCGCAAGGGCGGGCAGAAAGCATTTGATGTGTTTGAGCAGTATCGGCGGGAAAGCGGTCTGGACAGCTGGATATGGAAAACCGAAGCCACAGCCAGTGAGATAGAAGAAGCGATAGACAGGCTGGATGCGGTATCGACCGTGCTGGAGTCTATGGATCAACGCTGCGAAAAAGCCTTACAGTATTTTGAGTTCTACACGGCGCAATCCCGCGATACCGGTCAGGGACAGGCAGATCAGAAGCCGCGTTCGGCCAGCGTGCAAGTCACCACTATATTCCGGGCAAAAGGGTGCGAATATCAGCGTGTATTCCTGCCGTTCTGGGATAAAGATGCCTTTCCCTATCGCAATCCGGCAGCTACAGACATGAAAACCGATAAGGAAGAAGAGCGGCGGTTGGCTTATGTCGCTTTAACGCGGGCGAAAGCGTTTTCGGCTGTGTATTACACCGATTCGGAAAAGAAAGGCAAACGTAATGCCAGTACCTTCGTTCGGGAAGCTGCCATTGAGCAGGCCAAAACCATTGGGCCAGCCCTGTATCAGAACGGGCCACTCCCCGCTGCACCATCCCCGGTGACGGAAAGGTATTACGAACGTGTCGGCCGGGCCGCGGATGCAGAGCAAGCTAGAATCCATAGCACGCCACACAAAACGCTATCCAGGGCAAATAACCCTAGCCTTAACCATGCCAAGGCCAGTCAGGCCAATCATGTCAGCTCTGCTGCTTACAGCTACCTGTGGGCCATTGAGCAGCCTTTGCCTGATAACGCCGAGAAGGTGATTCGTTCCTTGATCCGAACCAAAAATGCCCGTTACCTTGATGCAGAAATTACCCGCTTGTTACGTGATCTGGAAATGGCAGAGGACAGTAAAAAACCTGTGCTGGTTAAACGTTTGATTGCGGTGTCCCACGCGCGTCGGCAGGTGCTCAGATGAAGGCGTATTTACTGCAATACATCTAATTTCTTTTCTAATTGGTTCAGCATTAATGTCGCATCCGGCTTATCAGCATTCAATCCGGTGATCAGTGTCATAAAGTAGCAATCCATCATTACGGCAGCTCGGTGTTGATCGTAACTCGCTTCATGTGAAAACAAGCGCTGGCGGAAGGCTTCCAGCTGCTTTTCAAACTCTTCCTGTTGCCAAATCAACACCCGAAATAACTCTTTGCTGAAATCCGCTTCCAGACAATAAAACGCGTAAAGGTAACCGGCAAAGTGCATGAGTTTCTCTTTGGGGCAGCTCTCGGGGCAATCAGAATTTGCTTCCGTTAAGACATGATCAATTTGCTGACTAAAACCGGCTTTCAGTAAATCCAGTTTTGTCGGAAAGTGGCTAAATACCGTTCCGGCCGCTACCTCAGCGTGTTCAGCAATATGCCGTGTCGTTGTGTCTTGATAACCGTTCTCGCGAAATAATTGCCAGGCGGCTTCCTGAATTCGTCGTTTCGTTTGTTCTCTTTTCATCATTTCTTGCTGCTTTGCTGCTTTGCTGATAGCTCGTTGCGGATGAGCAGCCATCATACCGTAATTGGTAAGCGGACTTCATCTTGAATGTTGAAAATTGAGCGCGCTCAACTTAATATAAATGAGCGCGCTCAATTTTATGAAATGGAAAGATGGAGAAGTCGAATCATGAATAATTTACTTTTAATGAAAAGAGTAGTACTTCAGGTGTTGCGCTATGGGGTGTATTTGCCGTATCTGTTGTTTTACAGTTTTGTTCTCGGGCCGATTGTGGGCGGTATATTGATGATTGGGGGAGTGGCTGTGCTGTCATTGATCCTTGGCCCGAAGACGAGCTGGCTGGCATTGAAAAAGGCGTACCGAGAAGAGGAAGTAAGGGGATTGAGCACGCATTAAAACGCGAAAGCGATGTTGTGAGCAGTCTTAAGACTGGGCGTTTAGGTTACACACACTATTTTGCGTTTATGAATCTTTCCTGAACGGTCGCCATTTTATAGCGTCCAATGCAAAAGGAAGGGCTGACAATGCGATTTCAGTGGTTGCTGATCATACCGTTTTTCTGTTTGCTCACGGCCTGTTCTTCATCTCAGGTACATTGGCGGGATATTTCGCCAAATGCCGTGCAAGCAAACGCCGCCGAGGAGCCTCTGTCATTGTGCAGAGAGCTTTACAAGGATGAGGCCCAGATTTATCAGTGCGAAGTAGAGATGTCGGCACTGTTACGGGCAAGGCAGCAGTGCGAAAAAGATACCGATCCCCGCTACTGTGTGCTGATGGCGGAATACACCTGGCGTCATTACAAAGATCATGTGCTGGAGGATTCCCCGGATATCAAGCAGGCGGGAACTTATCCTGTGATGTGCGGGTACAAAGAAAATCGGATAGCGCCGTGCTCTCTGACAAAATAATGTTTAATACTCAGCATCATACAGTCGTCTCTTTATACTGATACATCAATCTGCCCAGTAACAGAAAGATGTTGAACGGTATAAGAATGGGTTACCAAACCCTATAAGTTGTGATGCTTGGCTGCCTTTGGCAGCCTTTTTTTTATGTCTGCTATACGCGGTTATAGTTGATGAAATGTGATGCCATTGATATGTTTTCATGTTCATATGATTGTTAGGCGGATGTTTGATCCGCACGAAATGATGAACGGGGAGCAATGGATGTCGTTAGCATTATTACTGGCTGAATTAGAGGCGTTAGGTGAACAAAATGACGCAACTGAATCAGACCGATCGAAAAAACTGCTGAATATTACCCGGGACACAGGTGAGTTCCTTTCTGTCATGGTGAAGGCGACACGTGCTGAAAAGGTACTGGAAATTGGCACGTCCAATGGTTACTCAACCCTTTGGCTGGCTTCGTCACTGCCCGCTGCAGGCAAAGTGGTAACTGTTGAAAAACAGACAGATAAAATCACAATGGCGACTGAAAACTTCGTACGGGCCGGACTACAGGATCGTATCGAACAGGTTCAGGCAGATGCCCGCGAATTCATACAAAGCACAGATCTGAGCTTCGATTTTATTTTTCTCGACGCCGATCGTTCAGCTTACATGGATTATATTGACTTGCTCCTAAGTAAACTCTCAACGGGTGGGGTATTAGTGTGTGACAATGCAATTTCACATCGTCATGAACTTGAAGCCTTTACCGACTATCTGTGCCGCCAGGAAGGGTTAACGACCTGTCTGCTGCCCGTCGGCAAAGGTGAGTTTGTCGTGTATAAAGCATGAACGCGAAGCTCGAAGAAGGAACGGGGAAATGAAATCAAGGGACATGGTTCTTGCGCTGCTGGTTGTCGTTATTTGGGGTGTCAACTTTTCTGTCATTAAGATAGGGCTGGAAACACTGCCGCCGATATTATTTTCTGCATTACGATTTGCTGTGGTGGCTGTCCCGGCTGTGTTTTTCATCCCCTTCCCGAAAACGTCCGTATGGAACGTGCTGGGTGTCGGCGTATTTCTGGGTGTGCTGAAATTTGGCTTACTGTTTATCGCCATGAAAGCGGATGCTTCAGCCGGCTTATCATCCCTGATATTGCAAGCTCAGGTGTTTTTCACTATTGGTTTGAGTGTCTTACTGTATAAAGAAATGGTCAGTCGGTATCAGGCACTCGGCATCCTGGTTGCCGTGGCAGGTTTTGGGCTGTTTTTTCTCGAAGCCGACGGCAACATTACTGCCATGGGCCTGGTGATGATTCTGGCGGCCGCTTTTTGCTGGGCAATTGCCAACACCATTATGAAGCGGATGCAAGGGGTTAATTTGCTTCACTTTATGGTATGGGTCAGTCTGGTTCCTCCGCTGCCTTTGCTGCTAATCTCGTACTTCACAGAAACGGCACAGCCACTGGACGTCCTGCTCGCTGCCACTTCGGACACATGGCTGGCACTGCTTTACGTGAGCTATATTTCAACGTTGCTGGCTTTTGCATTATGGGGGCATTTACTGAAAAGCTATCCCGCAGCCACAGTGACGCCTTTTGCTTTGCTTATTCCCGTCGTCGGGATGTTCACATCCACACTGGTACTGAACGAGCGCATGACTGAAACAGAAATGGCAGGCGCAGGACTGATTTTTCTCGGTTTGACATGCTGTATTTTAGGGGGGCGACTGATGCAGGCAAAAATTCGTGCTGCCCGGCAGCAGGCATAAAACCCAATGGCAACGAACAAATGTTAATAATACTTGCTCTCCATATATGAATGACAACGGCCCTGCGGGGCCGTTTTTCTTGCGAGATGCACTCCATAAGTTTCTATGGCAGAACGCTTTGATTGAAAAACATGATATAGAAAGCTCATCTTGAATGAAATCAAAGGCATATGCGTTCATGAAATGGGTCAGTCTATTGTTATACGTTTGTATATTAACCGGTTGTTCAAGTATCGCGTCGAGAGTTGGCTCGGGTTACCAGGTCGGGCAGCCTTACGGTGGCCTTGATTATGCTGTAGACAATGCAGACTGTAATGTTTATGCGCTTCTGGCATTCCCACCTATCATTATTGTCACTATTCCACTTTCTGTTGCAGATATAGTAACGTCGGCTGCTTTAGATACCGCTTTATTGCCGTTCGATCTCATCCTGGAAGATAATGGCAATAATAAAACCAGTTTCTGTCGGATGTCCTGGCGATGAGAGCACGCGATCTGGGTATTTGGCACGTATCCGGCCCGATGCATCGGCAGGCAGGTGTTCAATACTGTTCAGGCAATAAATCCACAAGGAGAAATTGTCAGCCGATATAGGAAGATGTATTCTTTCCAGCCCTGTAAGCAGATATCAGTGCCGGTTAGCCGGGTAAGGTCCGTTGTTTGGTGTCGCCGGGATGGAGATACACTACATCAGGCTGGCAGTACAACATAATTGATTAAACTGGAGCTGGATTTGGACCGAGTTCGTCGTTCCAGAGCGCGCGCTGTGCTTGGGTTGGGATAAATTTTGAAGAGTTACCGTGATCATGACGTGATTTTTTCGCAATATCAGGGTGATAACTCGCCATATTGAGTTCGATTGGATACTCTTAAGGTATAAGGCCTTGCGGCATCATGCCGTAAGCCAACGGAATTATAATAAGAAACTGAACAATGGTTCCTTGAGTGCGGGGCTTCACAGCCCCGATTTTTTTCGCTTCAGATTACTTCATCTTTACCTTCTCTGACGTCAAACACATCAGCCTGATTCCTCAAATCATTTAAATATTTCACCCTGCATCACAGAGGCAAAGCCGCGCTTTTCCGTAAACGGCCATCGACGCGATTGTCTTTACCATCTATTGTTTTTGCGTGTCTGTTTACGTTATACCATTGCATGACAGCCAGAGGTTTTCATCGTAAATTCAGTCAATAACAGGAAAGGGAACACAGACATGCTGATACGTGAAATGGATGCCGCCGATTTCGAACAGTTCTGGCCAGCGTTCAGATGCATTATTCAGGCGCAGGAAACCTACGCCTTTGAGCCGGAGATGAGCCGAGAACAAGCTTTTACCTTGTGGGGCGAGTTGCCGCTGAAGACATTTGTATGCGTGCAAGACGGCACAGTGCTGGGCTCTTATTATCTCAAAGCCAATGCAATGGGGCCGGGAAACCATGTTTGTAATTGCGGCTATATGGTAACGCCGGCAGCGCGGGGCAAAGGCGTAGCACGTGCCATGTGCGAGCATTCACAACAAGTGGCGCTTGAGCAAGGGTTCAGTGCGATGCAGTTTAACTCAGTGGTATCGACCAATGACGTTGCCGTGAAACTCTGGCAGAAGCTGGGTTTTGAGATAATCGGCACCTTACCGGACGCCTACCGGCACAAAAATAAAGGCTTGGTCGATTGCTACGTGATGTACAAACAGCTTACTTAACTATTGATCACAGAGCATGATGACAGGGCAGGGAGGGAATATGTCAGGAATTATGGATTTAAAACGGCTTCTGCAAACCATGTCGCCGTTAACGCGGGAAGAAGATTATGTATTTTGTACGGTCAACGGGGATATTACCGAGTATCTGCAGTATGCCCCCCTGGCCACATTTCAGGAGCAGGAAGGCTTAACGTTGGTGGTCACGGCGCAGGCGGCTGAAAAGGCAGCCATGAAGTATGAATCGACCTTTCGCTGTATCACACTGACGGTACATTCCAGCCTCGAAGCCGTGGGGCTGACGGCAGCGGTGTCAACCGCGTTGGCAAAGCATGGCATCAGTGCCAATGTGATTGCCGCGTTTTATCACGATCATGTCTTTGTACCGGCGGACAAAGCGGACCTGGCTTTGCAGGTGCTGACTGATCTGACAAATCAATAAGAAGGATGACCATGGAAACGCTTTCCGGAGGCAGAAGTACAGGGATTTACCGCCAGGGTGAAACGGTTGTCAGGCCAATACAGGAGTGGTCTGCGACGGTTCACCGCTTGTTACGTTATCTGCACCAACAGGGGTTTCATGCCTGTCCTGAAGTGATTGGGATGGATACGGGATCTGAGGTGCTGAGTTTTGTCGAAGGCGATACGTACAATTATCCGCTTGAAGGGGCGATAGCCTCAGAAGAGGCATTGATCAGCGCAGCCAGATTGCTGCGGCAATTGCATGATGTCTCGCAGGGTTTCCTGAATAATGTGAATCTGGCGGAGACGGTTTGGATGTTGCCAGCCAGAGAGCCGGCCGAAGTCATCTGTCATGGTGATTTCACCCCTTACAACGTGGCCCTGAGCGGAAATGAAGTCGTGGGCGTGTTTGATTTCGATACTGCCCATCCGGCCCCCCGATTATGGGATATTGCGTATTCTGTCTATTGCTGGTCGCCTTTCAAAACCGATCCCATTGATAAGATGGGTACGCTCAACACACAAATAGCCCGCGCCAGATTATTCTGTGACAGTTACTGCGTCTC
>NZ_JAGSOZ010000030.1:0-15663 GCF_019204055.1 Photobacterium sp. WH24 | reverse complement strand
TTATAAAAAGTGCTACCAATTGGTCACTCAGTTCACTGATAAATCTTTTATGACTGTCTCATTGTCGAGTGCCCACACAGATTGCATGGTCAAATTGTTAAAGAGCTTGTTTCTAAGTAAGCCTTTGTGACTTAGCTCTCGAAACGGGCGGCCATTCTAACCAATCGAAGTGAAGTGTCAAACACTTTTTCAATTTGTTTTTTCTGACCGCTTACACTGCCTAGCACTTAAGTTTGCTGCTCTGCCGTGTCAGTGAGGCGGCATTATAGAGAGTCAGAATCACATGACAAGTAAAAAAACAGAAAAAGACACCAAGCGAACACTTTTCACTCACAAAAAAGAAAAACGAACAACAATCAAGCAAAATCACCCTCAATCATCGGGGCTGATAGGCTCCTAATGAGAATAAAAACAAAAAAAGTATAGTGGGAGAAGAAAGTTGTAGGGGAAGATAAAGAAGAACAACAAGAGTATTGACTAAAACAACAGTGGTTAAATCCATAACCACCCAGTCCTGATTGTAGTGCCAGATATTTAGTAAAACATCACTATAAAAAAAGCCGGGCAATGCCCGGCTTTCTTACGTTTTTAAACTATTGCTTATTCAGCAGCAGCTTCTTCCTGAGCTTCAGGACGGTCTACCAGCTCAATGTAAGCCATAGGGGCTTTATCACCAGCACGGAAACCGCATTTCATAATGCGAGTGTAACCGCCTGGACGCTGAGCAAAACGTGGACCTAATTCGTTAAACAGTTTAGCAACGACTTCGTTATCACGAGTACGTGCAAATGCCAGACGACGGTTAGCTACACTGTCAGTCTTAGCTAGGGTAATCAAAGGCTCAATTACGCGACGCAGCTCTTTTGCCTTAGGCAAGGTAGTCTTGATAAGCTCGTGACGTACCAGAGAGCTAGCCATGTTGCTGAACATCGCTTTGCGATGACTGCTGTTGCGGTTGAGTTGACGACCACTCTTACGATGGCGCATGACCTAATCCTTCTAACTAGATATCAGTAACTATTAATCTTCAGCGATAGATGCTGGCGGCCAGTTTTCCAGGCGCATACCCAGAGACAGACCACGTGAAGCCAGCACGTCTTTGATTTCAGTCAAAGACTTCTTACCCAGGTTTGGCGTTTTCAGTAGCTCAACCTCAGTACGCTGAACAAGATCACCGATGTAGTGGATCGCTTCTGCTTTCAAACAGTTAGCAGAGCGAACAGTTAGTTCAAGATCGTCTACAGGACGCAGTAGGATCGGATCGAACTCCGGCTTCTCTTCTTTCTCTTCAGGAACTCGTACATCACGCAGATCTACGAATGCGTCAAGTTGTTCTGCCAGAATAGTAGCAGCACGACGAATCGCTTCCTCAGGATCAAGAGTACCATTGGTCTCCATATCGATAACTAGCTTATCAAGGTCAGTGCGCTGTTCAACACGCGCAGCCTCGACTGAGTAAGCGATACGATCAACTGGGCTGAAAGTTGCATCAACTAACAAACGACCAATTGGACGCTCGTCTTCATCACTGTGAATACGAGCAGATGCTGGTACATAGCCGCGACCACGTTCTACCTTGATGCGCATGCTGATATCAGCATTATCATCAGTCAAATGGCAGATCACGTGCTCTGGGTTCGCAATCTCAACATCACCATCATGGGTGATGTCACCTGCAACAACAGGGCCTGCACCAGATTTACTGAGGCTCAAGATGACTTCGTCTTTCCCTTCAACCTTAACGGCCAGGCCTTTCAGGTTCAGTAGGATTTCAAGAACGTCCTCTTGGACTCCCTCTTTGGTGCTGTACTCGTGTAACACACCGTCGATTTCTACTTCAGTCACTGCGCAACCTGGCATAGATGACAGAAGAATACGACGTAGAGCATTGCCTAGAGTGTGGCCAAAACCGCGCTCCAGAGGCTCAAGAGTTACTTTTGCATGCGTCGTATTAACTTGTTCAATATCAACAAGACGCGGCTTAAGAAATTCTGTTACAGAACCCTGCATTGTGTCCTCTCTTAACTATAGCCTTACTTAGAGTAAAGCTCGACGATCAGGTGTTCGTTGATGTCGGCAGACAAATCAGAACGCTCTGGAAGACGCTTAAAGGTACCTTCCATTTTGTTGCTGTCTACTTCGACCCAAGTCGGCAGTTCACGCTGAGTAGCAACTTCAAGAGCTGCTATGATGCGTGCTTGGTTTTTAGCTTTCTCACGAATGCTAACAACGTCGTTTGCAGCCACCTGGAAAGATGGGATGTTAACGACTTGACCATTAACCAGGATCGCTTTGTGGCTTACCAGCTGACGTGATTCAGCGCGAGTTGCACCAAAGCCCATGCGGTAAACAACATTATCCAGACGACCTTCCAGAAGTTGCAGCAGGTTTTCACCTGTGTTGCCTTTCAGGCGAGCAGCTTCTTTGTAGTAGTTACGGAATTGCTTTTCCAGTACGCCATAAGTACGACGAACTTTCTGCTTCTCGCGAAGCTGAACGCCATAGTCAGACAGGCGGCCACGACGGGCACCGTGCTGGCCCGGCGCGTTATCAATTTTACACTTGGTATCAATCGCGCGAACACCAGACTTAAGGAATAAGTCAGTGCCTTCACGACGGCTAAGCTTCAGCTTAGGACCCAAATATCTTGCCATGTTCTTTCTCCAATATTCCTAGAAACGAAACGTTATACGCGACGTTTCTTAGGTGGACGACAACCGTTATGAGGGATCGGAGTCGCATCAACAATGTTAGTGATACGGAAACCCGCTGCATTCAGAGCACGGATTGTTGACTCACGACCAGGACCTGGGCCCTTAACCATAACTTCCAGGTTCTTAACGCCATATTCTTTGGCCATTTCACCACAACGCTCAGCAGCAACCTGTGCAGCAAACGGTGTAGATTTACGAGAACCACGGAAACCTGAACCACCGGCAGTTGCCCAAGCCAGAGCATTACCTTGACGGTCAGTAATGGTAACGATTGTGTTGTTGAAAGAAGCGTGGATGTGCGCTACGCCATCAGCAACTTGCTTGCGTACGCGCTTACGAGCGCGAGTTGGTTGTTTTGCCATTGTACTCTACCTTATCCGATTATTTTTTGATCGGCTTGCGCGGACCCTTACGGGTACGAGCGTTGGTTTTAGTACGCTGTCCACGTAGAGGTAGACTGCGACGATGACGAAGACCACGGTAACAACCAAGATCCATTAGGCGCTTGATGTTCATGGAAACTTCACGACGTAGATCACCTTCTACAGTGTACTTAGCTACACCATCACGCAGTTGATCGATCTGCTCTTCAGTTAGTTCACTGATCTTAACATTTTCAGCAATACCCACATCAGCCAGAATAGCTTTTGAACGAGTTTTACCGACGCCATAAATCGCAGTCAGTGCGATTACAGCATGCTTTTGATCAGGAATGTTAATGCCTGCAATACGGGCCACTATTCACTCCTAGTACTTATCAAGAATAACCGCTGCAAAGCCCGTTTAGGATACGCAGCGGTGTCACAATTCTTTTGCACACACAAAAGATGGTTGGCTAATTTAGCCAACCTACCTTCAATTTGCAAGAAATATTTCTGCTGGTTAGCCTTGGCGTTGCTTATGCTTTGGCTCACTGCAAATTACACGCACAACACCGTTGCGCTTGATAACTTTACAGTTACGGCAGATTTTCTTAACGGAAGCACGAACTTTCATTGCTAAACTCCGTAAATGGATAACCAAGCTTAACGGCCGTAGCCTTTAAGATTAGCCTTTTTCAAAACCGACTCATACTGTTGAGACATCAGGTGTGTCTGAACTTGAGCCATGAAGTCCATAATAACCACAACTACAATCAGTAGTGACGTACCGCCAAAGTAGAAGCGAACGTTCCAAGCAATCATCATGAACTCGGGGATCAGACAGATAAAGGTAATGTATAACGCACCAGCCAAAGTCAGGCGTGTCATCACTTTATCAATGTACTTCGCAGTCTGCTCGCCCGGACGAATACCAGGTATGAACGCACCGGATTTCTTCAGGTTATCTGCTGTTTCACGCGGGTTGAACACCAACGCTGTATAGAAGAAACAGAAGAAGATAATCGCAGCGGCATACAGCATAACGTACAGTGGTTGACCTGGGCTAAGTGCCAGAGACACGTCAGTCAGGAAACCAAAAGTACCTTCTCCATTTCCACCGAACCACTGAGCCAGTGTACCAGGGAAAAGAATGATACTGGATGCAAAAATTGCTGGAATCACACCTGCCATATTAATCTTCAATGGCAGATGAGTGCTCTGACCTGCATAGACCCGACGGCCTTGCTGGCGTTTGGCGTAGTTAACGACGATACGACGCTGACCACGTTCCATGAACACTACAAAATAGATTACAGCAAAAGAAATTACTGCAATTAACAGTAGAAGAAGTACGTGCAATTCACCTTGACGCGCTTGTTCTACGGTCTGTCCAATAGCTGGTGGCAATCCTGCAACGATACCTGTGAATATAATCAGAGATATACCGTTACCAATGCCACGTTCTGTAATCTGCTCACCTAACCACATTAAGAACATGGTACCAGTGACCAAACTTACGACCGCAACAAAGTAGAAACCAAGGCCTGGATTATGCACCAGGCCAGGGATCATACTTGGTAACCCCGTCGCAATACCAATTGCTTGGAAGGTTGCCAACACAAGCGTGCCATAGCGAGTATACTGGCTGATCTTACGGCGACCAGACTCACCTTCTTTCTTCAACTCGGCTAAAGCCGGATGAACAACCGTTAGCAACTGAACAATAATCGAGGCCGAAATATACGGCATAATACCCAGTGCTAAAATGGATGCACGCTCAAGTGCACCACCAGAGAACATATTAAACAGTTCAATGATGGTACCCTTTTGCTGTTCGAACAGATCGGCTAGTACAGCAGCGTCAATACCAGGAATAGGCACAAAAGAGCCAGCTCGGAAAATTAAGATAGCCCCTATTACAAATAGCAGACGAGTCTTAAGCTCTGCTAGGCCACCTTTTGCGCTACTAAAATCTTGTCCTGGTTGTTTAGCCATCTGTACCTCATCCTCGAGTTAATTATTCCTCGATTTTACCGCCTGCAGCTTCGATTGCAGCTTTAGCGCCTTTAGTTACGCGTAAGCCTTTCACTGTTACAGCGCGGTTGATCTCACCAGACAGAACAACTTTTACAGTTTCCATGTTCTTGGTGATCACGTTTGCAGCTTTCAGTGTTTCTAGACTTACTACGTCACCTTCAACTTTCGCCAGTTCTGACAGGCGAACTTCAGCTGTTACCAGGCTCTTGCGAGAAGTAAAACCGAATTTTGGTAGACGCTGTTTCAAAGGCATTTGACCGCCTTCGAAACCTGGGCGAACAGAACCACCAGAACGTGATTTCTGACCTTTGTGACCACGGCCACAAGTTTTACCCAGGCCTGAACCGATACCACGGCCTACGCGCTTCGCAGAAGGCTTAGAACCCGCAGCCGGAGATAGAGTATTCAAACGCATTCTGATTACTCCTCTACTTTAACCATGTAATGAACCTGATTGATCATGCCGCGAACGCAAGCAGTATCTTCCAGCTCAACAGTGTGGTTGATGCGACGTAGGCCCAAGCCACGCAGCGTAGCTTTATGCTTCGGCAAACGACCGATAGAGCTACGAGTCTGAGTTACTTTGATAGTTTTAGCCATGTCGATTACTCCAGAATTTCTTTAACAGAAAGACCACGCTTAGCAGCGATCATTTCTGGAGAGTTCATACCACTCAAACCATCAATAGTCGCACGAACGATATTGATTGGGTTTGTAGAACCGTATGCTTTAGCCAGTACGTTATGCACGCCAGCGACTTCCAGCACTGCACGCATTGCACCACCGGCGATGATACCAGTACCTTCTGATGCAGGTTGCATGTACACCTTAGAACCGGTGTGGCGACCTTTAACAGCGTGGTGCAGAGTACCTTCGTTCAGGGCAACTGTAACCATGTTACGACGTGCTTTTTCCATTGCTTTCTGGATTGCAGCTGGCACTTCACGTGCTTTACCGTAACCGAAACCAACGCGACCATTACCATCACCAACAACAGTCAGTGCGGTAAAGCTGAAAATACGACCACCTTTAACCGTCTTAGATACACGGTTAACAGCGATCAGCTTTTCATTCAGATCTGATTGAGTTTTTTCGTTAGCCATCTTCCGCCTACCTTAGAATTTCAGACCAGCTTCACGGGCAGCTTCTGCCAGTGCAGCCACGCGGCCGTGGTATTGGAAACCGGAACGATCGAATGCAACGTTAGAGATGCCTTTTTCAATCGCGCGCTCAGCGATGATTTTACCCACAACTGCAGCAGCGTCTTTGTTACCGGTGCTCTTCACTTGCTCACGGATCGCTTTTTCTACGGTAGAAGCGGCAGCGATAACCTCGGAGCCATTTGGTGCGATTACCTGAGCGTACACATGGCGTGGAGTACGGTGTACTACCAAGCGAGTTGCACCCAGTTCAGCAATCTTACGACGTGCTCTGGTCGCACGACGGATACGAGATGCTTTCTTATCCATAGTGTTACCTTACTTCTTCTTAGCTTCTTTAATACGCACGACTTCGTCGGCGTAACGAACACCTTTACCTTTGTAAGGCTCAGGGCTACGGTAAGCGCGAATGTCTGCAGCGACTTGACCAATCAACTGCTTATCAGTACCAGTCAGTACGATTTCAGTTTGAGTTGGACACTCAGCTTTAATACCTGCAGGCAGTTCATGCTCAACTGGGTGTGAGAAGCCCAGAGTCAGGCCAACAGCGTTGCCTTTGATGGCAGCACGATAACCTACACCCTTAAGGATCAGCTTCTTAGTAAAGCCTTCAGTAACACCAACAACCATGTTGTTAACCAGTGCACGAGCTGTACCAGCCTGTGCCCAAGCATCGTTGAAGCCGTCGCGAGGACCGAACTTAATGGTGTTTTCTTCCTGGGTTAGTTCAACTGCTTCGTTAATTACACGAACCAGTTCACCCTTACCACCTTTTACAGTGATTTCCTGACCGTTGAGTTTAACTTCTACGCCGGCAGGAACAACTACAGGTGCTTTTGCAACACGTGACATTTTCCTACTCCTATTAAGCTACGTAGCAGATAATCTCACCACCAAGACCTGCTTTACGAGCAGCACGGTCAGTCATCAGACCCTTGGAAGTGGACACAACGGCAATACCCAGGCCACCCATCACAGTCGGCAGCGCATCTTTTTTCTTGTAGATACGCAGGCCAGGACGTGAAACGCGCTGGATTTGCTCAATTACAGCTTTAGTCTCGAAGTACTTCAGAGTAACTTCGAGTTCAGGCTTAACTTCGCCAGAAACGGCGTAGTCAGCCACAAAACCTTCTTCTTTCAGCAAAGCTGCGATGGCAACTTTCAACTTAGAAGATGGCATTTTAACAGCAACTTTCTTCGCTGCCTGACCGTTACGAATGCGGGTCAGCATATCCGAAATCGGATCTTGCATGCTCATAAGTCAATACTCCGTGATTCTTAATTGGTAATAAATTACCAGCTAGCCTTACGCAGACCCGGAATCTCGCCTTTCATGCAAGCTTCACGAACCTTGATACGGGACAGACCAAACTTACGCAGGTACCCGTGTGGGCGTCCAGTCTGGTTACAGCGATTACGCTGACGAGATGGACTTGAATCACGTGGTAGAGACTGAAGCTTGAGCACTGCATCCCAGCGTTCTTCTTCAGACGCATTCACGTCGCTAATTAGAGCTTTAAGCGCGGCACGCTTTTCAGCGTACTTTGCTACCAGCTTGGCACGTTTTACTTCACGTGCCTTCATAGATTCTTTAGCCATTAGTAACCCTTACTTTTTACTTACGGAATGGGAAGTTAAAAGCAGACAGCAGAGCACGAGCTTCTTCGTCAGAGTTCGCAGTGGTTGTGATTGTGATGTCTAAACCACGTACACGATCCACTTTGTCGAAATCGATCTCTGGGAAGATAATCTGCTCACGAACGCCCATGCTATAGTTACCACGACCGTCAAATGATTTCGGGTTTAAACCACGGAAATCACGGATACGCGGTACAGCAATAGAGATCAGACGTTCGAAAAAGTCCCACATACGTTCGCCACGCAGGGTTACTTTACAGCCGATCGGGTAGCCCTCACGGATCTTAAAGCCAGCAACAGACTTACGAGCTTTGGTAACCAGCGGCTTTTGACCTGTAATTGCGGCCATATCAGCAGCTGCGTTTTCCAACAGCTTCTTGTCGTTCAAGGCTTCACCGACACCCATGTTCAGGGTGATCTTTTCGATCCTTGGGACTTGCATGATGCTCTTGTACTCGAACTTGTCAGCAAGTTCTTTTACAACAGACTCTTTGTAGTAATCATGCAGTTTCGCCATAGTACTACTCCAAAATTACTTGATAGTTTCGCCATTAGATTTGAAGAAACGAACTTTTTTGCCGTCTTCAAATCGGAAGCCTACACGGTCAGCTTTACCAGTTGCCGCGTTGAAGATTGCAACGTTAGAAGCATCAAGAGCTGCTTCTTGTTCAACGATGCCACCCTGGATACCCATAGCCGGTACAGGCTTCTGGTGTTTTTTAACCAGGTTGATACCTTCAACAACGATTTTACCAGTTGCCAGGACCTTAGATACTTTACCTTTCTTACCTTTATCTTTACCAGTAAGAACGATAACTTCGTCGTTACGACGGATTTTAGCTGCCATTTTCGTCACTCCTTACAGTACTTCTGGCGCTAGTGAAACAATTTTCATGAATTTCGCAGAGCGAAGTTCACGAGTCACTGGGCCAAAGATACGAGTACCGATTGGTTGCTCTGTATTGTTGTTCAGCAATACGCAAGCATTACGGTCGAAGCGAATGACAGAGCCGTCTGGACGACGAACGCCTTTACGGGTGCGCACAACCACCGCTTTCAGTACATCACCTTTTTTCACTTTACCGCGAGGAATTGCTTCCTTGACAGTAACTTTGATGATGTCACCGATATGTGCATAGCGACGGTGAGAACCACCCAGAACCTTAATACACATTACGCTACGAGCGCCGGAGTTATCGGCTGCATCTAGCATACTTTGCATTTGGATCATGTTAGTGCTCCGCTTATCAAAAACATCTAGACCCATCTCGGGTCGAATTCGCCTTTATTACAAGGGCGGCGAATAATAACACCATTTTTTGAGAATGGGTAGATAAAAAATAAACGGCCCCATTTTTTCAGGGGCCGCTCAGTTATGTAGTTGCTAAAGCTCGCTTAAACGCGCGCTTTTTCAACAACGCGTACCAAAGTCCAAGATTTTTTCTTAGACAGTGGACGACACTCACTGATCTCAACTGTGTCGCCAATGCCACACTCGTTGTTCTCATCGTGAGCGTGCAGTTTAGTCGTACGCTTGATGAACTTACCATAGATTGGGTGCTTCACGAAACGCTCGATAGCAACCACGATAGACTTGTCCATCTTGTCGCTAACAACACGACCCTGCTGAGTACGAATTTTCTCGCTCATTATGCGCCAGCCTTCTCATTCAGAACGGTTTTAACACGTGCGATATCGCGACGTACTGCTTTCAGAGTGTGAGTCTGTTGCAGTTGGCCAGTCGCAGCCTGCATGCGCAGGTTGAACTGCTCACGCAGCAGGTTCACAAGCTCAGCATTCAGTTCTTCAACGCTTTTTGCGCGCAGATCTTGTGCATTCATCACATCACCGCCTTAGTTACGAAAGTGGTTTTTACAGGAAGCTTACGCGCGGCCAGTTTAAAGGCTTCACGAGCAAGATCTTCTGAAACACCATCCATTTCATAAAGAACTTTACCTGGTTGGATTTGGGCTACCCAGTACTCAACGTTACCTTTACCCTTACCCTGACGAACTTCCAACGGCTTGCTTGTAATAGGCTTGTCCGGGAAGATACGAATCCAGATTTGGCCCTGACGTTTGATATGACGAGTCATAGCACGACGAGCAGCCTCGATCTGACGAGCAGTAATACGGCCACGGCCAACTGCTTTCAGACCGAAAGTACCGAAGCTTACATCAGTACCGTTCGCCAGACCGCGGTTACGACCCTTATGAGTCTTGCGGAATTTAGTGCGTTTAGGTTGCAGCATCAATAAACTCCTTATTTACGGCCTTTGCGTTGCTTCTTAGGCTTGTTATCAGCCTTAGGCTCTTCAACTGGCATACCACCCAGAACTTCGCCTTTGAAGATCCAAGTTTTGATACCAATTACACCGTATTGGGTGTGAGCGGAAGAAGTCGCATAATCAATGTCAGCACGCAGAGTGTGCAAAGGCACACGGCCTTCACGGTACCACTCGGTACGTGCAATTTCAGCGCCGCCCAGGCGGCCACTTACTTCAACTTTGATGCCTTTAGCGCCCAGACGCATAGCATTCTGTACCGCACGCTTCATAGCGCGACGGAACATAACACGGCGCTCAAGCTGAGAAGCGATGCTGTCACCAACAAGCTGTGCATCCAGCTCTGGCTTACGTACTTCGGCGATGTTGATCTGAGCTGGAACACCAGCGATCTTAGCAACGCGAGCGCGCAGTTTCTCAACATCTTCGCCTTTCTTACCGATAACAACGCCTGGACGAGCAGTGTGAATGGTTACACGAATACTCTTAGCAGGACGCTCGATAACGATACGAGACAGAGACGCTTTTGCTAATTCCTTGGTCAGGAATTGACGTACCTTGAAGTCGCCGTCTAGGTTGTCAGCGAATTCGTTGCTGTTAGCATACCAAGTGGTATTCCAAGGCTTAACGATGCCAAGACGAATACCATTAGGATGTACTTTTTGACCCATTGCTTTGTCTCCTACTCTCTTAGCGATCCGCTACAACAACAGTGATGTGGCTAGAACGCTTCAAGATGCGATCGGCACGGCCTTTAGCACGAGGCATAATACGCTTCATGGTTGGGCCTTCATCAACGAAGATTTTCGCAACATTCAAGTCATCGATGTCTGCGCCTTCGTTGTGCTCAGCATTAGCGATAGCGGATTCCAGAACCTTCTTAACCAGGTCAGCAGCTTTTTTGTTGCTGAAAGTCAGAATTTCCAGAGCTTGTGCAACCGTTTTACCGCGCACTTGATCCGCAACCAAACGAGCTTTCTGCGGTGAGATGCGAGCAAAGCGATGTTTAGCGATAGCTTCCATTACCTATACTCCTCTTAGCGCTTCTTAGCTTTCTTATCTGCAGCATGGCCGCGATAAGTACGTGTTGGTGCAAATTCGCCCAGCTTGTGACCGATCATTTCTTCAGAAACGAAAACGGGTACGTGCTGACGACCATTATGGACAGCGATGGTCAAACCGATCATCTGAGGGATGATCATTGAGCGACGGGACCAAGTCTTAACAGGCTTCTTGTCACCGCTTTCCACCGCTTTCTCTACCTTCTTCAGCAAGTGCAGGTCAATAAAAGGACCTTTCTTGAGAGAACGTGGCATGGCTTATCCTCTGATATAAATTACTTATTACGACGACGTACGATGTACTTGTCGGTACGTTTGTTCTTACGAGTTTTGTAACCCTTAGTCGGTACGCCCCATGGTGTCACTGGGTGACGACCACCAGAAGTACGACCTTCACCACCACCGTGTGGGTGGTCGATTGGGTTCATTACAACACCACGTACGGTTGGACGAACACCACGCCAACGTGAAGCACCGGCTTTACCCAGTTCACGCAGCATATGCTCACCGTTACCAACCTCACCCAGAGTCGCACGACCTTCGGCAAGAACTTTACGCATTTCGCCAGAACGCAGACGAATAGTTACGTATGCGCCAGCACGAGCTACGATTTGTGCGTAAGTACCAGCTGAACGAGCCAGCTGAGCACCTTTACCAGGCTTCAGTTCAACACAGTGTACGGTTGAACCTACTGGGATGTTGCGCATTGGCAGGGTGTTACCTACTTTGATCGCAGCATCTGAACCAGACTGGATAGTATCACCAGCTTGGATGCCTTTTGGTGCAATGATGTAACGACGCTCACCATCTGCGTAAAGAACCAGAGCGATGTTTGCGCTACGGTTTGGATCGTATTCCAGACGCTCAACTTTCGCTGGGATACCATCTTTATTACGCTTAAAGTCAATCAGACGGTAATGTTGTTTGTTACCACCACCGATGTGACGAACAGTAATACGACCGTTATTGTTACGACCACCAGTCTTAGAGTTTTTCTCTAGAAGTGGTGCATACGGCTTACCCTTATGCAGGTCAGAGTTAACCACTTTAACAACGTGGCGACGACCTGGGGAAGTCGGCTTACATTTTACAATAGCCATTCTTCTTTGCTCCTAGCCTTACTCTGCACTACCAGCGAAGTCGATGTCTTGACCTTCTTTCAGGATCACGTACGCTTTCTTCCAGTCACTACGACGGCCTTGGCGCATACCTTGACGCTTAGTTTTACCTTTAGCAATCAGAGTATTTACAGACTTAACTTCAACCTCGAACAGTTTTTCAACTGCCGCTTTGATCTCACGCTTCGTTGCGGTCATCGCTACTTTGAAAACGATAGTGTTACCGTTCTCAGCAGCCATGGTCGCTTTTTCAGAGATGTGCGGAGCACGCAGAACTTTTAGGATACGCTCTTCGGTGATCATGCCAGCATCTCCTCAACTTGCTTAACTGCCGCAGCAGTCATCACTACTTTGTCGAATGCGATCAAGCTAACTGGGTCGATTGCAGCGGCATCGCGAACGTCAACCTTGTACAGGTTGCGTGCTGCCAGGAACAGATTCTCATCCAGTTCACCAGTCACGATCAGAACATCGTTCAGTTCCAGCTCTTTCAGCTTTGCAGCCAACTCTTTAGTTTTTGGTGCTTCTACTGAGAAGTTATCAACAACGATCAGACGCTCTTGACGAACCAGCTCAGACAGGATGCACTTCATCGCACCGCGGTACATTTTCTTGTTAACTTTCTGGCTGTGGTCCTGTGGACGAGCTGCGAAAGTTACACCACCTGTACGCCACAGTGGGCTACGGATTGTACCCGCACGGGCACGACCAGTACCCTTTTGACGCCATGGCTTAGCACCGCCACCAGATACGTCAGAACGGGTCTTTTGTGCACGAGTACCTTGACGGGCACCTGCTGCATACGCAACAACTACTTGGTGCACCAGCGCTTCGTTAAACTCACGCCCAAAAGTAGTTTCGGAGACAGCTAGCGCATCAGCGCCTTTGACTACCAATTCCATTACTAACTCCTCGACGTTACGCTTTAACAGCTGGTTTTACGATCACGTTGCCGCCAGTTGCGCCTGGTACTGCACCTTTGATCAGAAGCAGGTTGCGCTCAGCGTCAACACGTACGATCTCTAGGTTTTGAGTCGTTACACGCTCAGCACCCATATGACCAGCCATTTTCTTGCCTTTAAATACGCGACCTGGAGTCTGACATTGACCGATAGAACCAGGAGCACGGTGAGACAAGGAGTTACCGTGGCTCATATCTTGAGTACGGAAGTTCCAACGCTTAACAGCGCCTTGGAAACCTTTACCCTTAGAAGTGCCAGTAACGTCTACTTTCTTAATTTCGTTGAACAGTTCTACGTTCAGCTCAGCGCCTACTGCGAACTCTTCACCATTGTCCAGGCGGAATTCCCACAAACCGCGGCCAGCTTCAACACCTGCTTTCGCAAAGTGACCAGCTTCAGCTTTGTTTACGCGGCTTGCTTTCTTAGCACCAGCGGTAACCTGGATAGCGTTATAACCATCAGTGTCTACAGATTTAACCTGAGTAACACGGTTATTTTCTACTTCAACCACAGTAACTGGGATAGAAGCGCCATCTTCGGTAAAGATGCGGGTCATGCCCACTTTACGACCGATTAGACCAATCATTCTCTTATCTCCCCTTAACCTAGGCTGATCTGTACATCAACGCCAGCAGCTAGATCCAGACGCATCAGAGCATCAACAGTTTTGTCTGTTGGCTCAACGATGTCGATAAGGCGCTTGTGGGTACGGATTTCGTACTGATCACGGGCGTCCTTATTCACGTGTGGAGAAATAAGAACAGTGAAACGCTCTTTACGAGTAGGCAGTGGGATTGGACCACGAACCTGCGCGCCAGTACGCTTAGCTGTTTCAACGATCTCCGCAGTAGACTGATCGATCAAACGGTGATCGAAAGCCTTCAGGCGGATACGAATACGTTGGTTCTGCATGAGACAGAGCTCCAATTCAAAAAAATTTACACAAACAATATCGCCACTCAAACTCGTTAAAACGAGAGAATGTCGATTGATTTATGTGAACGTAGCACCCCTTTTGGGCGCATTGTCAGCCAATTTAATGACTGCGAACATAAGTCAGAGTATACATTACCGAATCAGAGAACTGATTCCTTCCTCAACGCTTATTGGTTCACAACCGTCTTCTCGAGACAGTGCCGGGCATTATACCGATCACAAAATAAAAGGCAAGAGATGATGGGAAATTAAGCGGAAAAATGAAAAAGCCTTCATCCGTTGTGTACTGTGAGTCGATGAAGGCGATAAGCGCTTGATGAAATAGGCTGGCTAGTCGTCGTCTACAATCTGGGCCTGATTGTAGTTGTTGATACCCATGCGCTCAATCAAACCGAGCTGAGTTTCCAGCCAGTCGACATGCTCTTCTTCGTCTTCCAGAATGTCCTGGAATAGATCCCGGGAGACATAATCCCGTACTTCTTCAGCGTACTGAATTGCGTCCCGTAAATCCGGAATGGCATCCATTTCCAGAGAGAGATCACACTCGAGCATTTCTTTGGTATCTTCGCCAATACGCAGCTTACCCAAATCCTGGAGATTCGGAATCCCCTCCAGAAACAGGATACGTTCAATCAAATGATCAGCATGATTCATTTCATCGATAGATTCGTGGTATTCCTTGTCGGCAAGATGCTTGAGGCCCCAATCCTTGTACATACGGGCATGGAGGAAATACTGGTTGATTGCCACCAGTTCATTGCCCAGGATTTTATTGAGATGTTGAATGATTTTCGGATCGGCTTTCATTAGCTAACACTCCTCTCTCGGTTCCTTTAAGCTTAGAACCGATCTGAAGAGTGTCAAAAAAGAGACGTTGTTAAACTGAAGATTAGCTCGCTTTTTTGAGCGTAACCTCAGTAATGTCAATCACTGTAATATCCTGAGCAGTATCCCGCTCCAGAACCACATGTTGAATGATACCTTTTGCCTGACGAATACACTTACCGCATTGAGAACCGAGAGGGGTGATCGCTTTGATCCCACGGATATCTGATATACCTTCCTCTTCTACCAATTTCACAATCTTTTTGTCAGAAATTCCGTGACACAGGCAAACGTACATAACAACTCTCTACAACTGATCTGACTCAAATATAAACGAGAACCGTTAGCATTACTACTTCTGTTCCGTCACTTTGCTAGATGAATTAGTTATCAATAATGAACAAAATTGCGCCTACAGAATATGTAGAAAAGATAAGCAGTTAGCTGTGGGATTTTGCCAAGGGAATCAGAATCTGAGGGGAAAAAAGCTGTTGCAGAGTCTTAAATATACAAAAAGGGAGCCTGAGCTCCCTTTTTTCGTGTTGATTAAATCTATGCTAATTAAG
>NZ_JAGSOZ010000003.1:0-299780 GCF_019204055.1 Photobacterium sp. WH24 | reverse complement strand
CTTATTAGCTAGAAATAGCTTGCAGGGGATTAGTTCAGCCCGGTAGAACGTCGGTCTCCAAAACCGAATGTCGGCGGTTCGAATCCGTCATCCCCTGCCACTTATAAAAAGCCTCGTCTTCGGACGGGGCTTTGTCGTTTCTGAGAGTCAGCGTGTTACGCTGATGTCGGCGGCTGGATCGTCAGCCCGCTGAGGCGCCTGTTCGATCGTCCGTCATCCTTTGCCACTTTGAAAAGCCTCGTCTCCGGACGGGGCTTTGTTGTTTCTGATATGTCCGGTCAGTGTATATGGATACAGATTTGTGAGTCGTATTTGGGTGTTATCTTCTAAGTGGATCTGAGTTACAGAAATTGCGCTTAGGTGTGGAAAATGTCTGATGATAATATGGTCAAATCAGAGATGGATGCAGGTGCAGAATGTTCAGAAAGCTCGCCATTGTTGTTGGTTTAACCCTGCTGGTCGCCGGAGGCGGAACCTATTACTCATTTGATATCCCTGATCAAGCGCAGGTGACAGACGCAGTGCAGGGAAAACAGTATAGTATTCATTGTCTTGATGCTAAGCCGAAAGCGGCCATTGATCGGAATGGAATGCTTCAGGTTACAGTCTGGAATATCTATAAACAGCAACGTGACACTTGGCAGACAGCACTGGAAACATTCAGTGCAGACAGTGATCTGGTGTTGATCCAGGAAGCCAAGCTGAGTGAGTCTTTTCGTCACTATCTGGCGCAGAGTCCATGGCAGGTCACGATGGCAAATGCGTTTGCTTTTCTGGATACGCCTGCGGGCGTGATGAACCTTTCGCGCCATCAGGCGGCACAGACATGCGCTTATCTGGCTGTTGAACCCTGGTTGCGTATTCCAAAGTCTGCGTTGCTAGCCAGATTCCCGCTGACGAATGGGCAGCAGCTGACGGTGGTGAATCTGCATGGGATAAATTTTGCGTGGGGACTGGACGAATACAGGGCACAGTTTAACGCTTTGTCAGAACAGCTTGAACAAGCCAAGGGACCGGTATTATTGGCAGGCGACTTTAATACCTGGCGGCAAGAGCGTATGGCTGTGGTGACCCGTTTTATTGAAGAGTTGGGTCTGCATGAAGTTACCCTTGATAAAGACCTGCGTACCCGGGTTCTAGGTTGGCCACTTGATCATTTATTTTATCGTGGCCTTAAACTGGAACAGGCTGAGGCACCGGGAACCGATGCCTCAGATCATCATCCAATCATCGCCCGTTTCAGGCTGTTAGAATCAAAAGGGGCCAAACAGTAACGACCAGTAACCAAGGTAATGTAGCAATAACAATGGCTTTGGCACGCTCGATACCACACCACAGGCTGACTGCTATATAACTAAGCGCAATATACCAAGGTGCAAGCAAAGGAATGCTAGAGGCAAAAGCGGCCCAGGGATGATTCATCGGCAGTTTGATGAAAGCGTTCAGGCTGTTCAAATCAGCGGCGTTTGGCAGTACTTGCGATGGGTTGAACAGCACATTCAGATAGCTGGCCAGATCGCCAATCAGAGTTGGTAGCATAATAAAGCAGCTTGCAGCCAGCCACTTGCCGAAACTTTGCGGTGCTTTACTGTTCTTGGTCGCCAGGTTCAACCAAAGTGCCAGAAGCAGGAGGTTGGCAGTGCGACCGAAAATATCACTGAACACTTCTCCTGCAAGCAGCACTTCCCGTGATAGCCAATCAAGCTGATTTTCTTCCGTAAGCTGGGCTAACTGGTTGCGAAGTGTGTCTTGCAGCCAGGCCAAATCGACCTGATTAAAGTAACTGCCCCACAAACCAAAGGGGGTGAGTATCAATAACAGATAAGGTAACAGCGCCCATTTAGGGCGCTGGTGCAATGCAGTAAAGCAATCTACCGGTGAGCGAAACAAGTCCAGTAAAGCGATAAATGGATTGCTGGACGGCATCATACGCTCACCTTAGTGACATCAACAAACAGCTTCAGTTTTTGACCCGGCTTGAGGTACTTTTGGCTCCCCAGTTGATTCCATTTAATCACATCTGCCAATTTTACATTGAACCGATCCGCGATAGCACTGAGGTTGTCACCGGTTCGGACTTCATAATAAACCGTTCTGATCACACCGCCGTTTTGGCTGGTTTTCCAGATGTTCAGCTTCTGTCCGACGCGAAGCGTTGATTGCTTGCTTAAGCCGTTCCACTTCATCAGCTCTTTAATACTGACTTTCTGCTTTTTCGCGATGGTCCACAAACTATCACCGGGTTCCACCTTGTAAATCGTGCGGTATCCGCTGCCGTGGCTAACCTGGGAGCGAACTTCGGTCAGGCTTGGAAATGCATTTTCACCATTCATAGCAACAGGGATAAGAATATACTTACCCTCTCTGATGCCTGAACCTGCCATTTTGTTAGCCCGCTGAATAAGATCAACCGAGGTATGGTGCTTCTTGGCCAGTACGCTCAGGCTGTCCCCGGCTTTGACCTGGTAGCGCACGACTTTCATGCCCTGTCGGCCATTCTCTTCAAAGGATTGATTGAACGTCGCGACATTAGCGACCGGTAGCAGGAGATGCGTTTGACCTTCGGGGGCTGTTGCCCACTGATTATAAGCAGGATTGAGCGATTTCAGTTCCGAAAGAGAAAGTCCTGCATATTTAGCGGCCATGGCTAGATCCATTTGGGTTTTTGGATCGACGGTTTCAACCGCAGGCTCATTGGCAATGAAGGGAATATCGACGCCGTATTTGCTTTGATGACGGACAATGTCAGCAACAGCTAGCAGCTTGGGAACGTATCCGCTGGTCTCTTTGGGCAGATCCAGTGACCAGAAGTCTGTAGGTTTACCGGCTTTCTTATTTTCACGAATCGCCCGGAATACTCTGCCTTCTCCTGAGTTATAAGCGGCAAGAGCATGAAGCCAGTTACCATCGAAACGGCGGTTGAGGTACTCAAGCAGGTCAAGGGCAGCTTCGGTTGACTGGACGACATCACGACGGCCGTCATACCACCAGTTTTGCTTCAGGCCAAACTGACGGCCAGTACCTGGGATGATTTGCCACAAACCGGCCGCGCGGCCATGTGAATAGGCAAACTGATCAAATGAGCTTTCTACGATAGGCAGCAGTACCAATTCCAGCGGCATGCCACGTTTTTCGACGGCGTCAGTAATGTAGTAGAGGAAGGGTTCTGCACGTGAAGCGACAATAGTGAGATGCCCGGGGTGGCGAAGATACCAGTTGCGGTAGTAATTGACACGTTTGTTATCCGGGACATCGAGCTTGAGCTGCATGGCAATGCGTTGCCATGCATCATCCTGTTCCTGTGGTGTCACCACGGGTGCCGGCGGCGCAACATCAGCCATTGGTGTATCCAATGCGGTCACTGGCTTGTCTGCTGTGCCTGTATCTGTATTGTTATTATTTTGCGCTGCAGCTGAAATTTCCTGATTAGTTGCCACAGGCTCTTGTTGAGAATTTCCTGTTATTTGGCAACCAGCCAGAAGCAGCGCACTCGCTAAAAAAAATCGGTATTTCATGTAACCTGCCTTTAGCCAAAATCGCAGGTGATAATACTTGGCGAAAGGTGCTGGTTACAAGTGACCGTCCTTCAAAAATTGTCCTTCCAACGTCTGAGGGCTGCGAAGGTTTCCAGGTCACTGTCGTTAACCGCTTTATCTGAAACAGCTTTTTTGATACTTGGCTGATCACAACGTAAAAACGGATTGACGCGTTTTTCCAGCCCTAAAGTCGTTGGAATCGTACTTATTCCACGGGCACGTCGCTGACTGACCTCTTCACGGTAACGCTGCAGGTGAGGATTATCCTGCTCAGCAACTAACGCAAAGGCCAGGTTACTACTGGTATATTCATGCGCACAGAAAACTTCAGTTTCGTCTGGCAATGCGGTTAATTTTTGTAACGAACTGTACATCTGGGCTGCTGTGCCTTCAAAAAGGCGGCCACAGCCAGCCGAGAACAATGTATCGCCGCAGAAAAGTTTGCCATCGCCAACGTAGGCAATATGTCCCGAGGTATGGCCGGGCAAGCCTAACACCATGAAACGTTCGTCGAAAATATCGACCTGATCGCCATCTTCGACAGACTGTGTCAGTCCGGGAATGGCCTCAGATCCGGGGCCGACTATTTTACAGGCAGGAAAAGCTCGCTTAAGTTCACTGATTCCGCCAACATGATCATGATGGTGATGGGTAATCAGGATTGCTTCAAGTGTCAGATTGCTGGTGTTTAAGCAATCCAGAACAGGAGTGGCGTCACCCGGGTCAACAACAACGCAGCGATTATCCGGCCCTTGAACTAGCCAGATGTAATTGTCGTTAAATGCAGGTATGCTCTTAATAGTTAGCATGAAATTGTCTCCAGTCCTTGATGTGTGAGTCATCATTTATGAAGCCAGCCCGCACGATAAAAGAAATCGACACACCCTATTCCTGGTCTCAGCTGGTTCAGGGAGAATGGGCGGCACAAATGCTTCAGGCTCAGCTGGATGAATGGTGGCCGAGACTCTTTGGCTACCACATGCTGAAGTTGGGCGGCCTGAGCTGCGAATTTGTCAGTGGCCATTGTAACATCCGCCATCAGGTTTGTATTGATCGCGATAATCCGCTTCGGAATCTTGAAGCCGATCCGATGGCATTACCTTTTCTGGAAAAGTCCTTTGATGCCTGTGTGTTAGCGCATCAGCTGGATTTCTGTGGTGATCCCCATTCACTGCTTCGGGAAGTTGACAGGGTACTGGTCGATGACGGCTATCTGCTGATCACAGGTTTTAATCCACTGAGCTTGCACGGTATGCGGGGGCTGTTGCCCTGGAACCGGAAACGTGCGCCTTGGTCGGGGCGTATGTTCATGCCTATCCGGGTCAAAGACTGGCTGGGGGTGCTGAATTACGAAGTCGTGTTTCATGAAAACCTGGCGATATTACCGCCCACCAGATATCCGGCGTTTTCTGCCTGGGCAGAAAGTATGCTATCGGGCTCCTTCTCCGGAGTCGGCGGAATTTATCTGATTGTGGCCAGAAAGCGAACCTTTCCACTCAAGCCGATCAAGCCAAGCTGGAAGCTGCGGCGACAACTCACGCCAATCAGTGTGAATTGCCGCACTCAGGCTAATAAGAAGCAGTCGGGATAATACCGACTGAGAGCAGTCAGCTTTCCTGGTAACCGGTATCGTCTTTCGAGGGGGATTCGGCCGCCTGGCGGGCCAGCTCGTCACAGCGTTCATTTTCGGGATGGCCGGCATGGCCTTTTACCCAGTGCCAGCGGACTTGATGGCGTTGCGTTTCCTGTTCCAACTGCTGCCACAGGTCAGCATTTTTGACCGGTTTTTTATCTGCCGTTTTCCAGCCACGCTTTTTCCAGTTGTGGATCCACTGTGTGATACCCTGACGCACATATTGGCTATCAGTGGTCAAATCAACGTCGCAAGACTCTTTGAGGCTGGCCAGTCCGACTATGGCTGCTAACAATTCCATGCGATTATTGGTGGTCATGAAGAAGCCATCATTGAGCTCTTTGACATGGCCTTTATAACGTAAAATTGTGCCATAGCCGCCTGGGCCTGGGTTGCCGAGGCAAGAACCGTCGGTGAAAATCTCTACCTGCTTGGTCATCTTTGGTAGTATTCATCTTTATTAAAACTCTAGTCTGACATAACCGATACTATGAAAGCCACCAATGAACGCATAATTGTATTTGATACCGAAACCACAGGTATGAATATGACCGGCCCTCACTATGAAGGGCATCGCATCGTTGAAATCGGTGCTGTGGAAATCGTTAACCGAAAATTCACCGGACGGACTTTTCACGTCTACATCAAACCGGATCGGCCGATTGATCCAGAAGCCGTTGCCGTTCATGGTATTACGGATGATTTTCTGCGCGATAAGCCGTCTTATGCTGACATCCATCACGAGTTCATGGATTTTATCCGCGGTGCTGAGCTAGTCGCACATAACGCCCCCTTCGATATCGGCTTCATGGATTATGAATTCAGGAAGCTGGATCCTTCTATCGGAAAAACCACCGACTTTTGCTCGGTGACCGATACCCTGGACATGGCGAAGAAAATCTTCCCGGGTAAACGCAACAATCTGGACATACTTTGTTCGCGCTACGGTATTGATAACTCTCACCGTACTCTGCATGGCGCTTTGCTCGATGCTGAGATCCTGGCCGACGTTTATCTGATGATGACGGGCGGGCAGACCTCACTGGCATTAAATGCCGCCGGTGAAGAAAGTGACAGCGGTGCAGAAAGCGGGATACGTCGTCTTGCCTCGGGAAGGAAAACATTAAAGATTATCCGTGCTTCTGCCGATGAACTAGAAGCGCATGAAGCGCGTTTAGATATCATCGAGAAAAAAGGTGACGTCACACTCTGGCGTCGATAGGAGAAGCATGCGAAGGCTAGCGTTACTGTCTACATTGATCCCGGTGCTGCTTGGTACGCAAAGCGTGCAGGCTGCGTCCTGGCTGGACAACCGATTCCGGGTTGATCCTACCATCAAGCAAGTGGCCTTCGTGGTAGAAAGAGAATCCGAGAACCAGAATGTGGTCTTGGTCAGGCCGGACGGGGAGAAATACTATCCGTGGCGGCATCCGGATAATGTCGCCTGGCACGAAGAACCGGGCAGGGACATCATTACGATTGAAAACCCTATGCCGGGCCCCTGGCAGGCGGTTGGCCGGGTCAGTGATAAGAATCAGGTCAAGGTGCTTTCAAACCTGAAGCTGGATGTGGCACCGTTGCCGGAAAGATTATATCAGAGCGAATCTTACAAATTCACTGCTCGCCTGACACAAGATGGTGAGTTGCTCACTGACCGGGATTTTCTCGACAGCGTCAAGATGTCGGTGAACTTCTTTGAATATGTGGACGAGCCTGAAACGCAATCTGAAGATGCTTTGCCCACCCCTCTGTCATTGGGCGAGTTTGCCGATGATGGGCTGAATCTTGATGAAGCCCCCGGAGACGGTGTGTTCACCGTCGCCCTGCCGGTACATATCCAGCCGGGGCGATACCGGGTGAATATCACCTCTGGCAATGGTATTTTTCTCCGTACTCATGAGCAGCAGGTCATGGTTTACCCGCCACCGGTATTATCCACCTTCATTCAGGCGAGAGCGCAGGAAGATTCCCATAAGTTGGTGGTGACCTCTGATGAAGGCATGATTGAGCCGGGCTCTGTGTCGGTGCATGTTGAGCAGGATGCACCGGATGGCAGCGTGACTATCAGCCAGGAACAGTCTCAGCCAGAGACAACCAATGTGGACGTTGCCGTTCCTAACCTGCAACAGCCTGGAAGCTATGCCTGGTCTGGGTGGGTGTATGCTACGGATACTTATCAAAAGCGGCCTTTGGTTTTCCCGTTAGAGAAAAGTCATTTTGCCATTACGTCAGTTCTGCAATTAGATAAGAACCTGGCAGAGTACCGTGCCCGACAAGAAGAAAAAGCCAGACTTGAAGCTGAAAAACAGCGACTTGAGGAACAACTGGCCGCCCGCAGTCAGGCATGGAAGGTGATTCTGGCGGGTAACGGTGTGATGGTATTGATGGCGCTTGTCTTTGTGATGCTGAGAAAAAGGCGAACAAAACCGGTTGCTGCAGAACCGGAAGCGCCTAAATTGGAAATACCACCGGATGTCAAAGTCTAGCCGCGTAAAGGAAAGGTGCGGTGAATCCTGAACTCGGCTTTATACTAATCAGGCCAGCGAATCAGATGAAAAGAAAAAGGGAAGCGCAATGCTTCCCTTTTGGTTTGTGCTTTCAACAAGCAGATGTGTTTACGCAAGCAGGCAGATACGTAAGCAAATAGTTACGCAGCATTTTCAATGTTTTTCTGCGTATCGGCCATGCCTGCGACTAAACGCTGGGGGTCGAAGTCATCCACATTGATGGTGCGCAGACGACCAGTTTCAGCACGTCGCAGCAGCTCAGCTTCATCTTCGTTGATAGCTTTCAACTCCAGGCCGGTGTCGGCCACTTTATCCAGCTGCATGAACGGCAGTTTTTTACCTGCAGCCTGGCACACTCGGTCGTATAAAGGCTCAGCAGCCAGAATGTCTTTCAGCGCTTCTTCCATCATACCCACGGGGTTAGTCTCAATGGCTTCAAGGAACTGGCCGCGGCCTAACCGGTCACGGGTTTCACTTGGTGTTTGCAGCATAACGGCCAGCTTGTGATCCAGTTTGTCGCTAGGTTGAACACGAGACAGACCACGTGGCAAGATCAGCACGCGTAGCAGCCCGGCAACGGCACGGTTAGGGAAGTTGCGCAGGAACTGGTCGATGGCTTGCTCGGTCTGATACAGCGCATCCTGCAGGCCCCAGTGAACCAGCGGCAGATCTTCTTGCTTACTGCCGTCATCGGCATAACGTTTCAGGGTTGCAGAAGCCAGATACAGCTGGCTCAGGATATCACCCAGACGCGCCGACAGGCGTTCTTTACGCTTCAGTGAGCCACCCAGAACAGCCATGGACATATCAGACAGCAAAGCCATGTTGGCACTGTAGCGGTTCAATTGCTGGTAATAACGTTTAGTGGCGTCTTTACGCGGCGAAGAAGATCCGCGACCGTCGGTCAGGCCCAGCCAGAATGAGCGCATCAAATTACTGATCACAAAGCCAACATGCCCAAACAGCGCATCGTCAAAGTCGATCAGTGCCTGACGCTGGTCTTCGTTGTAGGCGGCATTCATTTCTGTCAGCACATAGGGATGACAGCGAATGGCACCCTGACCATAAATAATCATGGAGCGGGTCAGGATATTGGCGCCTTCCACAGTGATCGCGATAGGTGCCCCCTGATAGCCACGCGCCAGGAAGTTACTTGGACCCAGGCAGATGCCTTTACCGCCGATGATGTCCATCGCGTCTATGATTCCGCGCTGGCTGCGGTGAGTACAGTGGTATTTCACGATGGCAGAAATAACCGACGGCTTTTCACCGAGATCAATACCGGAGACAGTCAGGCTGCTGGCAGCGTCCAGCACATAAGCATTACCGGCAATACGTGCCAGCGGCTCTTCAATACCTTCCATCTTACCGATAGGCAGCTTGAACTGGCGACGGATACGTGAGTAGGCGCCGGTTGCCAGGGCTGTTGTTTTCAGGCCACCTGTGGTGTTTGATGGCAGTGTGATACCGCGGCCAACCGACAGGCATTCCACCAGCATACGCCAGCCTTGCCCTGCCATTTCCTGACCACCAATGATGTAGCTCAGCGGAACGAAGATTTTATCGCCCTGAGTCGGACCATTCTGGAACGGCACGTTGAGTGGGAAGTGGCGGCGACCTATCTTCACGCCGTCTAAATGCGTCGGAATCAGAGCACAGGTGATACCTAGCTCTTCTTCATCGCCCATCAAATGCTCTGGATCGTACAGCTTGAAAGCCAGACCCAAAACCGTGGCCACGGGAGCCAGCGTGATATAACGCTTGTTCCAGGTCAGCTCCATACCCAGGATTTCTTCGCCCTGCCACTGGCCTTTTTTGACAATACCGAAATCTGGAATCGCGCCGGCGTCAGAGCCTGCCTCAGGACTGGTCAGAGCAAAACAGGGAATTTCTTTACCTGCCGCGAGGCGAGGAAGGTAGTGGTTTTTCTGCTCTTCTGTACCGTAGTGTTGCAGCAGCTCACCCGGACCTAATGAGTTAGGCACGCCAACGGTAGATGACATCACCATAGACACACTGGACAGCTTTTGCAGCACCAGTGATTGCGCATAAGCCGAAAACTCCAGACCACCGAACTCTTTCTTGATGATCATGGCAAAGAATTTCTTGTCTTTCAGGTACTGCCAGACTTCCGGAGGGAGATCGGCCATATCATGAGTGACTTCAAAGTCATTGACCATACGGCAGACTTCATTGACCGGGCCTTCCAGGAAAGCTTTCTCTTCTGCACTCAGGCGTGGCGCAGGAATATCATGCAGCTTGTTCCAGTCCGGCGCACCGCGGAATAGATCCGCTTCCCACCAGACAGTGCCGGCGTCGATCGCTTCTTTTTCCGTCCGCGACATTTCCGGCATCACGCCTTTGAAGGCTTTCAGTGCCGGTTTGCTGAGTAATTTCTGACGGATTGCCTGCAGATTCAGCGGCAATGCAATAATCAGGAAAGCCAGCCAGCTGTATTCGCCGGTGATATCCAGCACAGTACCAACAGCAAGCGCTACGGCGAAAACAAGGGTGAAGGTTCTGAGGCTGGCTCTGTGATAAGCGAGCACTCCGGTTATCCCCAACAACCCCAGCAGGTACACGAGTGTAGCCATTGTTTCTTCTCCTTATTAGAGATATTCCCTTAGGGTATTTTTAATGAGTTTTGTATTCGGGTAAGAGGTCATACCACTTGATTTGATTGTAAGGTAATCTTTAGCGAAATGTAAAAATCTTTTTTTGATTTTGCTGAGTAGGTTCTCATCGCCATTGGAGGACAGGGGCGACAAAAAGGCGGAAAAAGTGGCAGGAAATCGGTTTCCCTGTTCGCCGGGACGCTGATATGAGGGGAAAATCACTGCAATTGCTGCCCGGTCAGTCGACACTTCCTAGTGTTTGTGGGTAAACTGCCTGTCAGGGCATATCCGGCAGGGAATTCCTTGCTTTACACAACAAATCACAGAGAAAAGCCTATGTACCAAGATCTCATTCGTGCCGAACTGACTGAAGCGGCGGACGTACTGAACCGATTCATCAGCGATGAAAAAAATCTGGCGGATATTCAGGCTGCCGCGAAGCTGCTGGCAGATTCTTTCAAACAAGGCGGTAAGGTTTTGTCCTGCGGCAACGGCGGCTCGCACTGTGATGCGATGCATTTTGCCGAAGAGCTGACGGGCCGTTACCGGGATAACCGTCCTGGCTATCCGGGCATTGCGATCTCTGATCCCAGCCATCTGTCTTGTGTCAGTAACGACTTTGGTTATGAATATGTGTTTTCCCGTTACCTGGAAGCGGTTGGTGCGAAAGGCGATGTACTGTTTGGTTTGTCAACGTCCGGTAATTCAGCGAATATTTTGAAGGCCATAGAAGCGGCAAAAGCGAAAGGCATGAAAGTGATTGCACTGACAGGCAAAGACGGCGGCAAAATGGCCGGTATTGCGGATGTGGAAATTCGTGTGCCGCATTTTGGTTATGCTGATCGTATTCAGGAAATTCACATTAAGATCATCCATATTCTTATCATGCTGGTTGAAAAGGAAATGGAAGGGGCCGAGTAATTCGGTAACCTGACTGAGGGACAAGGAAACATGTGTGAATTGCTTGGCATGAGTGCCAACGTACCTACTGATATTTGTTTCAGTTTCACCGGTCTGATGCAACGCGGTGGGCGCACAGGCCCGCACGCAGACGGCTGGGGCATTACCTTCTATGAGGGTAAAGGGTTTCGTACATTCAAAGATCCCAAACCCAGTTGCCATTCTAAAATTGCTGAGTTGGTGCAACAGTATCCGATTAAAAGTTGTGCAGTGATCAGCCATATCAGACAGGCGAACCGGGGTGGGGTGTGTCTGGAAAATACCCATCCCTTTACCCGTGAGCTATGGGGACGCTATTGGACCTTCGCACATAATGGCCAGCTGACAGGGTATGATACCCTGGAAGCGGGGCGCTATCAGTCAGTCGGAGATACAGACAGTGAAATTGCCTTTTGCTGGTTGATGAATCAGATTGACAGCAAACTTCCTCAGCCACCGGATGACTGGAGCCAGATTTTTGAGGTGGTGGCTGAGTGTTGCGATGAGCTGAGGAAGCTCGGTGTATATAACATGCTGCTCAGTGATGGTGAGTTTGTACTGGCTTATTGTACTAATAACCTGCACTGGATCACCCGGCGGGCACCTTTTGGCAAAGCTTCGCTGATTGATGAAGATGTCACCATTGATTTTCAGAAAGAGACCACACCGAATGATGTGGTGACTGTGATTGCGACTCAGCCGCTGACTAATGATGAGCGCTGGCACAAAATGGCAACGGGCGAATTTGCGGTATTCCATTATGGCGAACTGATCAATAAGCGCGTGCTGGACGTACCGGAAGATCCCCCGCCGTCACTAACTTAACCTTGTTTTCTGGATATAAAAAATGCGGCTCTATAGCCGCATTCTTGTATTCAGCACCTGAAAGATCACTCTTCTGAGGCGTAACCCTGTTGTGGCAGACGTTTGCCGTCCAACAAGGCAGCATCATCTTGCATGATCACTCGTCCTTGCAGGAACCACTGACACACCAATGGGTAAATTCTGTGCTCTTGCTGCTGAACCCGCGCCATAACATCTTCAGCCGTATCATCTGAAAAAATCGGCACTTTGGCTTGCAGAATAACCGGGCCACCGTCTAACTCTTCCGTGACAAAGTGCACACTGGTGCCGTGTTCCTGATCGCCGGCATCCAGCGCACGCTGGTGAGTGTGCAGACCGGTATACTTAGGCAGCAGGGAGGGGTGGATGTTCAGCATACGGCCATGGTAGTGACTGACAAAGTCGCCACTCAGGATACGCATGTAGCCAGCCAGCACCACTAAGTCCGGCTGATACCCATCGATGAGATCTGCCAGCGCGCGATCAAAGCTGTCGCGGTCGGCGTAATCTTTTGCAGCGAGATGGGCCGTCGCAATACCGGCCAGTCGCGCACGCTCCAACCCGTAGGCGTCCGATTTATTGGAGATAACGGCTGCAATGCGGCCGTTATCTATCACGCCGTTTTCACAGGCATCTATGATGGCCTGTAAATTAGAGCCGCTGCCTGATATGAGGACAACAATGTTTTTCATTGTTTAGCGAATCTCCACCTGGGCTTCACCCTCGGCAGCATCCGCAATGGTTCCCAGCAGCCAGGCGCTCTCACCTTCAGCGTTGAGCAGGGCAACAGCTTGCTCCGCCTGTGTCTGAGGCAGGGCAATGACCAGGCCAACACCACAGTTAAAGGTACGGTACATTTCATGCGTTTCCACATTGCCCGCGGTTTGCAGCCAGTTGAATACAGCCGGCCATTCCCAGCTTTTGCCATCAATGATCGCTTTTGTACCTTGTGGCAGTACGCGTGGGATGTTCTCCCAGAAACCGCCACCGGTAATGTGAGAGATGGCGTGCAGTTCGCAGCTTTCCATCATCTTCAGTACGGATTTCACGTAAATGCGGGTTGGCTCCAGCAGGTGGTCAGCTAAAGGTTTACCTTCCAGATCCTGAGTCAGATCGGCTTGAGACACTTCAAGGATTTTACGGATCAGAGAATAGCCGTTTGAGTGCGGGCCACTGGATGCGACGGCAATCAGTGCATCGCCTGCTTTCACTTTGGTGCCATCGATGATCTCAGACTTTTCCACGACACCGACACAAAATCCGGCTACGTCGTAATCTTCACCATGGTACATGCCCGGCATTTCTGCCGTTTCACCACCGATCAATGCACAGCCAGACTGTACACAACCTTCACCGATACCGCTCACTACGCTTGCTGCTGTGTCTACGTCCAGCTTGCCCGTTGCATAGTAGTCGAGGAAAAACAGTGGTTCTGCACCCTGTACGATCAGATCGTTCACACACATGGCGACCAGGTCGATACCAATGGTGTCGTGCTTTTTCAGATCCATCGCCAGACGCAGCTTGGTTCCTACCCCGTCTGTGCCAGAAACAAGTACAGGTTCTTTGTACTTGGTCGGCAGTGAGCACAGGGCGCCAAATCCACCCAGACCACCCATGACTTCAGGACGAGTTGTGCGTTTGACTACACCTTTGATTCGATCAACCAAGGCATTCCCTGCATCAATATCGACACCTGCATCTTTGTAACTAAGAGAAGAATGATTACCGCTCACAACAGATCCTCACCGGTTAAATCGCAAAATCCGCAGTATGATAACAGCAGTCAGGGCGGAAAGGAAAACGTTTGCGTCAAATATTCCTGGTGGGAGAATGCTAAGCAGATAAGCTGCTATTCCCTACCTGTAAGACTATGGACTAGTGTATAATAGATCGATTTTTTTGAAATTTTGTTGTGTAGGAGTCCAAGATGAAAGTCGTTGAGGTAAAACATCCGCTGGTGAAGCATAAAATTGGCCTGATGCGTGAAGCCGACATCAGCACCAAGCGGTTCCGCGAGCTGGCGACTGAGGTGGGAAGCCTGCTGACTTATGAAGCGACGTCTGACTTCGAAACAGAGACAATTACCATTGAAGGTTGGAATGGCCCGGTTGAGGTTGATCAAATCAAAGGTAAGAAAGTGACAGTGGTGCCGATCCTGCGTGCCGGCCTGGGTATGATGGACGGTGTGCTGGAACATATGCCAAGTGCCCGCATCAGTACTGTCGGTATTTATCGTGATGAGGAAACGCTGGAGCCTGTGCCTTATTTCCATAAGCTGGCATCAAACATTGATGAGCGTATGGCGCTGGTGGTTGATCCTATGCTGGCGACCGGTGGTTCTATGATTGCCACTATTGATTTGCTGAAAGAGCACGGCTGTAATGCCATTAAAGTGCTGGTGCTGGTGGCAGCGCCTGAGGGCATTGCGGCTCTTGAGAAAGCGCACCCGGATGTAGAGCTGTACACAGCGGCTATCGATCAGAAGCTGAACGACAAAGGCTATATCGTCCCAGGTCTGGGTGATGCCGGTGACAAAATCTTTGGCACTAAGTAACAGCAGTTAACGCGCATAAAAAAACCGGCAGTTCGCCGGTTTTTTTGACTCTGTCTATTGGCTCAGAATAATGGGATCAGACGTCGTTAGAACCCATTTGTGCATTATCCACCACTTTGCTTTCACCCAAGTCTTTCGGCAGCACCAGGTTCAGGACAATGGCAACGATACCGCACAAGCTGATGCCCTGCAGGCTGAATTCGCCAATGCCAAACGCCATGCCGCCAATACCGAACACCAGAGTCACAGCCACAATCACCAGATTGCGTGATTTGTGCAGATCGACCTGATGCTTAATCAGAGTATTCAGCCCTACTGTCGCGATAGAGCCGAACAGCAAAATCATGATACCTCCCATCACAGGCACAGGTATGGTTTGCAGTGTGGCGCCCAGCTTACCGACAAAAGCCAGAATGATGGCAGTGACAGCGCTCCAGGTCATGATGGCCGGGTTGAATGCTTTGGTTAGCATAACGGCACCTGTGACTTCTGAATAAGTGGTATTAGGCGGCGCGCCAAACATGGATGCGGCAATGGTTGCCACGCCGTCACCGGCCATGGTGCGGTGCAGACCCGGTTTTTTGAGATAGTCTTTGCCCGTCACATTCGAAATGGCCAGCATGTCACCGACGTGTTCAACAGCCGGGGCAATCGCCACAGGGATCATGAACAGAATGGCATTGATATTGAATTCTGGCATGGTGAAATTCGGCATGGCCAGCCAGCTTGCTTGCTGTACCGGTGTGAAATCGACCACACCGAATGCCAGGCTGGTGGCATAACCGGCCAGAATACCTGAGATGATAGGCACGAGCTTGAAAATGCCTTTGGCGAGTACGCTGACCAGAATAGTCACGAGCAGCGAGATACTGGCAATCCACAAAGCCACATCGCCGTTTACAATCTGGATGGCGCCATCACCACTTTTTCCCAGCGCCATGTTGACTGCCGCAGGTGCCAGCCCTAACCCGATCACCATGATGACGGGGCCGACCACCACAGGCGGAAGCAGTTTATGGATAATGCCGACCCCGCGGACTTTAATCACACTGGCCATGATCAGGTAGATCACCCCGGCCATCATCAGGCCACCGAGTGTCGCAGGGATCCCCCAGGTTTGGACGCCGTAAAGGATGGGAGCAATGAAAGCAAAAGAGGAAGCAAGGAAGATGGGGACACTGCGTTTGGTGATGACCTGGAAAAGTAAGGTGCCGATACCGGCGCCGAACAGCGCGACGTTGGGATCCAGTCCGGTTAAAAGCGGCACCAGAACCAGCGCACCAAATGCTACAAAAAGCATCTGCACACCTTGTAATATCTGCATCATTGTCACGAATCTCCCTTGGTATAAAAAAATCGCGCAATGCTAGCACAAGCGCAAACGTTTCCCCAATGATCCTGAATATTAATTTTATAGTCTTGTTATTAGTGTGGCGTGAAAGGCTAAAGCTGGCGGACTGTCTATGATTTCATCTTGCGATACGCGTAGTAAGTTTGTTCAGGACGAGAACCTCTGATGCAAGGTTAATCTGTCTGAAGAAAGAAAGCTAACTTGTCCCCGTTTTTGGTATTTTTTTATGGTAAATAACGTCATTTGTCGCTAGCTAAGGTATAGTGAGCCCTGTCAATTTGCTGACGTCAGGTTATGGCTCACTGCAGTCATAACTCTCACAACAGGATGATTCTCATCCTTTATTTACAATGATATTCGACGAGTGATTTATGTGGCGTGTTGCTTTTTTTCTTGTAGCGCTCATGGCTTTGCCGCTGCAGGCGGCTACAGTGAATACTTTATATCAGGCGCAGGTGCCTCTGCCTGATTCCGACCGGCAAACGGAGCGAACCGCACGGGTTGCCGCCTTACAACAAGTGCTGGTGAAAGTGTCCGGGCAGCGAGACATCGTCAGCAATGACGTTATCCGGAAAGCGCTGGAAAACAGCAGCTCTTATGTCAGCCAGCTGGGTTACGGCAATGAGCAGGGACAGCCGGTGCTGGAAATCAGTTTTGACAGCGAGAAAATCCGTACACTGCTGACTCAGGCCAGTGCCACGTTTTGGTCTGAGCAACGACCCACTGTGCTTGTCTGGCTGGTGGAAGAGGCTAATCGTGATCGCGCGATAGTGTGGGATCAGTCCGGTAATAGCCTGCAAGCTAGTCTGAACCTGGCGGCGGCGCACCGTGGTGTGCCAGTGCTGCTGCCCATCGGTGATTTTCAGGACGTGACCGCTATTAGTGTGCCGGATTTGTGGGGCGGATTTTCGCAGCCAATTGCGAATGCCAGCGCTCGTTATCAGCCCGATGCAGTACTGATTGCGCGTGTTCAGCGTCGCAGCGACAGCATGCAGCTGGCCTGGCAACTGTATCCGAGTTCACCGGCAGCCATGCTGGATGGCAACTCAGCATCACTCGAGGGGCGTAACAGTGGAGACAGTGTGGCGGCCATTACGGCGATGATGGATCAGGTTGCCGACAATCTGGCATCACGCTATGCCGTCCAGCTGGGTGGTGCCACCGAAGGCGGTTTTGCCATTGACGTGGCTAATGTGCGCCGGGTTGAAGACTTTTTTCAGCTTGAGAAACTGCTGAAAGATCTCAGCTCAGTGGCCTCTGTGAATGCCAGCCATTTGCAGGGTGATAAGGTCCGCTTTGCGATTCAGCTGTTGAGCAACGAACAGGTGTTTGCCCGCGAGTTGAGTATGGAACCCAGGATTCAGGCACAGCCGGCTGCGTCGCTGGTGCGTGATGTCGCCTTTGATAATCAATCCGCAGAGGATACAACTCCAGCGAAGCAGGAAGGTATGATAGTGCCGACCTCCAGAGAAGGATCGGCGTCTGAGCCCTTGTCTCAGCTGGATGTGTCTGGCACTCAGGCTGCAACATCCAGCATCGGTTTGTATTACTGGAACCCAAACGCCTGATACTATTGCAGAAAATTATCGTAAAAAAGCCCCCAGGCTGAGTGCCGGGGGCTTTTTTCATCTCATTGTCTTTACTTATCGCCGTGGGCTTCCCGCTCTTCCCGCTCAACCTGAGACAGTTTTTTAAGCTTGTTGCCCAATTCCCGGCTCCGTGTCCGTGCAAACAGAATGTTGGCGAAAAAAGCCGCGGTGGCCAGTCCGAGTTCAATCAAGGCCAGCCAGCGCTCTCCGCCGTCAATCCAAAGCAGCGTCAGGGCATGCAGAAAATAGAACATCAGAATGAAGTTTGCCCAGGCGTGGGTGTAAGGCTTACCTTGCAGCATTCCTTTGAGAGGCAGCAGCAAAGGCAGTATCCACATCCCGGCAACCACATAGTTGTTCAGGTGCGGGTGGGGCGAAATCACGCTCTGCCACAGAAAAACCCACAGTAGCAGAGACAGGTTGGCTGTCAGTGCGAAGTAGCGTAATTTCTGTGTTGAAGGGCTCATCGGTTTCATATTGGTATCCGTATCCTAAAACTGCGCAGGTGCGACTGGATAATACTTATTGATGTAATTGCCTGGCCGTTTGTGCCAGCCTTTTGCCTAACGCTTGCGCCAGAGCGGCTTCATCTGGTGTCAGTCCGTCGTTCTGATTGAGGTGTGAGGCACCATAGGGAGTACCGCCAGACTGGGTGGTATGCAGCAGTGGTTCGGAGTAAGGCAGTCCTAATACCAGCATGCCGTGATGCAGAAGCGGTAACAGCATGGACTGCAGTGTTGTCTCCTGTCCGCCATGCATTGAAGACGATGCGGTAAACACGCAGGCAGGTTTGCCAATCAGGCTGCCCGAGAGCCATTGCGCACTGGTACTGTCGATGAAGTGTTTCAGTGGCGCGGCCATATTGCCAAAGCGAACAGGGCTGCCCAGGGCTAGCCCCTGGCACTGCTCCAGATCAGCGACAGTCACAAAGGGATCGCCGTTGTCCTGAGCGTTTTCCAGCTCGCCGTTTGCACGTATCTCAGGGACGGTACGCAGTACCGCCTCACACCCCTCAATCTGGCCAATGCCTCGTGCTATCTGTCTGGCGAGCTGGCGGGTGCTGCCATGGCGGCTATAGTAGAGCACCAGAATGGGCAGCATCAGAGGATATCCAGTACTTGCTCAGGCGGACGGCCAAGCGCCGCTTTGTCACCTTTGACCACGATAGGGCGCTCAATCAGTTTGGGGTGGGCAACCATAGCGTCACGCAGCGCCTGCTCAGAGACTGAGTCGTCGGCCAGATTCAGTTCTTTGTAGATGTCTTCTTTGGTGCGCATCATCTGGCGGGCAGAGTCAAATCCCAGCTTTCGCTGCAGCTCGGCTAATTGCTCAGCGGAAGGCGTCTCTTCCAGATACTTAATAATGTCTGGCTGGATGCCTTTGCTTTCAAGCAGGTTTAAGGTTTCCCGGCTTTTTGAGCAGCGTGGATTGTGATAAATGGTGACAGACATAATAGCTCCCGGATTGTCGGTATCTAATTGTTAGGTAAAGTTGTTAAGGTAAAGCCCGCCAGAATCAGCGGGCTAAATAACGGATATTAAGGTGACGTGCCGCTTTGATCAGAGATCGGCAAATCTGGCTCGTGCCAGACGCAGCTGATCGATGCGTGCGTCATATCTGGCCTGATCCAGCGAGCCGACATCGACTATCTGGCTGGCCTGAATATAATTCTGGATCGCTTTTTCCCAGTCGCCGCGTAATGCCATTACTTCCGCACGCGCTGCCAGCTCACCGTCTCTGCGTCCGATGCCGGCATAAGCCTCGGCCAGCATCCCCCAGCCGTTGATATCGGCTGGATTATCATAGGTAAAGCGGCTTAACAGCGACAGGCTGTCTTTCGCCCGGCCTGCTTCAAGGAGGGCGTGGGCCAGGTTGAGCCTGAGGACGGCATTTTCCGGGTTGGACTTAAGCGCGTGCTGTAACCGGTTAATGGCACTGTCATAGCGTTTCTGGAACAAATCTAAATCGGTTGCAGAATCAATAAAGAAACGGTTACCTGGCTCGGCCTGCAGCAGCGGCATCAGCAATTCACGTGCCTGGTCATATTTTCCGCTGTCCATATACACTACAGCCTTGCCGTAATTTACTGCCATCAGGGTGGCGCCGTGTGCCTCTTTTCCTTTGCGGTTGAACCAGTCCAGCGCATTTCGGCTGTCCAGATTGGCATATCGCGCGATGATTCTGGCCTGAGCCAGCAGATAGTTTTCCGAAACGGCTACACGGCGAGGCGGATACTGAGCAGCGCGGCTTCGGGTATCAGCAATACGGGATTCCGGTAATGGGTGAGTCAGCAACATAGCAGGTGGCGTACTGGCGTATCGGTACTGGTCGGCTAAACGACCAAAAAAGCCCGGCATAGCCTGAACATCAAACCCGGCTTTGGCTAAGGTCGCAATGCCAATGCGGTCTGCTTCCATCTCATTGCTGCGAGTATAGTTTATCTGGCCTTGCACTGAGGCGGCGGTGGTCGCCTGCATGGCAGCAATACCTGCTTCCGGTGAGGCAATCGCCAGCATGAGTGAGCCAATCAGAGCAGCCATAGTGGCAGGTGATTTCTTGGCTTGATCTTCCATGCTTCTGGCCAGATGGCGCTGAGTGATGTGGGCAATTTCGTGCGCCATCACAGAGGCCAGCTCACTTTCACTTTGGGCATGCAAGAACAGTCCGCTGTGCAGGGCAACGTGGCCGCCAAAAAAAGCAAAGGCGTTCACTTCCCGGTTCTGAATCAGAAAAAACTCAAACGGAGTGCGCACATCCTGCGCATTGGCCACTAATCTGTGCCCCAGATCTTTGACATATTCGGACAGTAAAGGGTCATTAATGATAGGTTTACTGGCTCGCAGCAAGCGCATATAAGCATCACCGTACTCCAGCTCTTTTTCGATGGTCAGTGTCGCGGCGGCCGTTGTTCCGATCTCGGGCAGATCTTCCAAAGAAGCCTCAGCCCAGCTCACTGGCACTGTGCTAAGCAGAGCACACAGCAGCAAACAAACTGGCTTTTTGACAAATCGAAGCTTAGAAAAGGTGATCATCTTCATTCGTATGTTGATATTCCGGTTGCTGCGGGATTTGCAGTTAATCAATCTGCGCGCTTACAGGTATGACAACAAAAGTTCCAGGGTGTTTCTTTCTTGTCGTCATAATGTTATTTACAATAACTTGTTGGATAATAACCGCCTGTGCCTGAGAATGGAAATACCTAAGCTGGATTTAACCGATACCCGTTGCCCGCTGGCCTTACTGACGGCAAAGCGCACTTGCCGTCTGCTCAAAGCCGGGCAGCCGTTGGAGATACATATCTGTGATGCCGGCTCAAGAAAAGATATACCACGCTATTTGTTGAATCATGGGTTTCAGGTTCATATTCAATCAGATAACCCACAGTTACTTGTGATTACCGTTACTAGAAGGTTGTGACGCTCATATGCTCGAAATGATTAGTCGCTGGTATCAGCGCAGATTTTCTGACCCCCACGCGGTCAGTTTGGTGGCGATCCTCTTGGTGGGCTTCATCACCATCTATTTTTTCGGCAACCTCATCGCGCCTTTGCTTGCTGCAATAGTGCTCGCTTACTTACTGGAATGGCCGGTGATGTATCTGACCCGGATGAAAGTGCCACGAACGCTGGCCGTCACTCTGGTCATATTGCTGTTCGCCGGGTTAATGGTGATGGCCGTTTTCGTGTTGATTCCTGTTATTTGGCATCAGATCAGTAATTTGCTTTCTGATATGCCGAGTATGTTTAACGATCTGCAGCATTATGTGTCCAGCCTGCCAGAGCGATACCCTGAACTGGTTCAGCCGGAGCAGATAACGACTGTGATGACCAGCCTTCGCGCAAAAGTGCTGGGTATGGGCGAGAGTGCTCTGAAAGGCTCAGTGGCATCGCTGTTGAGCCTGGCGACACTGGCTGTCTATCTGATTTTGGTGCCCTTACTGGTCTTTTTCTTGCTGAAAGACAAGGATGAGATGCTCAGTGCTTTCAGCCGCATACTGCCTCGCAACCGTCGCCTGGCCAGTAAGGTCGGCGCTGAAATGAACCAGCAGATTTCGAATTATATCCGCGGTAAGGTCACTGAAATTTTTATTGTCGGTACTGTCAGTTACATCACTTTTGCGCTGCTTGATTTGCGTTATGCCTTGTTACTGGCTGTGCTGGTGGGTTTCTCGGTATTGATTCCATATATAGGCGCGGCAGCGGTGACTTTGCCTGTCGCTATGGTCGGGCTGTTCCAGTGGGGGCTGACGCCAGACTTCTGGTGGCTGCTGGTGGCCTACGGCATTATTCAGACGCTGGATGGTAATGTGCTGGTTCCTGTCCTCTTTTCTGAAGCGGTGAATCTTCATCCGGTCGCTATCATTATTTCCGTGCTGGTCTTTGGCGGGTTATGGGGCTTCTGGGGGGTGTTCTTTGCGATTCCGTTAGCCACACTGGTGAAGGCCGTTTGGAATGCTTTACCGGCCACAGATTATGGCGAAGAAACCGATTAACCATCACGCAGTTCGTCATCGCACAGGGAGGTTGCGTGAATATATCCGTGAAGATATTACTGCTGACTGGGCTGGCGATGCTGGCGTTTGCTGCCAATTCACTGCTTAACCGGGTGGCCTTGTCTGACACGACAATTGATCCCGCCAGTTTTACTCTGATTCGTTTACTGGCGGGGGCTCTGTTTTTATGGCTCATTCACGCTTACCGTCATTCAGGTAAGAAACACAAAGCGAGTGTGGGCGGCAACTGGCTGTCTGCGCTGGCACTCTTCATCTATGCAGCCGGCTTTTCTTTTGCTTATCTCAGCCTGACAGCAGCGACTGGTGCATTATTGCTGTTTGCTGCGGTGCAAATCACCATGATGGCCGTTGCGCTGAGCAAAGGTGAAAGGCTGACTTCCTTGCAAGTGATTGGTTTTACACTTGCCCTGGCAGGGCTGGTGGTACTTTTGTTACCCGGGGTGTCAGCGCCTTCCTGGCAGGGAGCTGTTCTGATGCTGATGGCGGGGGTGGCTTGGGGAGCCTATACCCTGCGAGGTAAAGGTGCCACAGATCCGCTCCAGACGACGGCAGGGAACTTTTTGCGTGCTGTGCCATTTGGTCTGGCATGCTGGTTGATATGGGCGAAAACTGAGCTGGATGTGCTCGGGGTGTGGTATGCCGTGCTTTCTGGTGGGCTAGCCTCAGGCGTCGGTTATGCGATTTGGTATACTGTCTTACCTTCGCTGAGCGCAATGATAGCGGCTACCGTTCAGCTCAGCGTGCCTGTTCTGGCGGCTGTCGGTGGTGTGCTGATGTTATCGGAGCCCGTGACACTACGATTGCTGGTCGCTTCGATGGCGATTCTGGGAGGGATAGCCATGGTTATCGGGGCCCGAAAAGTGACCAATTCAGGGCAATGACGCTGAAAGCACAAAGGCCGAGCTGACGGCCTTTGCTGAGTGTCCGCAGGACTAGCTGTTGCCGTTCAGATAAGCCAGCACGACTTCGTGGTGATCTTTGGTTTTGAATTTATTAAAGACATGTTCAATGACACCGTCTTCGTTAATCAGAAAGCTGATGCGGTGCAGGCCATCGTACACTTTGCCCATGAACTTTTTCTCGCCCCATACGCCAAACTGTTCGGCAACAGCATGATCTTCATCAGAGAGCAGAGTGAAGTTCAGGTTGTCGCGCTCAATGAATTTAGGCAGGCGTTTGACCGGATCAATACTGATACCCAGTACAGCGACGTTCAGCGCATCCAGCTCCGATTTGCTGTCGCGTAATCCACAGGCTTGTACGGTGCAGCCCGGGGTCATGGCCTTAGGATAAAAATAAGCGAGTACTTTTTTACCTTTGAAGTCTTTCAGGCTGACAGGCGCACCATTCTGATCTGGCAGAGTGAAGTCAGGTGCAGGAGTACCTGCAGTCAAGGTTTGCATGTGTCGTTCCTTATCATTCGGAGGTTACTTGGGTAAATGGCCGGTAAATGTCACTGTGCCTGTGACTTGCACTGTCTGGCACAGGGCTTCAAATTCTTCCTGCAAAGACATCAGATTGCAACCTTCAGGCAGATTAGTACTGAGCTGTAAGGTGAGCTGGTCTTCTTCACCTTTACCTACTTCTTCCTGGGAGTGAGCACTGAGTGCTGAAATGTCTATTTGGCGGCTGGCACAGAAATGGGTGAACTTTTCTATCAGACCCGGGGCATCATTGCCTTCAATGTGGAAGTCGGCGGTATAGGGATAAAAGCGGTGCTCGTGCTTGGTGGTTCTTTTCATAACGGTCAGCAGATCAAACTGCTGGGCCTGAAGTGGCAGGGTTGCTTCAACCTTGGCTATCGATGCTGCCGTTCCTGACAGTAAAAGTATGAAGGTAAATTCACTGCCAAAAATAGCCAGTCGGCTGTCTTCAATATTGCAGCCGCTGAGTGAGATATGTCGGGTAATTTCATCAGTAATACCCGGGCGATCTGAGCCGATTGCGGTGATGACGAGGTAGTGTTCCATACAGTTTCACATTGATGACCTTTATGTTTGCATGGTAGCACAGCCAACTTATCTCCTGCCATGAAGTTACCTGCGCAAATGATGATATTGTTATGATTGGTATATTTTGTTGTTAAATTCGCTGGCAATGGTGCAAGCCACTGGTTTAATCCACTTTTGACAGGGGATCACAGGACAGAATTAACGAACAGGATATGGCCAGCTATGACAGCTATTTTACATTCTACTTGCTTGTGTTTACTGCCACTGAAAAGTACCATGAGAAATCAATAAAAAAGGGAGATCGACATGTTTACTGGTAGCATGGTAGCGCTAGTTACGCCCTTGGATGAAGTCGGCGAAGTTGATTACGCCAGCCTGAAATCCTTGGTTGAATATCATATTGCAGCGGGTACAGACGCGATTGTCGCTGTTGGTACCACAGGTGAGTCAGCGACTCTGACTGTTGAAGAGCACGTCAAAGTCGTGCTGAAGACAGTCGATTTTGCTCAGGGACGTATCCCTGTTATTGCCGGTACAGGCGCTAATGCCACCCATGAAGCCATCACTTTTAGCAAACTATTCTCGGGTACGGGCGTGGCAGCTTGCCTGACCGTCACACCGTATTACAACAAACCGACTCAGGAAGGTTTGTATCAGCATTTTAAAGCGATTTCAGAAGCCACCGATCTGCCTCAGATTCTGTATAACGTACCAGGTCGTACGTCGGTAGACATGTTGCCTGAAACGGTTGCCCGCCTGTCTAAGCTGGATAACATTATCGGCGTCAAAGATGCGACAGGTGATTTAGCCCGAGTGGAAAAAACACGGGAACTTTGTGGCAAAGATTTCCTCCAATTCAGCGGTGATGATGCAACAGGTCTGGAATTTGTGGCACGCGGCGGTCACGGCGTGATTTCTGTGACGGCGAATATTGCAGCACCAGATATGGCAACTATGTTCCAGTTGGCCTTAAAAGGAGAACTGGACGAGGCGAAAGCCATTGATGCTAAACTGATGCCGCTGCACAAGCACCTGTTTGTTGAGTCCAATCCCATTCCGGTGAAATGGGCAGCACAAAAGCTTGGACTGATTCAGCACGGCACACTGCGTTTGCCATTAACGCCACTGAGCAAAGAGGCTGAACCTGTGGTGTTGCAAGCGTTGAAAGATGCGAAACTGCTGCCTTCACTGGCTACCGCATAGGAACGTAAGAACTCTACATGAATGTGAATTACAGGCTGGCAGTTACAGCTGTCATGGTGGCTGCTTTGGCTGGCTGTTCTGGCAGTGCAGAGCGACGCCGACAGGCTAACCAGGATTTTAATTATCTGGAAACAGCGCCGTTAAGCAGCTGGAACAGCCCTAGCGGCTCAGCAGCGACGCTGTCGAACGAGTATGCGATACCGTCTAAAGAATACCCGGGCGCGATTGGCAGGGCTGTAGATATTCGTCCTCCTCAGCAAGTTCTGGCCCTGATCCCTGGTGCCAGAACTGTGCACAACAGTGATGGTACCGTTAGTTTGCAGTTAGTGAATTCGGCTGAACTGGACGAGTTGTGGACTCTGACCAAACGTATGGCAACTGAGCGTAATATTGCTCTTGATGTGAATACGGCCCGGACGCTTGAAACCGGGTGGGTGAACTGGAACAACGAAGATGAAGATACTGAGATAAGCAGTCGCTATCGGATTTCTCGTGACAGTGCCAACGACCAGAACCTGTATACCATCAAACTGCTCGACTGGCGTGAAGCCGGTGTAGAGAAACCTGTCAGTATGGTTAATCAGGAGCGTTACAGCATTCTGATGACCAACCTGGTGATGGCCAAGTACGATGCTTATGAGCGAGAGAAAGCAAGATTACGTGCCGAGGAGCTGGTGAAGCAGATCCCAATCACTATGGGCCAGGATCGTAGCGGCTTGCCTGTGATTATCGCCCGCGCGCCTTACAACGTGTTCTGGGAACGCCTGCCAAGTCTGTTGCAGACCTTGGGCTTTACTGTCGACGGGCGTAATCGCTCACAAGGCACGATCGATGTGAGCTTCCGTAACCCGGATGACAGCTTCTGGGTCGATTTAGGCATTCAGCCTCTGCAGTTGGAAAACCGCGAATATAAGTTGCAGTTGGGGGATTTGGGTAACCGGACTTCGATCACAGTGACAGATGAAGACGGAAAACCGATCACAGACGAGGCATTAGAAAGTATTGCTCCGGTATTAGCCGCTGTGATTGACAAAGATAATCAGAAGTAATTTTTTTCTGATTCTTAACAAAAGTTAACTGACAAAACGAGAACGACAAAAAAACGCTTCGGCATCTGAAAGGATTGCCGAAGCGTTTTCTTATGTACGGATAAGAGAAAGAGTATTCTTTGCTATCACGCGTTTTATTTCACTACTTCGCCTTTTGCCTGCAGATCGGCATGGTAGGATGAGCGAACAAACGGGCCACAGGCAGCATGAGTAAAGCCCAGTTCCAGCGCGATTTCTTTCAGCTCATCAAACTCTGACGGCGGCACATAACGCTCAACCGGCAGGTGATGTCGGCTTGGTGCCAGGTACTGACCCAGTGTCAGCATGGTGACACCGTGAGCGCGAAGATCTTTCAGTACTTCCACAATTTCTTCTTTGGTTTCACCCAGTCCCATCATCAGGCCTGACTTGGTCGGCACTTCAGGATGCATCTCACCAAACTTTTTCAGCAGATCCAGTGACCACTGGTAGTTGGCACCCGGGCGGGCCTTGCGGTACAGGCGCGGTGCGGTTTCCAGGTTGTGGTTGAAGACATCCGGCGGGTTATCGCGCAGGATCTCCAGTGCATGATCCATACGACCACGGAAGTCGGGTACCAGAGTTTCGATTTTAATGTCAGGGTTTTTCACCCGAATCTCACGGATACAGTCAGCAAAGTGTTGGGCACCACCATCACGGAGATCATCACGGTCAACCGAGGTGACAACCACATAGCGCAGTTTCATGTCGGCAATGGTCTGAGAAAGCTGTACCGGCTCTTCGGCATTCGGAGGCAGAGGACGGCCGTGGGCCACGTCGCAGAACGGACAACGACGAGTACAGATAGCACCCAGAATCATGAAGGTCGCAGTACCGTGACTGAAACACTCTGCCAGGTTAGGGCAAGAGGCTTCCTCACACACGGAGTGGAGGTTGTTCTTGCGCATCGCCGCTTTGATTTCCTGAATACGCTGAGTGTCGGCCGGGAGCTTGATCTTCATCCACTCTGGCTTACGCAGCATTTCGCGAGGCTTTTCCTCTGCTTCCATGTTACGTACAGGAATCAGGGCCATTTTATCGGCGTCACGGTATTTGACACCAGGTTCAATTACGATCGGTTTGCTCATGATTAATTGCTTTCCGTTGTCCACTCTATGCTCTGGTAATCGAGCAGTTTCACTAACTCATCGACAAGTACAGGTTGCACGTCAGCCAGTTCTGTAGGGCCATTTAGCCTGGCCAGCTGAGTCATTTCCATACCCGCATAACCGCAGGGATTAATACGCAGAAAAGGTGTTAAATCCATGTCGACATTAAGAGCCAGACCATGAAAAGAACAGCCGCGACGGATACGTAGGCCGAGTGAGCAGATTTTTTTACCGTCGACATACACGCCAGGTGCATCAGGACGGGCGTTGGATGCTACACCGAAGCGGGATAGCGTGTTGATTACGGTGTTTTCAATGTGCGTGACCAGTTCGCGGACGCCAAGTTTATGGCGACGCAGGTCAATCAACAGATACATCATTTGTTGTCCGGGACCATGATAGGTCACCTGTCCGCCACGGTCACTCTGAAAAATCGGGATGTCGCCGGGATTGAGCACGTGTTCAGCTTTGCCAGCCTGACCCTGTGTAAAGACGGGAAGGTGCTCAACCAGCCAGATTTCGTCGACAGTGTCGTCATCACGGTTGGCGGTAAAGTGATGCATGGCCTCATAAGTAACAGAATAGTCTGTCAGGCCCAGATTGCGGACAATGAGATTTCGTTGCACATTTCACCCATGTTGTCTGTCGGTCTCAGTTGAGAGCCATTCGAGACCAATAATGGTGCATTATAAATCGTGGCGGCTAAAATTTCAGCCGCCAATTGCTCGGTAGGACCAGGTATCAGAGCACGACACGAACAATGTCGATTTCACCCAGCTCTTTATACAGGGTTTCAACCTGCTCAATATGGGTCGCTGTGATAGTGATAGACACGGCACTGTAGGTCCCTTTTCCGCTTGGTTTAACGGTTGGGGTATAATCGCCAGGCGCATGACGCTGGACAACTTCCACCACCAAATCAGGCAGCTCAGGCTTGTTAAAGCCCATTACCTTGAAAGAAAACTGACAAGGGAACTCGAGTAAATCTTTAAGTTTTGGCTGTTCTTGCTGTTGCATGCTGAACTCCCAGGAAGGTATGCGGTATATCACAATTTAGGGCAGCATATTAATGGCTCGCAGTCCATAACACAAGTCAAGCATAGGGGCTGGGAAGCAGGCCGCAGCGGCAAAAAGAAAAAGGACAGCGAGGCTGTCCTTTATCAAAAGCGGTGACTTAGCTTAGCCAGCCTTTAAAGAGTAAGACTACGTAGTCAATTAAGCGGCTGAAAATACTGCCTTCGTTAACGTCGTTGAGCGCCAGAAGCGGGTATTCAGCCACGTCTTCATCGCCCAGACGGTAGTAAAGTTTACCTACCACGTCGCCTTTACGGATAGGCGCTTTTAACTCTTTTTCCAGCACAAAGTTAGCTTTCAGATCTTTGGCGGAACCGCGAGGCAAGGTCACGAAAGTATCCTGATTGACGCCCAGGGAGACTTCATCGTTGTCGCCCATCCAGACTTTTTCGGTGACAAAAGTTTCGTTCGCTTTATGCGGCGAAACGGTTTCGAAGAAGCGGAAACCGTAGTTCAGTAACTTCTTACTCTCAGCCTTACGGGCATTGGCGCTTTTGGTGCCCATCACAACCGCAATCAGGCGCATCTGACCTTCAGTGGCGGTACTGACCAGGCTGTAACCCGCATTGTCCGTGTGGCCGGTTTTCAGGCCGTCAACATTCAGGCTTTTGTCCCACAGCAGGCTGTTACGGTTAAACTGTTCAATGCCGTTGTAACGGAATGATTTTTCTTTATAGATGGCAAACTCATCCGGCACATCACGGATCAGACCCTGTGCCAGCAAGGCCATATCATAAGGTGTGGTGTACAGTTTGTCGTTGTCCAGGCCGTGTACATTGGCGAAGTGTGTTGAATCCATGCCCAGCGATTTCGCCCAGCCATTCATCAGATCAACGAACGAGTCTTCTGAACCGGCGACATGTTCAGCCATGGCCACACAGGCATCATTGCCGGACTGAATAATAATGCCGCGATTAAGGTCAGCGACTTTTACTTCGCTGCCCACTTCAATGAACATTTTTGATGAACCCGGGAAATTTTTTGCCCAGGCATTTTTGCTGATCACAACAGTATCATCCATAGAGATGTTACCGCGTTTGATTTCCTGACCGATCACATAACTGGTCATCATTTTAGTCAGGCTTGCAGGTGGAATCTTATCGTATTCTTGTTGCCCGGCAAGAATTTTGCCTGAATGGTAATCCATCAGGACATAACCTTTAGCGGCTATCTGCGGGGCTTCTGGAACAACGGCGGGCGCCGCGGCCGCTGAAAGACTAGTCAGTAAAGCGGTTGAAACAGCGACAGAGCGAAAAAATGCAGCAGATTTATTCATGATATATGTTACTTGGGTTACGGATATCAAAAAATTGGAACCACTATATCAGATTGAGCTTGTTTAAACAGTTCTCAACCAGAGGAATAGTGGTTCATTGAGGGATCTTGTGAAATTTTTACATTCTTTTGTCAGACTTTGCCCTGACAAATTAGTTCAACTCACGTTGTTCAGAAACGACAAATGCTTCCGGGAATTGGCTCGCCCTGGCTTTATTTCTTTGTATCTCGGCTTCACCTGAGTCGAGGTACGGACCCAGGCGAAGCCGAAAGACGGCGGCGGACTCGGCTTTTTTTACATCAACCTGGGTGTTGAACTCTGATTTGAGCTTCTGAGCGGCGAGTTGGGCTTTATTGAGATCACTGAATGCTGCCAATTGCACAAAGAACCATTTGGGATTTGCGCTTTGCCATTCAGCAGTAGAGTCTGGTTTGGGCATCTGCAGCAGCTCAATTTTGACCGGCGCCGTGCCGTGACCCACCACATCCAGTTTGGTGGCCGCTGCCATGCTGAGATCTATGATACGCCCTTCATGGAACGGGCCGCGGTCATTGACCCGGACAATGGCACTTTTGCCATTGCTGGTGTTGGTGACTCTGACATAGCTGGGTAACGGTAAGGTTTTATGCGCCGCTGTCATCGAATACATGTCATAAATTTCGCCGTTAGACGTTTTGTGACCATGAAACTTTTTGCCGTACCATGAGGCCAGCCCTTCTTCACTAAAAGGCTGCTCGGCCGGTACAATGGCGTAGGCCTGGCCTCTCAGCGTGTAATCTTTATTGCCGGCCAGACTTTTGGGCTCGTACCTTGGCTGTGCATCTTCAATGTGATCCAGGGTGGGGGAACTCTCTGGCGCGTGGTCATCTTTTATCTGATAGCGATCGGAGTGAGTCGTGCTGCACCCTGCCATGAGCAGGGTGACACTGAGTGAAAAAGCGAGTGATTTGGACACTGTGTGCATCAGTTAGCCTTGGACAACATTTTTCTGTGGGTGTGGATAGACATCAGGATACCGAAACCTGCCATCAGGGTGACCATGGAGGTGCCGCCGTAGCTGACCAGGGGCAGCGGAACGCCGACCACAGGCAATAAGCCACTGACCATGCCAATATTGACGAATACATAAACAAAAAAGCTCAATACGATACTGCCTGCCATCATACGGCCAAAGGCGGTTTGTGCCCGGCTGGCCAGTAGCAGTCCGCGGCCGATAACGAACAGATACAGGGCCAGCAGGCCGATGACCCCGGACAGTCCCCATTCCTCTGCGATGACGGCAAAAATGAAGTCGGTATGGCGTTCCGGCAAAAACTCCAGCTGTGACTGGGTACCGTGGAGCCAGCCTTTACCGGTAATACCGCCTGAACCAATGGCAATTTTCGACTGAATGATGTGATAACCCGCGCCGAGTGGATCGGACTCAGGGTTAAACAGTGTCAGCACCCGGGTGCGCTGATAATCATGCATCAGGAAGAACCAGAGCACCGGGATGAACGCACCGATCAGCATGCCGGCAAAAATAATAATCCGCCAGCTGATGCCGGACAGAAAAAGCACAAATACCCCGGATGCGGCGATCAGGATCGATGTGCCCAGATCGGGTTGTTTGGCAATTAGAATGGTTGGCACGAAAATCATCAGGGTTGCGATGATAATATTTTTCAGGCTGGGGGGCAGCGGGTGGTTTCCGATAAAACGGGCCACCATTAAGGGGACAGCCAGTTTGATCAATTCAGAAGGCTGGAAACGGACGACGCCCAGATCCAGCCAGCGCTGTGCCCCTTTGGAAATTTCGCCCACCAGCAGTACTCCCACCAGCAGCAGTAAGCCGACCCCGAACAGATAGGGAGCCCAGGCTTCATAGTGGCGAGGGGCAATCTGGGCCAGGATGAACATCACCGCCAGAGACAGCAGCATACGGACCGCCTGGCGTTCCATCATGTCAAGGTTCTGGCCGCTGGCACTGTACATGACGACCAGGGCGAATCCCATCAGCGTTAGGATCCCCAATAATAAAGGAACGTCGATATGCAGGCGATCACTCAAGGTGGCTTTGCTGCCTGCCGCAGCCATGATACTCATTGCGAAACCTCAGCCAATGTCGATTTATCTTTGTCATCTTGATTGAGCAGCATATGGTCAAAAATCTGCCTTGCGACCGGGCCACCATTACTGGAACCGCCACCGGCATTTTCAAGCACCATTGCCACTACGTATTCAGGGTGCTCAAAGGGGGCAAAAGCGGTGAACAGCGCGTGGTCTCGCAGATGTTCTTCAAGCTCTTCGGCATTATATTCTTCATCTTCAGCCAGTCCGAAAACCTGGGCTGAACCGGATTTACCGCCAGCTTTGTATTCTGCGCCGTAGAAAGCGCGTCTTGCCGTCCCGCGGTTGCCATGCAGTACCCGGTACATACCATCTTTGGCGACCTGCCAGTATTTAGGATCGACACCGGAAATGGGTGGAAAAACTTCGTACTTGGCGGGGATTTCTCCATCGGCATCCATAATGCTTTTCAGCAAATGCGGCGCCCGGACAACACCGTCATTGACCAGTACTGTGGTCGCTTTGGCTATCTGCAATGGCGTTGATGTCCAGTACCCTTGCCCGATCCCGACAGGAATGGTGTCGCCCTGATACCAGGGCTGGCGGAAACGTGCCTGTTTCCATTCGCGGGTAGGCATGTTTGCTTTGCTCTCTTCCGCAATATCAATCCCGGTATATTCACCGTAGCCAAACTTGCTCATCCATGATGATAACCTGTCGATCCCCATGTCATAGGCAATCTGATAGAAAAAGGTATCGACTGACTCTTCAATGGCTTTGTGGATACTGACTTTGCCGTGACCCCAGCGCAGCCAGTCACGGAATGGCCGGCTGTTGGTGTTCGGGATTTTCCAGTAGCCAGGATCGTTGCGTGTCGTCCGTGTTGTGATGACGCCTTCGGCTAAGGCTGCCACAGCAATCGCCGGTTTGACGGTTGAGGCCGGCGGGTAAATCCCCAGAGTAACCCGGTTCACCAGCGGCCTGTCTTTGTCATTGAGTAATTCGTTGTACTGTTTCGAAGAAATGCCATGTACGAACAGGTTAGGGTCATAACTCGGGCTGGAAACCATCGCAAGCACGGAGGAATCTTCTGGATCCATCACCACCACAGAACCCCGTTTCAGCTTGGTGTATTCTTCACCGGTTTCCGGGTCGATTTTCTTTTCAGTCAGCAGCTCTTTAACATACAACTGCAGACCAATATCCAGATTCAGGCGCAGATCTTTGCCCGGCACAGGCGGTACATATTTCAGGGTGCGGATGATACGGCCGCGGCTGTTGACTTCGACTTCCTGGTAGCCAGAGGTGCCGTGCAGCAACTCTTCATAGTATTTTTCAATGCCCAGCTTGCCGATATCCCGGGTGGCCTTGTAGTTGTTAAGGCGCTCTTCCCTGTCCAGCATCTCTAGATCCCTGTCATTGATTTTTGCCACATAACCAAGCACATGGGTGAGCGCGTCGCCGTAAGGGTAGTAACGTTTCAGGTAGGCTTTAACCTCCACACCCGGAAAACGGTGCTGATTAACGGAGAAAAGGGCGACTTCTTTTTCGGTCAGCTGGTTACGCAGCGGTACAGAGTTAAAGCGCCGGGTACGGCGACGCTCTTTGTCAAAGCGTTCAATCTCTTCCTCTGTGATCCCCAGCAGTGATTTCAGACGGCCAAAGGTATCATCCAGATCCGGGACTTTCTCTGTGACCACTTCCAGCGAATACACTGGCCTGTTTTCGGCCAGTAATACGCCGTTACGGTCGTAAATCATGCCGCGGTTAGGCGAGACAGGGACAATTTTGATGCGGTTGTCATTGGAGCGGGTCTGATAATCTTCAAACTCACGAACCTGAATGTGATACAGGTTCGCAATCAGCACACCAATCAAAGCAAAGATACCGACAAAGGAGAAGACCGCTCGTCTGAAAAACAGAGACGATTCGGCCTGATGATCCCGGATCTGAAGTCGCTTTCTGCGCATGCCGTCTATTCCCTGTGGTATGGGTGGTTGGCTGTGATGCTCCAGGCCCGGTAAAGGCTTTCGGCCATCACAATACGCACCAGCGGATGTGGCAGCGTTAACGGAGACAGGGACCAGCTTTGTTCTGCAGCGGCTTTACAGGCCGGTGCCAGACCTTCAGGTCCGCCAATCAGTATAGACACATCCCGGCCGTCCAGTTTCCAGCTTTCCATCTGATCGGCCAGTTGTTCTGTGTCCCAGCGTTTACCCGGAATATCTAAGGTGACAATGCGGTTGCCTTTGGCAACGGCAGCCAGCATAGCCTCGCCTTCTTTTTGCAGAATACGGGCTATATCCGCATTTTTACCCCGTTTGCCGGCTGTAATTTCAATCAGTTCCAGCGGCATATCTTTAGGAAAACGGCGGCGGTATTCCTCAAAGCCGGTTTCTACCCATTTAGGCATTTTTGTGCCGACCGCGATCAGTTGCAACTTCATCCGTCAGTTAGCCCCAAAGCTTCTCCAGTTGGTAAAGCTGACGCGCATCTTCTTGCATGATGTGCAGCATGACGCTTCCCATATCAACCACGACCCATTCAGCGTCTTCTTCGCCACTGATACCAAACGGCGGGAAGTCTATCAGTTTGGAGGCAGTGTTGACATTGTCTGCAATCGAAGCGACGTGGCGGTTTGAAGTACCGGTACAAACGACCATGAGATCAGTAATGCTGGATTTGCCGCGCACATCCAGAGTGACTATGTCCAGGGCTTTCATGTCATCAATTTTGTCAATGACGAAGTCGTGTAGTTCTTGTAGCTGCAAAGGGGTCTCCCTCAATTCAGTCTTCTCTTGTTATTAGAGTCAGGTGGGTCGATCGGGTTCACATTTTAACGCTGGAGTATACCATGCTCAATTCTGGCTGACGCTTGCGTGGTGCAGTGATGTACAGATTTTTTGAGCATCAGCCAGTTTTAACAATAATTTGCCAGCGGTGTCAGTGGGACTGCAAAGGTAAGCCCTTACTCAGTCCGCACATCATGGCGCATAATGTGCTTAAACCGGGCCAGATACTGGTGTCATAGTCGGTTTTAGCCTGGCGTTCAAGCTGACTGAGTTGTTGGATAGCTGTTAGCAGAGCAGGTAAGGGTAATCGGTGCAAGGCGCCCACATAGAGTTCACGCCGGTTTTGCCAAACCCGAAAATTTTCGAGGATCCGGTTCAGGGGGATTCCCTGTTTACCCATTTCCTGCATGCGGTACAGCTGGGTCAGTTCACGTTGCAAGGTACGCAGAATAATAATAGCTTCCACCCCTTCGGCTTCGAGCTGACGCACAATGCGCTGACTGCGTTTTGCCTGACCGGCCAGTAAGGCATCCAGCAGCTGAAACGGGGTGTAGTGGTTATGGCGGCTGAGCGCCTCCTGAATCCGGGGCACGGTCAGGGTGCCGTCAGGATAAATCAGGGTGAGTTTGTGCAGACTCTGTGCCAGTGCCAGCAGGTTACCTTCATGCCACTGAGCCAGTATCTGTATGGTTTCTGCATCGGCATTCAGCCCCAGTTGCTGACAACGCTGCTGGATGAAGCGGGGTAGCTGACGGGCATCAGGCGTATTGCAGGGCACATATATCCCCTGAGTCGTGAGCGCTTTAAACCAGGCGCTGCTTTCTTGTTTTTTATTGAGACGCGGGCCCTGCACCAGCAACAGGATATCCGGATGTAAAGCATCAATCACTGTTTGCAGTGATTTGGCCTGAGTCGCCGTGATACCGCTGTCCGGCATGGTCAGTTCGATGATCTGGCGTGAAGAGAACAAACTCAGCGCCTGGCAATTATCCAGTACTTCATTCCAGTCCAGCTGATTATCTATGCTGTGGCTGTGTCGCTCGAGAAAACCGGCGTCTTTGGCCTGTTGCCGCACCCGGTCAGCCGTTTCCTGTAACAGCAAAGGTTCGTTGCCAGCAAGCAGATAAGCGGAGGCTAACCCCTGTTTTAATCGCTCAGCCAGCTGTTCCGGGTAGATCCTCATTGCGCCGCGCTGTCCATGGTGTCGAACATCCGATCTGCGGCCTGTTTATCGGCATCGGTTTCTGTCTCAATTGTTGTGACACTGCCATTGGCGTCGCTGGCAGAACGCTCTGCATTGTCAGAGTCTGACTGGTTCAGGTCGGCGGTCAGACGGGCAAGCTGACGCATAATCTGGCGCGAGGCCTGCTGGCGCATTTCATCGAGCAACATATCGCGTTCCACCGATTTTGCCAGTGCGGTTAACGGGTTATCCAGAAAGCTGCGGTTAACTTTAGTGGTAAAACGCTTGGCCCCTTTTTCAGGCACCACCACCTGATAGTTGACGGTATAGGTCAGTTCGTACTCGGCGGCACGGCTGTTCTGGTATAAGGATAAGGTACGCTCCCCCTGAGATTCACTGATCAGATGCAGATTGGGCACCTGAGACGATGGCGGAACGGCTTCAATACCGTGCAGTTTGAACTGGGATTTCACCATACGGGTCAGCGGGCCGTATTTATCAAAGCTGGTCAGAGACAGGCGGGCAATATCGTCGGGCAGCATGTAGTTACCACGTAAATGGAAGCCGCATGATGCAGTGGCCAGCGCCAGTACGACGACAAAGACCAGACGGAAACGGGACAGTAGGGATGACGCTGCGCTCACCGTGTCTACTCCTTAGTAACAAATTCGAGAGTGAAAGAGAAAACGCCTTCCCACTGGGAAGGCGTTGTTGGTATGCCTGTTAGTTGGCAACAATGTTCAGCAGCTTGCCCGGCACGTAAATCACCTTGCGAATAGTTTTATCGTCGGTGAATTTGGTGACGTTCTCGTCTGACAGTGCCAGCGCTTCTACCTGATCTTTACCAGCATCTGCCGCGACAGTCAGTTTGGCGCGCAGTTTACCGTTAACCTGAACTATGATGAGCTTCTCATCTTCCACCATAGCGTTGTCATCGGCAACCGGCCAGTCAGCATGATCCACCTTAGACTCACCCAGTGCATGCCACAGTTCAAAACAGATATGCGGGGTGATTGGGTACAGCATACGGACAACCGCTTTCAGGGCTTCGTCCAGCAGGGCACGATCCTGGGCGCTGTCTTGTGGTGCTTTACCCAGCTTGTTCATCAGCTCCATGATAGCCGCAATAGCTGTGTTGAACGTCTGACGACGGCCAATATCATCGCTGACTTTGGCGATGGTTTTGTGAACATCACGGCGCAGCGCTTTCTGATCGGCGTTCAGTGCTGAAGCATCCAGTGCTTCGACCGCACCTTTTGCCGAATGTTCAAAGACCAGTTTCCAGACTCGTTTCAGGAAGCGGTTGGCACCTTCAACGCCAGATTCCTGCCACTCCAGCGTCATATCAGCTGGCGAGGCGAACATCATGAACAGGCGAACGGTATCCGCGCCGTACTTGTCGACCATTTCCTGTGGGTCGATGCCGTTGTTCTTCGACTTCGACATCTTGGTCATGCCTGAGTGCACCAGTTCGTTACCTTGCTCGTCAGTGGCTTTGGTAATGCGGCCTTTTTCGTCACGCTCCAGAGTCACCTCTGTTGGCGATACCCAGACTTTGGCGCCTTTTTCGCTGGTGTAGTAGAAGGCATCTGCCAGTACCATACCCTGACATAAAAGCTGTTTGAACGGCTCGTCGCTCGTCACCATACCGCTGTCGCGCAGCAGTTTGTGGAAGAAACGTGAGTACAGCAGGTGCATACAGGCATGTTCAATACCGCCGATGTACTGGTCAACCGGCAGCCAGTAGTTGGCGGCATCAGAATTCAGCATTTCGTCCGCCTGAGGTGAGCAGTAACGCGCGTAATACCAGGACGATTCCATAAAGGTGTCGAAGGTATCGGTTTCGCGCAGCGCCGGTTCACCGTTAAAGGTGGTTTCTGCCCAGCTCTTGTCTGCTTTGATCGGGCTGGTCACGCCGTCCATCACCACATCTTCCGGCAGGATCACCGGTAGCTGATCGGCAGGGACAGGATGGACTTCGCCGTCCGGGGTGGTAACCATAGGAATCGGTGCACCCCAGTAACGCTGGCGGGAAACCCCCCAGTCACGCAGGCGGAAGTTGACGGTTTTCTTGCCTTTACCTTCGGTTTCCAGCTTGGCGGCAATCGCATCGAACGCCGCCTGGAAATCCAGACCGTTGAATTCACCAGAGTCGAACAGCACGCCTTTTTCGGTGTAAGCTGCTTCACTGATATCCAGTTCGCTGCCGTCGGCCGGCTTGATAACAGGAACGATATCCAGCCCGTACTTGGTGGCGAATTCAAAGTCACGCTGATCATGGGCAGGTACGGCCATCACTGCGCCTGTTCCGTAGTCCATCAGCACAAAGTTAGCGACATAGACAGGCACACGGCGGCCATTGAGAGGGTGAACGGCATACAGGCCAGTGGCCATGCCTTTCTTCTCCATGGTAGCCAGTTCGGCCTCTGCCACTTTGGTGTTCTTACATTCTTCAATGAAGGCAGCCAGTGCAGGATTGTTCTTGGCGGCCAGATCAGCCAGAGGATGACCGGCGGCAATGCCGACGTAAGTCACCCCCATCAGGGTGTCCGGACGTGTGGTATAGACTTCCAGTGGTGTGTCCTGGCCTTCAACGGCGAAGGACAGCTCAACACCTTCAGAGCGGCCAATCCAGTTGCGCTGCATGGTTTTGACCATCTCAGGCCAGCCTTCCAGGTTGTCCAGATCGTCCAGCAGCTCCTGGGCGTAAGCCGTGATCTTAATAAACCACTGCGGAATTTCTTTTTGCTCTACTGGTGTATCACAACGCCAGCAGCAGCCGTCTTCAACCTGCTCGTTGGCCAGCACTGTCTGGTCATTCGGGCACCAGTTTACGGAAGAGGTTTTCTTGTAGACCAGGCCTTTGCTATACAGCTTGGTAAAGAATTCCTGCTCCCAGCGGTAGTATTCCGGGGTGCAGGTAGCAAACTCACGGTTCCAGTCGTAACCAAAGCCCAGTAATTTCAGCTGGTTCTTCATGTAGTCGATGTTTTCGTAAGTCCACGGCGCAGGGGCGGTGTTGTTCTTCACCGCGGCATTTTCTGCTGGCAGACCGAATGCGTCCCAGCCGATTGGCTGCATTACATTCTTGCCCTGCAGGCGCTGATAACGGGAAATCACATCACCGATGGTGTAGTTACGCACGTGGCCCATGTGCAGACGTCCACTTGGGTACGGGAACATGGAGAGACAGTAGAATTTTTCTTTATTAGGGTCTTCACTTACAACAAAGGTTTGGTTGTTGTCCCAATGTGCTTGAACTTTAGGTTCAATGTCCTGTGGACGGTATTGTTCTTGCATCGATGACTTCCGGAATCGTTGTGAGTTAATACAAACACAGTCAAAATAATCGACATAGAATAACTAAAGGTAAAGGTAGCAACAATAGCTGAGGCCGAATAGGCCGGTTATTATCATTATTCAGCCACGGATTGCCCGTGCCGGACTGGTTACTGACCCGGCGCTATGTGTCAGGGTGCCTATGTCCGGCGGATCAAGCCTAGGAGAAACTCACATGGCTAAAGAAAAAGATGCGTATGAATCCATGTTGGAAGAGATCACGGAAGCCCTCAAGCATAGCCCTGATGAACTGAAACATTGGATTGATACCAGTGAAAAGTATCGCACCGCGGCCAGTGACATGACCAAAGATGAACTGGCGCTGATACGTGCGTATTTCAAACGGGATCTGAAAGAATTCGGGCAAAACGTGCAGGAAAGCCCGACCCCTTTCTCTGAAAGTCCGTTTTACAAACTGGTGACCGAGACGATTTGGGAAGGGTTGGCTGAGGTGACAGATAAGACACAGCTGGAATGGTTAGAGGTCATGGACGATATCAAGCATCAGGGCATCTATAAAGCCGGTGAAGTGGTTGGCCTGGGTAATCTGGTCTGCGAGCAGTGCGGACATCATGAACAGTACACGCACGTGCGGACGATTGAGCCCTGTACTAAGTGTGGACACACCCAATTCACCCGTCAGCCTCTGGCGCCGTAAAGCAGCTGCCGCTGACAAGCGACAGGGAGCCTGTTGCTCCCTGTCTGGTTGGATCTGTGTTTGATTTAATGGACGCCTTCTTGCGGGGTAGTGTCTCTGAAATCGCCCCGGCGGCGTTTAAGCAGTAGCCAGGAAACAGCAACGGACCAGAGTAAATACAAGTACAATGGCCAGCTGCCCAGTGTCGTGTAGGGCGTCAGACCCTTGGTCGGGGTTACAGTGGCACGCAGTACGCCGGTTTCGAACTGTGGCAGCTCTGCAATAATCTGACCCTGGTGATCGACAACGGCTGTCACGCCCGTGTTAGTGGCACGCAGTAAGGGTTTACCTGTTTCCAGAGCCCGCATCTGGGCGATTTCCATGTGCTGGTGCGGGCCAATGGAGCGGCCGAACCAGGCATCATTGGACAGGGTCAGCAGCATGTCGGTGCCCATGCCCACATTCTGGCGAACCTGCTCGCTGAAGGCGATTTCATAACACAGGGCCGGAGCCAGGGCATAACCCTTGGCTTCCAGATTGGTCTGGACAAAACTGCCGCGGCTGAATGATGACATCGGCAGGTTGAAAAACGGGGCAATCGGACGCAGTAAGTCGCCGAAAGGCACAAATTCACCAAACGGCAGCAAATGGTGCTTGCTGTACCGGCTGGCAGTATCGTAGTGGTATTGACCGTCACGGTTGATACCCAGCGTCAGTATATTGTTGAAAAACTCACCCTGTTCGGTTTTATCTAGCACACCTGTAATTACCGCACTTTGATTTAAACGGGCGGCTTCATCGAGATGACTGAGGAAGGTCTCTACCTGTTTTTCCAGCGCGGGAATTGCTGCTTCCGGCCAGATGATAATATCAGCATCCCAGTTTTCACGGGTGAGATCTAAGTATTTCATCAGGGTTGGCCAGCGTTGCTCAGGTTGCCATTTCAGTGCCTGTGGGACATTGCCTTGCACCAGCGCGACCTTGACCGGTTTATACGGTTCAGTCTGAACCCATTCAATGCCTTTCGCCTGATACGCCAGCAGCAAGACAAGAACCGGCACGGTCAGGGGGCGCCAGTTACGGTAATAGCCGGCGGCAACCAGCGCACCACAACTCAGCACCAGTGCGAGCGTCAGACCTTCAACCCCCAGGATCGGCGCGAAACTGGCCAGCGGGCCGTGAATTTGCCCGTAACCCATCCACAACCAGGGAAAACCGGTAAACAACCAGCCTCTGACCCAGTCCAGCAGCAGCCAGAACACCGGGCCCAGCAACATCAGCTGGTGGAAAGGCCGACCCAGCCCGAACCGGGCAAACAAGGCGCCAAATAAGGCAGGGTAGAGCGCCAGATAACCAACCAGCAGCGCCATAAGGAACAGACCCGCAATGACGGGCATGCCGCCAAAGTCGGCAATGCTGACATGTACCCACCAAACGCCACTGCCGAATAATCCTAACCCCCATGATAAACCTGTCCAGAAGGCGGTTTTAGGGCGTTGATTCTGCAGCAGGGTAAAGAAAATAATCAGGGAGAGCGGGGCGAGATACCAGAGCTTATAAGGGGCGAAAGACAGGGTTGCCAGTGCGCCGGAAGGGACGGCCAGTAGCAGCCGTCCTGTCAGGTTTAGATTGTCGATTCGTCTCATCAGGGCGTCATCGTTGGTTGGTGTGCCTCCTGCGGCACTGTCACTTGTAATTGTATGACCCGGCGGCTGTCTGCGGCGGTGACTTTGAACGCATAGCCTTCCAGTTCGACCACTTCACCACGGGCTGGCAGGTGACCAAAGCTGGTCATGACCAATCCGCCTATGGTGTCGATATCGTTAGCACTGAAGTTGGTCTGGAACAGTTTATTGAAGTCATCGATAGTGGTTAATGCCTTCACATTCCAGGTGTGCTTACTTAACTGACGGATGTCCTGTTCTTCTTCATCGTCGAATTCATCTTCGATTTCACCAACGATTTGCTCCAGAATATCCTCGATAGTGATCAAGCCGGATACGCCACCAAACTCATCGACCACTATGGCCATGTGGTAGCGTTCTTCCCGAAATTCTTTCAGCAGGCGATCTACCCGCTTGCTCTCCGGCACAACAACTGCCGGGCGCAGAATGGCGCTGAGGTCAAATGGCTCGCTGTCCGGGCGCAGGTAGCGCAGCAGATCTTTAGCCAGAAGAATACCTTCAACGTGGTCTTTATCATCACTGATGACCGGGTAGCGAGAGTGCTGGGCATCAACAATGATATCAATGAGGTCTTCAACCTTCTGTGAACGCTCTATGGTGGTCATTTGGGAGCGGGGAATCATGATATCCCGAACCCGCATCTCAGAAATCTGGATCACACCTTCGAGCATGTCGCGTGTGTGGTGATCAATCAGATCATTTTCTTCGGAATCACGGATCACATCGACCAGTTCTTCCTTATTCTGAGGTTCGCCCTGAAAGAGCTGGCCAATACGTTCAAAGAAGGTCTTTCGACTCGGACCGTCAGAATTTTGGGGGTTATCTTCGTTCATTGCTTTCTATTCAAATATGTGGACAGAGCCACGGAAGGTCGGCGTCGCCACAGGCGCAGCCGACAGTATCTTAGCCAAAGACAGCCAGAAGCTGATGTTAGTATTGGTCAGCTTCGTAAGGATTGGCAAACCCTAAACCTTGCATTATCTCGGTTTCCAGGGCTTCCATTTCTTCGGCTTCTTCGTCATCAACATGGTCATAACCTAGCAGATGAAGTGAGCCGTGTACAACCATATGTGCCCAGTGGGCAAACAAGGGTTTACTCTGCTCCCGCGCCTCACTTTCAACCACCTGACGACAGATAATCAGATCGCCCAACAGCTCCAGTTCTACACCCGGAGGCGCTTCAAACGGGAAAGACAGCACATTGGTGGGCTTGTCTTTCCCCCGGTATTCACTGTTGAGTGCCTGGCTTTCGGCTTCATCAACCAAGCGCACAGTCACTTCGGCTTCGGTTTGAAACGGAGTCACCGCCGCTTCCAGCCAGCGCTGAAAGTCAGCCTCAGTCGGCATGCCACTCTCATCAGCGGTGGCAAGCTGTAAATCCAGATAAATAGCCATCTGTATGATTATTCCGTTTCAGGACTGGCCTGACGCGCTTCCTGCTGGTCGCGACGGCGTTGTTCAGCCAGTTTTCGTTGTTTCTGATCTTCGCTCTCCCAGGCTTCATACGCCTGGACGATACGAGCTACAACAGGGTGACGTACTACGTCAGTTGCCTGGAAGAAGTTAAAGCTGATTTCATCCACATCGGCCAGCACTTCAATGGCATGGCGCAGCCCGGATCGCGCCCCGCGCGGCAAGTCGATCTGGGTCACGTCACCTGTGATCACGGCACGCGAGTTAAAGCCGATACGGGTCAGAAACATTTTCATCTGCTCTACTGTCGTATTCTGGCTTTCATCGAGAATAATGAAGGCATCGTTCAGTGTCCGGCCGCGCATGTACGCCAGCGGTGCCACTTCAATGACATTACGCTCAATGAGCTTTTCTACCCGCTCAAAACCCAGCATTTCGAACAAGGCATCGTAAAGCGGGCGCAGATACGGATCGACCTTCTGGCTCAGATCCCCCGGCAGGAAGCCCAGTTTTTCACCGGCTTCTACGGCAGGGCGGGTCAGCAGAATACGGCGGATTTCCTGGCGCTCCAGCGCATCAACCGCAGCGGCAACAGCCAGATAAGTTTTCCCCGTACCGGCAGGACCAATACCGAAGGTGATATCGTGACCAACCATATTGGCAATGTACTGCGCCTGGTTTGGTGTCCGCGGCTTGATGACGCCTTTCTTGGTCTTGATATGAATTTCTTTGCCGTAAGGGATACTTGAGCTCACATCTTGTTCCAGCACACCCGATTCTTTAATGGCGAGATGAATCTGCTCAGGCTCAATATCCGGGATCACGTTGCGCACCGGAGCGGTGTCAACATACAGATTCTTAAGGATATTGGCTGTGGCTTCGGCAGTGTGCGGCTGACCGACTATGCTGAAATTGTGACTGCGGTGGTTAATTTCAACGCCCAGACGGCGTTCCAGCTGCTTGATATTGTCGTCGAAAGGACCGCAAAGGCTGGCCAGGCGGTGGTTATCGGCGGGTTCGAGATTCAGTTCAACAGTAATAATTTTGCTCAAGATTTGCCTCTCTGTGGGCCATCCACTGTGACGGATGGCCGGAATAGTTGGGCACAGGCAGAAATTTCTGTCCTCTTATTAAGGAGTATAAACGCCTACACCTATTTCATCTTCTTTACGGGTTTTCTCTATGACCTCGCTGGGAGACATAGCGATCCGCAGATTCATGTCTGCTTCAGTACGGACTAGTTCACCACGCAGGGAATTATTGAATACATCCGTGATTCTGACATCAACAAATTGGCCGATCAAATCCACTGAACCTTCAAAGTTCACCACACGGTTGTTCTCGGTACGGCCGCGCAGCTCCATGATGTTCTTTTTCGATGGCCCTTCCACCAGGATGCGCTGTTCAGTGTCCAGCATCTGGCGGGAGTAGCGCATTGCCTGCGCATTGATCTGCTGCTGCAGTTCATACAAACGCGCTTTCTTCACGTCTTCAGACAAATCACAAGGGTAATCGGCCGCTGGTGTCCCCGGGCGGGCTGAATAAATGAAGCTGAAACTCATGTCAAAGTCGACATCGCGGATCAGTTTCATGGTGTCCTGGAAGTCCTGATCGGACTCACCCGGGAAAGCGACGATAAAGTCGGAGCTGATGGTGATATCCGGGCGAGCTTTACGCAGCTTGCGGATCTTGGATTTATACTCGATGGCAGTATGAGGCCGCTTCATCATCGCCAGGATACGGTCGGAACCGCTCTGAACCGGCAGGTGCAGGAAGCTGACCACTTCCGGCGTGTCTTCATAAACGGCAATAATGTCGTCGGTGAACTCAATCGGGTGGCTGGTGGTATAGCGAATGCGATCGATACCGTCAATTGCTGCCACCAGGCGCAATAACTCAGCAAATGAAGCGATCTCGCCATCGTGTGTCTCACCGCGGAAGGCATTCACATTCTGGCCCAGCAGGTTTACTTCACGCACGCCTTGCTCTGCCAGCTGAGCGATTTCAAACAGCACGTCATCCAGCGGGCGGCTGACTTCTTCACCACGGGTGTATGGCACCACACAGAAAGTACAGTATTTGGAGCAACCTTCCATGATAGACACGAACGCGGTAGGGCCTTCGGCCCGTGGTTCAGGCAGGCGGTCGAATTTCTCGATTTCCGGGAAAGAAATATCCATGACCGGCGCATCGGAAGACTGTGATGTGCTGATCATTTCAGGCAGACGGTGCAGCGTTTGCGGACCAAAGATCACATCGACATAGGGAGCACGATCCCGGATGGAATCCCCTTCCTGAGTAGCGACACAGCCGCCAACGCCAATCACCAGGCTTGGCTTTTTGTCTTTCAGCGTTTTCCAGCGGCCCAGCTGGTGGAAGACTTTTTCCTGTGCCTTTTCGCGAATAGAGCAGGTGTTAAGTAGCAGTACATCGGCTTCTGCTGGTTCTTCTGTTAATTCATAACCGCCATTGGCGTTGAGAAGATCGGCCATCTTGGATGAATCGTATTCATTCATCTGACAACCCCAGGTTTTGATAAGCAGTTTCTTCGCCATGTCTAACTCTTCACTCGTAGTGTTAATTCAGTGCATTTACGTTGCGTTTGCAGCGTCAGAGATCGCCTCTGGGGCCGCCTTAAATAGCAAGCCGCGTATTGTACTGCTTTCGACACGGCGTGACCAGATCATCCATGCTGATTATAAAATCAGCAGCAGGCGCATCTCTGGCCGGTGGCTATTGGCACAGATCAAGCTTCAGTGCCAAAGATGACAGAAAAGCGAGCGCAGAAAGTGTTGAGTGTAGTAAACCCGCGTAAAGCCGTTAGAATGTCGGCAGAGTAATGAGATGAGATACCTGCATGGAACAGTTTGATATTGTGATTGCTGGCGGCGGCATGGTGGGTGCGGCGGCAGCATTGGGAATGGCCCGGCAGGGACGCAGAGTGGCGGTGATTGAAGGTCAGCCTCCGGTGGCTTTTGACTCCGCACAGGAGATGGATCTGCGTGTGTCAGCCATTTCTGCCCAGTCGGTCACTCTGCTGAACCGTCTGGGGGCATGGCCACATATCCAGGCCATGAGGATGTGTCCTTTCCGGCGTTTGGAAACCTGGGAGCACCCGGAATGCCGCACCCGTTTTCATGCCGCTGACCTTGGGTTAGCTGAGCTGGGCTTTATGGTGGAGAACCGTTTGATTCAGCTGGGTCTGTGGCAGGCGTTTGACGCATATTCCAATCTTTCACTGATTTGTCCTGCCCGTTTAGCGCATTTTCAGCGTGCTGATGAAGGGTACCAGGTCACATTGGACAACGGTCAGGTGCTGCAAACCCGCTGGTTGGTTGGGGCTGATGGTGCCAATTCCCGCGTTCGTCAGCAGGCCAATATCGGCATTACAGCCTGGGATTATCGTCAGCATTGCATGCTGATCAATGTTGAAACCGCTTTGCCCCAGCAGGATATTACCTGGCAGCAGTTTACGCCGCATGGTCCTCGCTCTTTTCTGCCGATGCCGGGTCACAACGGATCGCTAGTCTGGTATGACAGCCCTCAGCGGATCAAACAGTTATCAGCCATGTCGGCGGAGCAACTGGAAAAAGCGGTGCGGAGTGAATTTCCTGTTGAACTCGGTGCGGTTCGTGTGCGGAACAAAGGCAGTTTCCCGCTGACACGACGCCACGCCCAGTCTTACTATAAAGACGGGATTGTTTTGCTGGGAGATGCCGCGCATACCATTAACCCGCTGGCGGGGCAGGGAGTGAATCTCGGTTTTAAAGACGTTGATGTGCTGCTTGAAGAAATGGCGCACGGTGGAGAACACTGGTTCGGAGAGCCGGTTCTTCAGCGCTACCAGAGGCGGCGAAGACCCGATAACCTGATGATGCAGACCGGGATGGATGTGTTTTACTGTGCCTTCAGTAATGATCTGAAACCCGTTTCCTTGCTGCGAAATCTTGGCCTGAAACTGGCCGAGCATACCGGACCGCTGAAACATCAAGTGCTGAAGTATGCGCTAGGGTTGTAAGTTTATTGTTTTTATTCGATTTTATAAGCCACCGCTGTGTGGCTTTTTTACTGCGTGTGAAAAGAGACCTGAACAAAGAGAGGCGTTGGAGCGGGCTGTGTTTTTCAGGTACAAAAAAACCAGCCTAAGCGCTGGTTTCTTTATCGATATTACAGCGAGTAATACCAAAGTATTTTACAACCTCCTGTTTGAACAGGAAGTTGGTGCGGAGGGAGAGACTTGAACTCTCACGTCCTTGCGGACACTAGCACCTGAAGCTAGCGCGTCTACCAATTCCGCCACCACCGCAACATGGTGAAAGAGACTGTGTCTCTAACTTTGTTGACACTAAAGGTCAGCATCAATATGGCAGGGCTACCTGGATTCGAACCAGGGAATGGCGGCATCAAAAGCCGCTGCCTTACCGCTTGGCGATAGCCCTAAAGTCTCAAAGTTATTTCAAAAGTCAATTGGTGCGGAGGGAGAGACTTGAACTCTCACGCCCTTGCGGGCACTAGCACCTGAAGCTAGCGCGTCTACCAATTCCGCCACCACCGCGTGTATTGACTCTTTGCCATTTTCAACCATGGTAGGGGATGAAAATGGTGGCTACGACGGGATTCGAACCTGTGACCCCATCATTATGAGTGATGTGCTCTAACCAACTGAGCTACGTAGCCATTTTCAAAACGCTAATTAAACAGCGTGTTGTTAATGGCAGGGCTACCTGGATTCGAACCAGGGAATGGCGGCATCAAAAGCCGCTGCCTTACCGCTTGGCGATAGCCCTGCTGGTGATCTTTTCAGATCTAAGTTGTGTTAACTTTCACTCACAACTAAAAAGTTGGTGCGGAGGGAGAGACTTGAACTCTCACGTCCTTGCGGACACTAGCACCTGAAGCTAGCGCGTCTACCAATTCCGCCACCACCGCACATGGTATTTCGTTTGCAATATAACTCTGTATCACAGCACCGGCTGACACCCATACTGTAAAATATGGCAGGGCTACCTGGATTCGAACCAGGGAATGGCGGCATCAAAAGCCGCTGCCTTACCGCTTGGCGATAGCCCTAAAATGGTGCGGAAGGAGAGACTTGAACTCTCACACCTTGCGGCGCCAGAACCTAAATCTGGTGCGTCTACCAATTTCGCCACTTCCGCAAATTGTATGATGTGTAAACATCTGAAAAGTCACTGGTGCGGAGGGAGAGACTTGAACTCTCACGTCCTTGCGGACACTAGCACCTGAAGCTAGCGCGTCTACCAATTCCGCCACCACCGCATGTGTGACTTTTCTTTCAGGGTGAAATTCACCCGGGTCCCTTGTTACAGGGGAGATTCCGACACATTTATCGAAACCTGAAACATGGCAGGGCTACCTGGATTCGAACCAGGGGATGGCGGCATCAAAAGCCGCTGCCTTACCGCTTGGCGATAGCCCTAAATGGTGCGGAAGGAGAGACTTGAACTCTCACACCTTGCGGCGCCAGAACCTAAATCTGGTGCGTCTACCAATTTCGCCACTTCCGCAAATTGTCTGCCTGTCAAGGCAAGGATGTCATTGGTGCGGAGGGAGAGACTTGAACTCTCACGTCCTTGCGGACACTAGCACCTGAAGCTAGCGCGTCTACCAATTCCGCCACCACCGCGTGGAATGACATCTTTTTCTCACATTGTTGTGAGATTGGTGGCTACGACGGGATTTGAACCTGTGACCCCATCATTATGAGTGATGTGCTCTAACCAACTGAGCTACGTAGCCACTTTGTGTTAAACGCCGGCGTTGCCTACGTCAAGTAATGTGGCAGGGCTACCTGGATTCGAACCAGGGGATGGCGGCATCAAAAGCCGCTGCCTTACCGCTTGGCGATAGCCCTGCAGAATGTCACAAAGAATTGTGCAATTCAAGCAAGAAATGGTTACTTGTCCACTTCTTAACTGTTCACCTCAGAGATTGGTGCGGAGGGAGAGACTTGAACTCTCACGCCCTTGCGGGCACTAGCACCTGAAGCTAGCGCGTCTACCAATTCCGCCACCACCGCAATACGCTGGGTGAACCATTCATCGTCGAATGATGAATTTATGGTGGCTACGACGGGATTTGAACCTGTGACCCCATCATTATGAGTGATGTGCTCTAACCAACTGAGCTACGTAGCCATTCAATTTTTATAACGCCGACAAACATGTCCACGCTGAGTAAGATGGCAGGGCTACCTGGATTCGAACCAGGGGATGGCGGCATCAAAAGCCGCTGCCTTACCGCTTGGCGATAGCCCTAAAATGGTGCGGAAGGAGAGACTTGAACTCTCACACCTTGCGGCGCCAGAACCTAAATCTGGTGCGTCTACCAATTTCGCCACTTCCGCATCTTACTGTTTTTTATCACCATTTCAAGTGGTGATATGGTGGCTACGACGGGATTCGAACCTGTGACCCCATCATTATGAGTGATGTGCTCTAACCAACTGAGCTACGTAGCCAACGTGTCCGAAACAGCCAGCGCAGGCGCTGTCCAATACAGGGTTGCTGTCTCGGGAACGGGGCGCATTATGCGTATACCAGCTTTGAGCGTCAATAGTTTTTTTAATTATCCCCGTAAAATCTGCCTGTTCGATGGTTATTTGGACGAAATGGCCGAATGCCATGCTAGATGTGTGATTTCAAGGGTAAAAAAGAAGTAAGCGGGACAGTGAAAATAAAAAAGCCGGCAGAAGCCGGCCCTTTATCAGATGTTTTGCAGAGGTTTTGACTTCAAGTTATACATTGAAGCGGAAGTGGACGACGTCGCCATCTTTAACGATGTAATCTTTACCTTCCAGACGCCACTTACCGGCTTCTTTCGCGCCGTTTTCACCGTTAAACTCGATGAAGTGCTCATAACCGACCACTTCGGCACGGATAAAGCCTTTTTCAAAGTCGGTGTGGATCTTACCGGCAGCCTGAGGTGCGGTTGCACCAATAGGGATAGTCCAGGCGCGAACTTCTTTGACACCTGCCGTGAAGTAAGTCTGCAGATTCAGCAGTTCGTAGCCCGATCGGATAACACGGTTCAGGCCCGGCTCTTCAATGCCCAGATCTGCCAGAAACTCTTCACGATCCGCATCATCCAGTTCAGCAATTTCAGACTCGATAGCCGCACAGACTGGCACAACAACGGCGTTTTCTTTGCTGGCGTGCTCAGTCACCATATCCAAGAACGGATTGCCTTCAAAACCGTCTTCGCTGACGTTCGCGATATACATGGTCGGTTTCAGAGTCAGGAAGTTCAGGTAATCAATCGCGGCTTTTTCTTCTTTGGCCAGCTCGACTGAACGTGCCATGCCGCCTTCAGTCAGTGTTGGCAGCATTTTTTCCAGCACTGTGATTTCGAATTTCGCTTCTTTATCACCGCCTTTGGCGCGTTTGGCCTGGCGCTGAATGGCACGCTCACAGGTGTCCAGATCTGCCAGAGCCAGTTCCAAATTGATGATTTCGATGTCTGCTAATGGGTTGATCTTGCCCGCAACGTGCACGATATTGTCGTTTTCGAAGCAGCGAACAACGTGGCCAATCGCATCGGTTTCACGGATATTGGCCAGGAATTTGTTACCCAGACCTTCACCTTTGGATGCACCGGCAACCAGACCGGCGATATCCACGAATTCCATAGTGGTAGGCAGGATACGTTCCGGGTTGACGATGGCAGCCAGCTTATCCAGACGCAGATCCGGTACAGGAACCACACCCGTGTTCGGCTCAATAGTACAGAACGGGAAGTTAGCGGCTTCGATACCCGCTTTTGTCAACGCATTGAAAAGTGTGGATTTACCTACGTTCGGCAGGCCCACGATACCACATTTAAAACCCATGGCTTGAAACCCTTTAGTGATGTTTCCGGCATCCGGCATAGTGCGGGATGATGAAAAAGTCTGTATTAACTTATTCGGCTTTGAATGAATGTAGCCGGTTTTGCGCCTTGGTCAGGCCGTCTTTCAGCCAGATATCAAGACAGCGAACGGATTCGTCTACTGCAGCGTCAATCTGAGATTGTTCGCTGGCGGGGGCTTTACCCAATACGAAGCCAGTCACTTTATTTTTGTCGCCGGGATGACCAATGCCCACCCGAAGACGGTAAAAGCTTTTGTTGTTACTCAGTTTGCTGATGATATCCCTTAACCCGTTATGGCCACCGTGACCGCCGCCTTGTTTGAACTTGGCGACGCCTGGGGGCAGATCCAGCTCATCATGGGCGACCAGAATTTCTTCCGGGGTGATCTGAAAAAAATTCGCCAGTGCCGAAACGGATTTACCAGACAGGTTCATAAAGGTGGTGGGGATCAGTAAACGCAGATCATCACCATTCAGCTGGATCCTGCCGGTTAAACCAAAATATTTGGGATCGTTTTTGAGGCTGATGTTGTGGATCCGTGCCAACTCTTCCACGACCCAGGCCCCCGCATTGTGGCGTGTTTTGGCATATTCCGGACCTGGATTTGCCAGGCCAACCAGTAAACGGATTTTTTGACTCACGCTGGTCTCTCTATGTCATCGGGATCAAATCGCGCGCTATGTTAACACTGCTGCAGAGATAAATAAAAACAAACACGCCCCGCACAGGGCGGGGCGTGTTGACTGTCATCGCGTTTACTGAGCTATCAGTGCTCGAACATCGCAGAGATAGACTCTTCATTGCTGATGCGGCGAATGGCTTCAGCCAGCATGCCTGACAGAGTAAGAACAGAGACTTTGCCTGTATCCAGCATTGCCTGAGACAGTGGGATAGAGTCAGTGACGATCACTTCATCAATCACAGAGTTTTTGATATTTTCCGGCGCGTTGCCTGAGAATACCGGATGCGTTGCGTAAGCGAATACACGTTTAGCACCACGCTCTTTCAGTGCTTCGGCAGCTTTACACAGGGTGCCGCCGGTATCGATCATGTCATCAACAATGATGCAGTCACGGCCTTCAACATCGCCAATCAGGTGCATAACCTGTGACACATTGGCGCGTGGGCGACGCTTGTCGATGATAGCAATATCTGTGTCATCCATCAGTTTGGCCGTTGCACGAGCACGGACTACACCACCGATGTCTGGAGAAACGACGACTGGATCTTGCAGCTCTTTTGCCAGCATGTCTTCCAGCAGAACGGGCGAACCAAAGATGTTGTCTACCGGCACATCAAAGAAGCCCTGGATTTGCTCGGCATGCAGCTCGACAGTCAGCACACGGTCAACCCCCACATTGGACAGGAAATCAGCAACAACTTTCGCTGTAATAGGCACACGAGCAGAACGGACGCGACGGTCTTGGCGGGCATAGCCAAAGTAAGGGATAACCGCTGTGATACGACCAGCAGAAGCGCGGCGCAGTGCGTCGATCATAACGACCAGTTCGATCAGGTTATCGTTGGTTGGGGCGCAAGTCGATTGAATGATAAAGACGTCGCTGCCGCGAACGTTTTCATTAATCTGAACACAGACTTCACCATCGGAGAAACGGTTCACTGTCGCGTCTCCAAGTGAAATGTAAAGACGGTCAGCGATGCGTTGGGCTAGCTCTGGTGTAGCGTTACCAGCAAACAGCTTCATATCAGGCACGGGGTAAACCTCAATTGCGTCCAAGTTGTATTTACTGACTTTCCGCAGTATGTCCGCTCAGGGCGGTCATCAAAGGTGAATGATTCACCCCTTTGGCGACAAAACCTTGGAGCCAGTCGGGTAATTTTTTCAGGGTTGCAGTAGCCGCTTGCTGAGAGCTAAATTCAGCAAAAACACAAGCGCCAGTGCCGGTCAATCTCGACGGCGCGTATTCTAACAGCCACGAAAGCGCCTTATCAACCTCAGGGTAAATTCTTCTGACTATTTTTTCGCAATCGTTTTCGTAATTGCCGGCTAATAACACAGATAAAGGCCGTATTGGTGTGTTTCGGGTTAAGTCCGTCGCAGTGAAGATATCTGCGGTTGCAATGGCAACATCAGGCTTGGCGACCAGATACCATTTCTCTTCTGGTTGAGCGGGTTGAAGCTTTTCGCCGATCCCTTCGGCAAAGGCACTAAAACCACGGACAAACACGGGCACATCTGCCCCCAGCGCCAAGCCAATCTCGGCCAACTCGTCAGCGCTTAGTCCGGTTTGCCACAAATAGTTTAATGCGACCAAAGTTGTCGCCGCATTCGATGAACCGCCGCCCAGACCACCACCCATAGGTAAAATCTTTTGGATGTTGATATCTGCTCCGGCCTGCAGACCGGCTTTTTTGCGCAGGGCATCTGCGGCGCGGTAAATCAGATTTTGCGCTAATGGTACGCCTTCGATAGCCGGACTCAGGGTTATCTGATTGTCGGCTCGCGCCGTTATGGTCAAGGTATCACCGTAATCTAAAAACTGAAACAGGGTTTGCAGTTCATGATAACCGTCCGGACGTTGCCCTGTGATGTAGAGAAACAGATTAAGTTTAGCGGGTGCTGGCCAGCTTGTAGTGTGTGTGATCATTTTTTGAATGCGCGTCAATTATTTTTGGGTTTGCCAACGGTTGATTATCAGGGTAACTCGCTGTTTGCCTTGCGAAAGGACTAACCGGGAAGGCAAAGCGGGCGACGTTGTTTCATCATAGGCGTTATAGTCCAGTTGCCATCGCTGATTGCCCACTTGTTTGACTAAGTAAGCCACGCGGTTTTCTGCATTTAACTGATAGGTATCTGCGCCTGTTGGCAGGCCGAGCAGCCAGTCCCGCATCTGGTTAACGGGTAAGGCAATATTGGTCAGAGATAAGACCAGCTGAGCCGCATCGCTGCCCTGATGGCGTTGGCCTTCATTATCAATCAGCACCGCACGTCCGGGTTGGGTGTCCAGTTTCAGCAATGTGGTGCCGAGAAAGTTAGTCAGCAGCAGATGATCGGCACCAGGATCGGTTTTCCAGTTCAGGTTAGCACTGAAACGTTGCGCCGGGCTGATGTAGCCCAGCTTGCCTGTTGCCTGATAGGCAGTGACTGCGGACAATGCTTGCCTGTGGCTGTTCCAGTCGGTGACTTTACCCGTGTGCGGCGTCGTGGTACAGCCTGCTACCCACAGAGCCAGCAAGGCCAGAAGTTGTGTTTTATGCTGCTGACATTTTCGCGCCAAGATAGGCGGTAACTGAAACGAGAACAGAAAAAGAGGCGCAAACGCCATTCGCATAACATGTCCTTATTCGACAGGTAAGTGAATAATGTGAAAGTAAAAGAATAATAGCATGACTTGTCTGATGAAATCTCTTTCATGAACGAACGGCGGAATCAGTAAGGGGAAGCAAACTGATTCATGACATTTCCGGTATTTGTCTGTAAAGTCAGGATTTGTTTTGACGTCAGCGCGATAAAATGATGCGCTGGCAGACAGAATCGAGTCATATCCTTTTATTACGCAGGGTCATCAAGTAAAATGACCTGCTGGATCTTTATCATCGGGTAGTAGGTAACACCATCTCCATGACCTTGCTTGCATTAGGAATCAATCACAAAACAGCGTCTGTAGACCTGCGCGAGCGTGTTGCCTTTTCGCCGGAAAAACTGACCGAAGCCTTGCAGACTCTGGCTCAGCATCCGGAAGTCAACAGTGGTGTGATCGTCTCTACCTGCAACCGTACTGAGATCTATTGTGATGTCAGTCACAGCGGGCCAGGTGTGATGATTGATTGGTTCAGCCGCTTTCATAATCTGTCAGCGGAAGAGCTGATGTCCAGCCTCTATTTCCACGAAGAACAGGCCGCGGTGCGTCACTTGATGCGGGTGGCATGTGGTCTGGATTCACTGGTGTTAGGTGAGCCGCAGATTCTGGGACAGGTCAAGCAGTCCTATTCTGAATCCCGCGACCATGACACTATGGATGGCATGCTGGAGAAACTGTTCCAGAAAGCCTTTTCAGTGGCAAAGCGCGTCAGAACCGAAACGGATATCGGTGGCAATGCGGTGTCGGTTGCCTTTGCCGCCTGCACCCTGGCCAAACAGATTTTTGAGTCGATGAGCGAGGCAAGAGTGCTGCTTATCGGTGCCGGTGAGACCACAGAGCTGGTAGCCCGGCACATGGTTGAACACGGTTGCCGCAGTCTGATGATAGCTAACCGCACCCCGGAGCGTGCTCAGGTGCTGGCTGATGAATTTGGCGCTGAAGTTATTAGTTTGCCGGAGATTCCGGACCATATTCATAATGCAGATATCATTATCAGTGCAACGGCGAGTCCTCTGCCGATTGTGGGCAAAGGAATGGTTGAGAAAGCGCTGAAAAAGCGCCGTCATCAACCCATGTTGCTGGTCGATATTGCTGTACCCAGGGATATCGAAGCTGAGGTCGGTGAGCTTGATGATGCCTATTTATATTCAGTGGACGATTTGGAAAGTATTGTTGAACGCAATCGCGAGCAGCGAAAAGTGGCGGCGATCCAGGCAGAAGCGATAGTCAGTGAAGAAAGTGCCGCATTCATGCGCTGGTTACGCTCACTGGAAGCGGTAGACAGTATCCGCCAGTACCGTTGTTACGCCGATGACATTAAAAATGATTTACTGAGCCGCAGCCTGCAAGCGCTGGCTAACGGCAGTGCACCGGAAAAAGTGCTGGCAGAGCTCAGCAACCGTTTGACGAATAAGCTCATTCATGCGCCGACCAAGGCCATGCAGCAAGCCGCCCATGATGGCGAGCCTGAAAAACTGGCCCTTATTCGTGAAACGCTTGGCTTAGGTGCATTGAAAGACCAGTCGGCTGACTGACTCAGCGTTTTTCACATGCATTAATTTTTATGATCGCGCCTTGCCGAACCGGTTTAAGGCGGATCCTTGTTAGGATCTGATGTTGTACACATGATGAAACCGTCCATTTTAGCGAAATTAGAATCCCTGGTTGAACGCCACGAGGAAGTGCAGCATTTGCTGGGTGATGCCACTATCATTGCCAATCAGGATAAATTCCGGGCTTTGTCTCGTGAATATTCGCAGCTAGAGGAAGTGAGTCAGTGTTTTCGTGCTTACCAGCAGGTGCTGACTGATCTGGAAACCGCGGAAGAAATGGCCGGGGAAGAGGATCCTGAATTGCGCGAAATGGCGCAGGAAGAAATCAAGCAGGCGAAAGAGACTATCGAGCGTCTGGAAGACGAGTTGCAGGTTTTGCTGCTGCCCAAAGATCCCAATGACGAGCGCAACTGTTTCATCGAAATCCGCGCCGGTGCTGGCGGTGATGAAGCCGGTATTTTCGCCGGTGATTTGTTCCGCATGTACAGCAAATTTGCTGAAAGCCGCCGCTGGCGGGTGGAAGTGATGAGCTCGAATCAGGCTGAACACGGTGGCTATAAAGAAATGATCGCCAAGATCAGCGGGGAAGGAGCTTACGGTATTCTGAAATTTGAGTCAGGCGGACATCGTGTTCAACGTGTTCCCGCGACGGAATCCCAGGGCCGTGTTCATACTTCTGCCTGTACTGTGGCAATTTTACCTGAAATCCCGGAAGCGGAAATCCCGGAAATTAATGCCGGTGATTTGAAAATTGATACTTTCCGCGCCTCCGGTGCCGGTGGTCAGCACGTTAACACCACGGATTCTGCCATTCGTATTACCCACTTGCCAACCGGCATTGTGGTTGAGTGTCAGGATGAGCGCTCGCAGCACAAAAACAAAGCGAAAGCCATGTCTGTGCTGGCGGCCCGTATTATCAAGGCCGAGGAAGAGAAGCGTCATGCTGAAGAAGCCAGCACAAGACGTAACCTGCTGGGCTCTGGCGATCGCTCCGATCGCATTCGTACCTATAACTATCCGCAAGGCCGGGTATCTGATCATAGGATCAACCTGACCCTCTATCGCTTGAACGAAGTGATGGAAGGCGAGCTGGAAAGCCTGATTGATCCTGTTGTGCAGGAACACCAGGCGGATTTGCTTGCTGCCATGGCTGATCAGCACTGATGAATCCCGCCATCGACGTTGCACTTAAGCAAGCGGTAACGCAACTGATGAACGCCGGCTCTGACAGTCCGCAGCTTGATGCTGCGGTCTTGTTGTGTCATGTGCTGGATAAGCCCCGCAGCTACCTGCTGACCTGGCCTGAAAAAGTGCTGACTGACGAGCAGTCCGCTGCGTTTTCAGCGCTGCTGGCGCGTCGTGAATCGGGCGAACCGGTCGCCTATATCACAGGTGAACGTGAGTTCTGGTCACTGCCGCTGAAAGTGGCGCCCCATACTTTGATCCCGCGTCCGGATACGGAACGACTGGTGGAAGCGGCGCTGGAGAAAATGCCTGCAGCGGCGTCGGTACTTGATTTAGGTACGGGAACCGGGGCGATTGCTCTGTCTCTGGCCTCTGAGCGCCCGGATTGTCAGTTCACTGGCATCGACTTGCGCCCGGAAGCGGCGGCACTGGCGGAAGAAAATCGGCGTGCGTTGCAATTGCAGAATGTACGTATTTTATGCGGCAGTTGGTTTAATCCATTGCCGGAAAATGCACGTTTTGATGTTATTGTCAGCAATCCCCCTTATATTGATGCCAACGATCCGCATCTCGCAAGAGGGGATGTGCGATTCGAACCCCGAACCGCATTGGTCGCAGAAGACGCTGGCCTGGCGGACATTCGTCATATTTGTTCACAAAGCCGGACATTTTTAACGCCTGGTGGCTGGTTACTGCTGGAGCATGGCTATCAGCAGGGCGAGGCCGTACGGGGCATTTTTTCTAATTTAGGTTATCAACAAGTGATAACCGCTCAGGATTATGCAGGACAAGACAGGGTAAGCTTAGGCTGCTGGTCTGTCTGAGGCCGTCTGGCCATTCATGATTCGAAGGAAACGATAAAGAGAAAAACCAGATGTACATAGCATTAAAACATTTTCACCTGACCATTATCGCCATGAGCGTGTTGTTATTTGTAGTGCGATTTGGCCTGATGATGGCAGATTCAGCACTGATGCAGAAAAAAGCCCTGAAAGTAACGCCCCATGTGGTCGATACCTTTTTGTTGCTGAGTGGCGTCGCACTGGTGGTGTACACTGGCTTTACTCCTTTCACAGCAGGCGCAGGCTGGCTGAATGAAAAGCTGACCTGTGTGCTGGCCTACATTGCGCTTGGCTTTTTCGCGCTGAAATACGGCAAGAACAAAGTGTTTAAAACCTTTGCTTTTTTCGGTGCTTTAGGTTGGCTGGCAATGGCCGGCAAACTGGCGGTGACTAAAATGCCGTTGCTGGGGTAAAGACATGTATTTCTCAGATGAAGACAGAGATTTCGAAGCGTCTGCACTGGTAGAGGGAGCTATTGAGATCATGGTGGATCTGGAGCCGGATTTTCCAGTTGCCTGGGTACGCCATCAATTACAAAAAATGGCAAAAGATGTCGAGGCGGCACTGATGTCAGAAACCAATCCCCATCTGCGATTAGAAGGGTTGCTGCGCCTGTTTTACCGCGAGTGGGGGTTCTGTGGTGATCGCCATCAGTACTATGCGGCTGAAAATGCCTATCTGGACAAGGTGATTGAGCGTCGTAAAGGCATTCCGGTCAGTCTGGGAGCCATTATGATTTATCTGGCTCAGCATCTGGAGTTACCTGTCACCGGTGTGGCTTTTCCCACTCAGTATATTCTGCGTGTCGACTGGCCCAACAGTGAGCCTCAGTTTATTAATCCGTTTGACGGTGAATTTGTCAGCCGCCAGACACTCAGTGCCTGGCTGCGTGGGCACAAAGGCCCGCTGGCACCCTGGCGCGAAAGCTATCTCACCACCACCAGCCATACGGATGTGCTGGCACGATGGCTGACGGTGCTAAAAAGTGCTTTGCTGCGAGAAGAGCAATACGCTGATGCATTACGCTGCAGCGATCTGGCCCTGTCGCTGCGGCCGGGTGATCCCCATGAAATTCGCGATCGCGGCTATATTTATCAGCAATTAGAGTGTAGTCATGCCGCTGCTATGGACTATGCCTATTTTATTGAGCAGTGTCCGGAAGATCCGGCCGCAGAATTGCTGAAACTGCAAGTGAAAGTCTTGAATGCAAACCCGCAGGTCCTTCACTGATAGCCTGCGGAACAGACTAAATGACAGAGAAGAAGAGTAGCATCATGGAACAGAAAGTGGTTCGTATTGGCGACATTGATGTCGCTAACGACAAAGCCTTTGTGCTGTTTGGTGGCATGAACGTGCTGGAGTCGCGTGATCTTGCGATGCAGATCTGTGAGCACTATGTCAAAGTAACGGAAAAACTGGGCATTCCTTATGTATTTAAGGCTTCCTTTGATAAGGCGAACCGTTCTTCGGTCCATTCTTATCGTGGTCCCGGTATGGAAGAAGGCCTGAAAATCTTTCAGGAGCTGAAAGATACCTTTGGCGTGAAAATCATCACTGATATTCATGAACAATATCAGTGCCAGCCTGTTGCCGAGGTGGTGGATGTGATTCAGCTGCCGGCATTTCTCGCTCGTCAGACCGATCTGGTTGAAGCGATGGCAAAAACCGGTGCCGTTATCAACGTGAAGAAACCTCAGTTTATGAGCCCGGGTCAGGTGGGTAATATCGTTGAGAAGTTTGCTGAATGTAACAACGACCAGATTATTCTCTGCGAGCGTGGTGCGCTGCACGGTTACGATAACCTGGTCGTGGACATGCTGGGCTTTGATGTCATGAAGAAAGCCTCGAAGGGCAGTCCGATCATTTTTGACGTCACCCACGCACTGCAGTGCCGTGATCCACTGGGTGCCGCCTCCGGTGGTCGCCGTGAGCAAACTGTTACGCTGGCGCGTGCAGGTATGGCGGCGGGAATCGCCGGTCTGTTCATGGAAGCGCACCCCAACCCGGATGCCGCTCGCTGTGATGGCCCTTCTGCATTCCCTATGGATAAGCTGGAGCCCTTCCTTGCTCAGATCAAACAGCTTGATGATCTGGTGAAAAGTTTCGAAGCCATCGACATTGCATAAGGCTGTTACTGGCAGAACCTGATCAGGGTGACTACCGGAGACGACCTGAGACAAACGATCAGAGAACAACGAAAGGGGGTGTCATGACTGACACCCCCTTTTTTGTTTTCTTTGTTCTATTTATTTTATCCGCTTAACGGCTCTTATAACTTAAAGCGGCTGATTTCCTGCTGTAGCTCGTGAGACAGCTCTGACAGCTGAGAAGCCTGCTGTGCCGCTTCACTTGCTTCCTGAGCCAGCTCGTTAGAGACATCCCGGATGCCCTCAGTGTTACGCGTGATCTCAGAGGTCACAGAAGACTGTTCTTCTGCGGCAGAAGCTATCTGAGTTGCCATGTCACTGATATTGGTAATTGCCGAGATGATTTGCGCCAGACTGGCAGAAGCGGCATTGGCATCATCCACACTGGTTTCAGCTAAACGGCGACTGTCGCCCATAATGCCGACAGCACGTCCTGTCGTTTGTTGCAGGGTTTCAATCATTTGCTGAATTTCCTGCGTAGAAGCATGGGTACGCTGGCTCAGTACCCGCACTTCATCTGCCACTACGGCAAACCCGCGACCTTGCTCACCTGCACGGGCGGCTTCAATGGCAGCGTTGAGCGCCAGCAGGTTGGTTTGTTCAGCAATATTCTGAATGGTCGACAGAATCGTGGTAATGCTCTGCGCATGGGTATTGAGCTCGCCAATGACGTCTGTCGCTGTTTCCACTTCGCCGGCCAGATTGGTAATAGAATGCTGGCTTTGGTCGACCTGCTCGGCACCGTGCTCTGCCGCCTGAACCGTTTCGGTCGAGGTACGTGCCGTGTTATCAGCATTACCGGCAATTTCCTGTGTGGCAGCCGCCATTTCATTGATGGCAGTTGCCACCATGTTGATTTCATCCTGCTGGTGGCGGATTCGAGTGCTGCGCTCTTCTGCTTGTGAGGCCGTTTGATGTGCCTGCAACGTCAGCGAGTGAGAAACATCGCGCAGACGCGTTACCATGCCATGCATGTTACCGACAAAGCGGTTGAAGTTATGTGCCAGTTGGCCGACTTCGTCGTCGCTGCGTGGTTCAAGGCGCTGGGTCAGATCACCTTCACCCGTTGCAATCTCGGCCAGTGCATCAGACACACGGCTCAGGTCGCGGAACAGGAATCCGACCAGCCAGGCAACAGCTGCCAGAACGATCAAAGTAATAAGGATGGAGGTGATGATCAGGCGGCTCAGCAGTTGACTCTGGCTGGCTTCTTCGGTGGCCTTGTCCATTTCCAGGCCAAGAATCCATGGCGTGCCGGGAACTTGCGCAAAGTACAACAGTTTATCCGCACCCTGAATCGTCTGATTCAATACCGTTCTGTTGCTTACCGAGCGCTGAATCTGGCTGATGCTCAGGTCTTCAGTGTAACCATTGATAGGTTTCAGTAGCAAAGACTGATTAGGGTGGGCCAGGAACGTATTATCCTGGGTGTTGATGAGCATGGCGTAGGCATTTTTACCTGCATCCAGGCTGATCACATCGGAAATCAGTTGATCAATCAGTACATCGGAGCCAATAACGGCTGCAAGCTGGCCATTCTTTTTGACAGGCTCAGCCAGAGTCACCAGTAACGCGTTAGTAATGGCATCACGATAGGCGGTTGTAATAATAGGTTTGTTAGCCGATTTGGCATCTATATACCAGGGACGCTGGCGGGGATCGTAACCTGCCCGGTTTCGCTCAGGGTAGGAGCGGAACATGTCACCGGCGGACGTGCCGAAATACATTTCATCAAAGCCACCGGCAATGCGAGCCTGCTGCAGGTATGGCACAGGATCTGAGGTTTCCAGGTAAGGTTTGATAGCACTGGTGATACTGCGACGGATCTCAATCCAGTCACTGATCCCTTTAGTCGCTGTTTTGCTCAAGCTGTCGGCACGGCTAAAAATGCTGTTTTGTGTCTGTTGATAAAGTTGGTTTGCGGCCAGCCATGTCAGCGCGGTTGCCATAACCACGACGGCAGATAAGCTGGCTCCTATGAGTTTTTGTTTTAGGGTCAGTTTCATGATGAGTCTCAATGGATGGAACAGAAGCTGATATCAATGTTTTTACTTTTCGTTGCACAAAAAATGTGACAAATGAGGAAAAACAGTACGGAGAATTCTATATAGCTATACGACGGTTGTATATGGAAATTTAACTTTTTAACATGACTGATTATTGACGCTTTTTTGGTTGAAAATTTGTCACTTTGAGGTGCTTGCAGCGGGTGTTAAGACGGAAAGGATAAGATGAAGGAGAATATTTTGTTTAACATGAGCTTACAGTTGTAACAACTATTGCATCTGATAAAAAACGTAAAAATGAAACAATATATTATCGGAGCTTTATTAGTGACATGAAACACAGCAAAGTAACTTGTGTTTAAATATCTGATTTCCATGATTATAGTTATTTAATATTTAAATTGTTATCAATGGGTAAAATAACGTCTTAATTATCAATAAGTGCACTCTGTTGACTATTGTCATAGTTGAATATAGCATCCGTTGTTTTGGTCATATAACAAGGATGTAACAATGGATATAAAGACAAATTATGAAGACGGGAAACGCCCGCAACTCGTTATGTTTACCGGTGGAAGAGACAGTACTCTTGCCGCCAGTTATTTAATGTTAAACGGCATTCCGGTTCACTTATTTACTGCCAATAGTGGTTGTGGGCTACATAGAAAACTATTGCCTTTACGTGTGGAAGAATTAAAAAACAGATTTGGTGATTTGGTAGTAACACATCAAGTGGTTGATATTAGTGGTAGTTTCAGAAGTATTGCGATAGAGAATATTGAAAGCGATTTTGCCAGGTACAAGAAGAACCTGATATTACTGGGTGAAAAAATGGCGATTCATGCCCACGTTATTGATTATTGTACAAGGAATGGTATTGAAGTGATCAACGATGGCATCGTTGAATATCAAAAAGAATTTCCAGAGCAACGTTTAGTGGCGAAAGACTATTTCGTTGATTATATGAAACGGTTTGGTATTACGTATAACAGCCCTATTTATCATATGGCTCAGTCACAAGATGAAGTAAAGTACCGTTTACTGCAATTAGGACTGTCGACAAAATCACTGGAAGGTGTGTCGATTTTTGGCGATTCAGCGACCATTGCTTCCGATGAAACGATTTTGGAATATTTGGCTGAAAAGGAAAGTCTGTGTGATGACATCATTCATTTTCTGTCAGGTAGCCTTAAAAACTACCAAGAATTGAGACAAGCTTCCTGAATGTATTGATACATCTGTATCCATATGTTTAACAATGCATTATCCATCTAAGAGTGTTGTTAATACAGCACTCTTATTGATTTGCGAAAAGTGACGCTGAAAATGAAAACGATAAGAAAATATGCTGCGGCTATATGCCGGGCAGGACAAATATTACTGGTCAGAAAAAAAGGGACAGATATGTTTATCTCTCCAGGGGGTAAACCCGAAGCCGGTGAAACAAAAAAGGAATGCCTTGAGCGGGAGTTAGGTGAAGAGCTTGGCGTAAGCCTGGTGAGAGCTGAGTATTTGGGTACTTTTACACGAAAGAGTGCTTTTGAAGATGCCTTGGTGGAGATTGATGTTGATACTGTGACAATATTTGGTCTGCCAAAGCCATGTTCTGAAATTGAAGAGATAGCCTGGGTTGATGGAGAACACTTGGCAAATGGCATGGCGGTGGGCAGTATTTTTGCTATTGATGTTATTCCTTCTTTGATCAGAGATGGATTAGTCAGGCAATCAGCAAAGAAAATCAATAAGGCACTTCCCAACATGCTGGTGTTTGATATTGACGGCACGATTGCCGACGGCGGAGTCGTCAGTAACAAAATGAAAGCAGCGCTCCAAAAAATCAAACAAGATCCGTCATCCCGTTTGGCATTTGCTACATCCCGTGCTCCCAGAGGAGCCAGAAAAGCATTAGGCGATCTGATCAGTGAAGTCCCTGTTATCTGCTGTAATGGTTCTATCATATTAGATGAAACACAGAAGCAGACTTTTGTGTCCGGTTTGTCGCAACAAGACGTGAATACCATTGTTCAGTTCCTGGAAGAAAATGGTGTGAGCTACTTTCTGGAGTACGGGGATAAGTTTGCGATTCATGGTGACGAGTCATTGTATCCGGAAATGCTTGCCTATGAAGATAAACTGACGCTGGACAAAGAGAGCCCGTGGTGGGATCAGGGGGTGATAAAAATATCTTGTCGCTCAGCGAATATTCAGAAAAAAATCATGCCACTGTATAAAGATATCAGAGATGGGGTCGCATTTAACTTTCATGGTGATGATACCGCAGAGCTGAATTGCTACTTTACAGATAAATACAAAGCACTGAGTTTAGTCAGCGGAATCGAGCACTCTAACCTTATCTGTTTCGGCAATGATGACAATGATTTTACTTTGTTATCGAATGCTTCTGAAGGTTATGTCATAGGCGATGAGCTGGTTGGATTAGAAAACAGCATGAACGTGTCACGTTTGAGCCGAAATGATGACCTAATTATTGATATTATCAGTCAGCGCTTAGAAGGGCATAAATAAAGTGACTGAGACAATCATGTTGTCAGACTCCTCGTCTGTACACCCGGATCTCGTCAAATCGTTTAGAGCGGATCTGAAAGGAAAAGCATACTATAAAACGTATTACCAACTGAAATTGGATGTTAAGGAAAAACTGAAAAACATATATTGCCCTGAGCATGATGTATTCATGTTTACCAATACAACGGAGTGTCTGGTCAATTTGTTATTTGCTTGCCAGTTAAATAATCTTGGGATCAATATTGATACTAAGGGTGAGCAGCACTATCCGCAATACCATCATTTATTTCAATTGTTCTCTGAAATGAATACGAGCAGTGAGTGTCCTGAGATACAGCTGGTGACGCATCTGTCGCCAGTGACAGGCAATCTTCTGGATTTAAGTCAGTTGAATGGTCATTCAATACTGGCAGTAGATGGTGCGCAGACATTTGCTACCGTGCACCATAGCGATCTTATTAAACACTCTGATGTCTTCTTTGCACCTCTTCATAAGCATGCCGGGTTACATATTGGTATTGCTTTGATAGGTATTAAACGTTCCCATCCGTTAAATCAGGTTCTCAGCAGTACGCTGGAAACAGCCAGCTCAGGAGCTCGTTCATTGCTGGATTTAATCGCGCTGGAAAAGCGGCTGTCCTCCGCTCCGCCGCAATGTTTCAATAAGGCTTTTATCCATATCTCACCCAGAATCCAGGCCCTGCTCAATCTGAACGGTGTAACAGTGATTTCTTCCGATAACAGCCACATGGTCGTGATTGAGTGCCAGTCGGCAGTATTAAGGCAGAAGCTGGCTGCATTTTTTTCATGTCAGCCGATAAAAAACACCGATCGCCTTCGTATTTCAGTCAACCACATGACGGATGACAGACACCACAGTGTTGATTTTTCTGAGTTGTTTTATCAGTCACTCAGGTTAATCCTCGATGAGGATAACCATGATAAGTAAAGGACATTATCTGGGGCAGGCCTGATGCAGCCGACACCTTTTCCATAGCGGTGATTGGCTATCTCATCGCAGACCAAAGCTCAGTCTGTTTGCTCATCTTGGTTTATTGCTGATTGTTATCAGTGGTTTAATGAATGTAAGGCATAGGACGAGAATGCTAGCTAGACGGGCAAGGCACAGGTGACAGGGGGCAGGATAAATATTCTGACTATTAATTGCATATAGATGTTTAGACGTCTGGATGTTGACACGTTTGGATGTAAGTTTTAGGCTATGCGACCAATTCGGAATAATACCCTGTAGAGATAATGTCGCACGCCAAACCACACACACTTTCAGACTCACCGTCTCCTTCTGCTCTGGCACTGCTGCCTTTGGCTGTTTTTCTGTCTCTCTTTATTGGTGTAGGCAGCTACCTGACCTGGCAGGGTGTTGATTTTGCCTTCTATCAGTTACCGGCCCCTGTTGCGGCTTTGCCTGCAATACTGATTGCTATTGTGTTGAGCAAAGAGGCGCTCAATAAAACCATTGAAGATTTCATGCGTGGTGTGGGTCACAGCGATATCATAGCCATGTGTATGATTTATTTGCTGGCCGGCGCGTTTGCAGCAGTGGCTAAAGCAACGGGTGGGGTTGATGCTACCGTCAATCTCGGTTTATCTTTATTGCCACCCAGCCTGATATTGCCGGGTATTTTTGTCATCGCGGCCTTTATTGCCACGGCAATGGGAACCTCTATGGGCACGATTGCAGCGGTGGCGCCTGTGGCGTTGGGTATTGCAGATACGGCCGATCTGGATATCGCTCTGACAGCCGGTGTGGTGCTCAGTGGTGCCATGTTCGGCGATAATTTGTCGATTATCTCTGATACCACTATCGCCGCAACCCGCTCTCAGGGCTGTGCGATGCGCGATAAGTTCCGCGAGAACATCGCGATTGCGCTGCCAGCGGCGCTGGCGGCCATCTTGCTGTTTCTTTTCCACTCCTCACCGTCTGAAGCACCGACTGTCACCAGCATAGAATGGCTCAAGGTCTTGCCCTATATCACGATTCTGGTACTTGCTGTGTCCGGTGTTAATGTTTTTGTTGTACTGAGCCTGGGCATTATTCTGGCTGGCGGTGTGGGTTTATTGTCAGTGTCTGATTACAGTCTGGCTAGCTGGAGCAAAGATATCTATACCGGGTTTGGCAACATGCAGGAAATCTTCCTGTTATCTCTGCTGATTGGCGGTATGAGCGAACTGATGCGTCGTCAGGGAGGGCTGGCATTTCTGACACTGTTAGTCAGTAAACTGATCGGCGGTTTCAGTAAAAAATCAGGCGGTGATCAGTCGCAAAGAGCGAGCGAAATGGGCATTGCGGGGCTGGTCAGCCTGACCAATGTCTGCACGGCCAACAACACTGTGGCTATTATCGTCGCAGGCGGCGTTGCCCGTGAACTGGCAGAACAAAATGCAGTGACGCCACGTCGCTCTGCCAGCTTGCTGGATATATTCTCATGCGTTATTCAGGGTGTGCTGCCTTATGGTGCGCAGGCGCTGTTGCTGGGTTCTGTCTTTGGGCTGTCGCCATTAGCGGTTGTCAGCCATTCCTATTATTGTTTCTTTCTGGCTGCCAGTGCGCTGATCGCAGTGTTTGTGAAGCATCAGCAGCGCCAGGCCGTAACCGCCTAAACGCAGGCGTATCCTCAAATAAAAACACCCCGATTCGGGGTGTTTTTTTGGAAAGCAACTGAGTCGCAGACTACAGCTTAAAGCGGCTGATTTCCTGTTGTAGCTCATGCGACAGTTCAGACAACTGCGCGGCCTGTTGTGCTGCGACACTCGCTTCCTGAGCCAGATCGTTAGAAACGTCCCGGATACTTTCAGTATTCCGGGTGATTTCTGATGTCACAGAGGATTGCTCTTCCGCAGCCGATGCAATCTGTGTTGCCATATCACTGATATTGGTAATCGCAGAAATTATCTGTGCCAGGCTGGCTGAAGCGGAATTAGCGTCATCCACACTGGTTTCCGCCAGACGGCGACTGTCACTCATAATACCGACGGCACTGCCTGTTGTTTTTTGCAGAGTTTCAATCATTTGCTGAATTTCCTGTGTCGAGGCATGTGTACGCTGGCTCAGCACGCGCACTTCATCGGCAACCACAGCAAAACCACGACCTTGTTCGCCGGCACGGGCGGCTTCAATCGCGGCATTCAGTGCCAGCAGGTTTGTTTGTTCAGCAATGTTTTGAATGGTTGACAGAATCGTGGTGATGCTCTGCGAGTGATGATTCAGTTCACTAATGACCTCTGTTGCCGTTTCTACTTCGCTGGCCAGACTGGTAGTTGAACTCTGACTCTGATCGACTTGCTCGGCACCATGCTGTGCAGCCTCAACGGTCTCTGCCGATGTTTTGGCCGTATTATCAGCATTGCCGGCGATTTCCTGTGTGGCTGCAGCCATTTCGTTTATGGCGGTCGCAACCATGTTGATTTCATCCTGCTGGTGGCGAATGCGGGTGCTGCGCTCTTCCGCCTGAGAAGCCGTCTGATGTGCCTGAGAGTTCAGTGACTGAGAGACATCCCGCAGGCGCATTACCATGCCGTGCATGTTGCCGACAAAACGGTTGAAATTATGGGCCAGCTGGCCGACTTCGTCATCGCTGCGTGGCTCCAGACGCTGGGTCAGATCGCCTTCACCCGTCGCAATTTCAGCCAGTGCTTCAGACACCCGGCCTAGATCACGAAACAGGTAACCGACCAGCCAGGCCACAGCCGCCAGCACAGCCAGCGTAATCACGATTGAAGCAAGGATCAGCCGGGTCAGCAGCTCGCTCTGGCTGGCTTCTTCCGTCGCTTTGTCCAGTTCCAGACCTAAAATCCACGGTGTACCAGGGACTTCGGTAAAGTAGAGCAGCTTCTCCTTCCCTTTGATGGTTTCATTGACAAGGGTTCGGGTGCTGACCGCTTGATGAATGATGCTCATGCTTAATGCCGAATCGTATTTGTTGATGGATTTAAGCAGTAGCGTTTTGTTTGGGTGTGCTAAAAATGTGTTGTCCTGAGTATTGAGCAGCATTGCATAAGCATTATCACCGGCATCCATGCTGATCACATCTGAAATCATCTGATCAATCAGGACATCAGAGCCGATGACAGCAACCAACTGCCCATTTTGCTTCACAGGCTCAGCCAGTGTCACCATAGGCGCATTGGTAATCGCATCCAGATAGGCCGTGGTAATGATCGGTTGATCTGCTTTTTGAGCATCCGTGTACCAAGGGCGGACGCGGGGATCATAGCCAGCGCGGTTGCGCTCCGGATTAGAACGAACCATGTCTCCGGCTGGCGTACCGAAGTAGGTTAAATCAAAGCTGCCGGCATCTCGGGCCTGTTGCAGGTAAGGGACAGGTTCTGCAACGGTTACATAAGGTTTGACGGCACTGGTAATATCACGTCGAATATTAATCCAGTCGCTGATCCCTTTGGTTGCTGTTTTGCTCAGGCTGTCAGCCCGGTCAAAAATGCTGTTTTGGGTTTGTTCATGAAGTTGGCTTGCAGCCAGCCAGGTCAGAGCGGTAGCCATAACAACAACGGCAGATAAGCTAGCGGCTATGAGTTTTTGTTTTAGGGTTAGTTTCATGAGTGGTCTCAATGGATGGAACAGAATCTGATCACCATGATCTTTCATTATGTTGCATATAAATGTGAAAGATGGGGCAGGGAAACAACATTTGAATTCAATATCTTTAAACGACGGCCATATCCATAAACTTAAATATTAGGTGTAACTAATATTACCGTTTTTTTGGGTTAAAAGTTTGCCGGGAAAGCTTAAATGATAAATATGTGATTAATTATCTTGGTTGATGGCCTGTTTGGTGAATAAAAAGCGGTTCAAACATTTTCGTTTTATTTAGGGGCATGATGTATGGAAGCTTGTGTTTTTTGGAGAGGTGGGCATGTTTCCTTAGATAGGAGGTATTTATCAGCAATCCTGTAACGTCATGATGCCGGGTTCTGTATGTTATCTCGATTCCAGTGTTTGGGTCAGATACTGAAAGTCGCGTTTTCTGATATGAACCTGGTGTATGCCATTCAAAAATAAAAATGATATCGATTGCATAGTGATCCAATTAACACTATGGTGAAATCGCCTGCCACCTGGCATTTGATTACTTTACACTGAGCACTGTTTTTGGCCACAACCACCGCCAAGGAAAGGAGGTGAGCCATGAGAGTTGACTGTGTAAGGTGATGAAATGAAAAATAAAATGTTTACCCGCACTGCCTTGTCAGCGGGATTGCTAATGGTATTGGCTGGCTGTGCGAGCCAGGAACAAGCCGACACCTGGCAATCAGACCAGACCTACAAGCTGACAATTCTTCATACCAATGATCATCATGGCCGTTTCTGGCACAACCGTGACGGTGAATACGGTATGGCTGCCCGCAAGACCTTGCTGGATGACCTGAGAGAAACCGTGACAGAAGAAGGCGGCACCAGCCTGTTACTGTCTGGTGGCGATATCAACACAGGCGTGCCTGAGTCGGATCTGCAGGATGCGGAGCCCGATTTTAAAGGCATGAACATGCTTGGCTATGATGCGATGGCTGTGGGTAACCATGAATTCGATAACCCGCTCGATGTGCTGCGCAAACAGGAAGGATGGGCAAACTTCCCTATGCTGTCAGCCAACATTTATGACAAGGCGACAGGCAAGCGTTTGTTCCAGCCGTACCAGATTTTCGAGCAGCAGGGGATCAAAATTGCCGTTATCGGTCTGACGACAGAAGATACCGCGAAAATCGGTAACCCGGAATACATTGGCGGCATTGAATTTCGCGATCCAAAAGCCGAAGCTAAAGCTGTCATCGCCGAGCTGAAAGCAACGGAAAAGCCGGATCTCATTATTGCGGCTACCCACATGGGCCACTATGCCAATGGTAAGCATGGTGTCAATGCGCCGGGTGATGTTGCCCTGGCGCGTTATCTTGAACCGGGCGATCTGGACTTGATCGTCGGTGGTCACTCTCAGGAGCCTGTCTGTATGGAAGGGCCGAATGTGGCGAACCCATCTTTCAAACCGAGTGACGATTGCAAACCGGATCAGCAGAATGGCACCTGGATTGTGCAGGCGCACGAGTGGGGCAAGTATGTGGGCCGGGCGGATTTTGAGTTCAGAAACGGTGAGCTGAATATGGTCAGCTACGATCTGATCCCGGTTAACCTGAAGAAGAAAATCAAGCTGGCTGACGGCCAGTCGGAAAAAGTCTTTATTGAGCAGGAGATCCCTCAAGATGCCACGGTGAAAGCTTTCTTAACGCCATACCAGGAGCGCGGACAAGCAAAACTCAATATCAAGATTGCCCAGTCAAACGGCAAACTGGAAGGCGACCGGAGTGTAGTGCGTTTTCAGCAGACAAATCTGGGACGTTTAATTGCCGCCTCTCACATGCAGCGTGCCAAAGCTGATTTTGCGGTCATGAACTCAGGCGGCGTCCGTGACTCTATTCCTGCCGGTGATATTACTTATAAAGATGTGCTGAAAGTACAGCCATTTGGCAATATGGTGACCTATACCGATATGACAGGGGCCGAAGTGCTGGACTACCTGGGTTCTGTTGCGACTAAGCCCGTCGACTCGGGGGCATATGCGCAGTTCTATGGTGTCACTATGGATATCCGGGACGGTAAAGTCAGCAATGTTAAGATTGGTGGCAAAGCTTTGGTACCAGGCAACACCTACCGGTTTACTGTGCCCAGTTTTAATGCCGCCGGTGGCGATGGATACCCTAAACTGGTTGATCATTCCGGTTACGTGAATACCGGATTTGTTGATGCAGAAGTGCTGAAAGACTACCTAGAAGCCAGCAGCCCGATTAATGTTCATGCGTTCGATCCTAACGGTGAGATTGTGTACCGTTAATCGGTACTGAAACTCTGCGCTGAAGACTAAAGCTCACTTGTTCTGGCAGGTGAGCTTTTTTATTGCTGTCTGTGCCGGTACTGGCTTGGCGTGAAGATACCTGTTAGCTATAGTGGGTAACGATAATTATGCCGGAGGACAGGATGACACCCGCTATAAATCTCGCAAAGAAGCACAAAATTGCTCATAAAGTCCATCAGTATATGCATGATCCGAACAATACCAATTTCGGTCTGGAAGCGGCAGAGGTGCTGGGGCAGGATCCGGCCCGGGTGTTCAAAACCCTGCTGTTTTCCTGCAATGGCGATCCCAGGCAACTGGCGGTGGCTATTGTGCCGGTAGCTGGCATGCTGGATCTGAAATCGGCGGCAAAAGCCGCAGGGGCCAAAAAAGCCGAAATGGCCGATCCGACCATAGCCGAAAAAACAACGGGATATATTGTTGGCGGGATCAGTCCCTTAGGCCAGAAAAAACGCTTGCCCACTTTTCTTGATGACTCGGCCAAGGACTATGACACTATCTGTGTCAGTGCGGGTCGGCGAGGATTGGAAATAGAACTGGCGCCCAAGGATCTGTTGCAACTGACCAATGGTCAACTGGCGGCGTTAGCCCGCTAATTATTCCAGCCACTTATAACCACTTATTTAATTTACGACAGGCTGAGTATTGGCCGCAGGAGACAAGGATGACGTTCAGTATCTGGCTTTCATTACTGATGATTTGTATGTTGGGGGCAATGTCGCCCGGACCCAGTTTAGCGGTTGTGGCTAAACACAGTCTGGCGGGCGGGCGCTTACATGGTATTGTCACCTCCTGGGCCCATGCATTTGGCGTTGGCGTGTATGCGTTACTGACGCTGCTCGGGCTGGCTGTTGTCCTCAAACAGTCGCCAGCACTCTTTCAGGTCATGACCTATTCAGGAGCGGCTTACCTGGCGTATTTGGGGATCAATGCCCTGCGTTCGAAAGGGGGAGTGGCGGCAAAACTGGCAGCAGGCGAATCTGCAAGCATGGCTAGTGCAGCCCGGGACGGACTGATGATCTCTGTGCTGAATCCCAAACTCGCGCTGTTTTTTCTCGCCTTGTTCAGCCAGTTTGTGGCCGTTGGGAGTGCTATGAGCGATAAAGTGATTATTGTCGCTACACCATTATTGGTGGATGGCCTCTGGTACACACTGATTGCCCTGGTTCTGTCCCGACCAGCGGTGCTGGAAACGCTGAAAACACGCGCCCAGCTGATCGATCGTTTGTCCGGCGTGGTGCTGATTATGCTGGCACTCAGAGTGGTGTGGCAGGGATAGGCACACTGCCACCCGTTGCTAATGTTAATATTAATGTCAGCTTTGACGCTTCTGATGCCGCTCCCGGTTTTCCAGTTTACGTTCAGGGCTTTTCTTTAGCATGACATACAAGGCTCCGTTTCCGCCATGTTGCCGTAACGCTGAATGATAGCCCATCACATCGCTGATTTGAGTCAGCCAGGTCGCGGCATAGCTCTTCATTAAAGCCGGAGGCGTTGAACGTTCACCTTTACCGTGAACGATCAGCACGGTACGAATATCCATTCGCTGACATTGCTTGAGAAAGTGCAACACGTCATCTCTGGCTTCCCTGAGCGTTTTGCGGTGCAGATCAAGCCTGGCCTGAATATCGTACTTGCCCAGTCTTAACTTGCGGATGACGCCATCCTGAACCCCGTCACGTTTGTAATCCAGCATGTCATCCGGCTTGACCATAGTGACATAATCTAGCGATAAATATTCCGGGTCACTGTCAGTCAGGCTCTGCGCTGCGGCTTGTCGGGCGAGCTGGGCGTCAGTAATCTGATGCTTCTTTTCCGGGGGCACTTTATCCTGCTCCAGCGGGGCCACATCGGCCATCATTTCTCGGAACAGGTCCAGTTCATCTTGATCGGACATGGTGTGTTTTTCTACTGCGGACGGTAGGGAAGATTATACGTGGCTAGGCAAGAAAAAAAAGAATCCCGAGCCTGTCAGAGTTCTCAGGATTCAAAGAAGATTGGAGATAACGGAACGGCTAATCTTGTGGCTTTGCATTCATAGCTTTATAGACAAAATAACCACCATAGAAGAGCATTAGCCCCAATGCACCGAAAATCACTATCATTGATGATAGGCCAACCGGATTACCAAAGAGTAAATCTAGCCAAAAATCCATGTGATGTCCTCTGCCTGGGAAACTGAATTCAAGCTTAATGGACCTTGGCGAACGAGCTGATGATCTGGATCAATTCATACTCGAATCATCACTATTGGTGTGTTTTTTGCGGATCTCAGCAAAATTCTGTGTTAACTGGTGCATTCCTAAGCAAGTAGCAGCAAGGAAAGGAAATTTTCTGTCCATCCTCTTGCGTTCAGTAAATTAGCCAGTATTATAGGCCACCTCGAATCGCATCAGCGTTTCGTTTTTGTCGGTGAATAGCGCAGTTTGGTAGCGCATCTCCGGCTTTTGAGAATAGCGGACCAGAGGGACCCTCTGGAGCAAGTCTCAAAGCGAAAACAGAATTATCGGTGAATAGCGCAGTTTGGTAGCGCATCTCCGGCTTTTGAGAATAGCGGAGCAGAGAGACCCTCTGGATCAAGTCTCAAAGCGAAACAGAATTATCGGTGAATAGCGCAGTTTGGTAGCGCATCTGGTTTGGGACCAGAGGGTCGGGGGTTCGAATCCCTCTTCACCGACCACTATTTCCAAAGTCTGATTCGTCAGGCTTATTGGTTGGTAAGACGGCGGGTCGGGTGCGGAAGCCCGCCGCACGGAAGCCCGTCGCGATGAATCCCTCTTCACCGACCACTATTTTAAGACGCGGTTTGAGTAACTCAGATAACAAGAGTTATACTTTCAAAAGAAGCAAATCTCGTTTTTAAGACTGTAGTCAGTCTGAACAAATTTCGGTGAATAGCGCAGTTTGGTAGCGTATCTCCGGCTTTTGAGAATAGCAGACCAGAGGGACCCTTTGGAGCAAGTCTCAAAGCGAAAACAGAATTATCGGTGAATAGCGCAGTTTGGTAGCGCATCTCCGGCTTTTGAGAATAGCGGACCAGAGGGACCCTTTGGAGCAAGTCTCAAAGCGAAACAGAATTATCGGTGAATAGCGCAGTTTGGTAGCGCATCTGGTTTGGGACCAGAGGGTCGGGGGTTCGAATCCCTCTTCACCGACCACATTACGGAAGTCCGCTCAATGAGCGGGCTTTTTTGTGTCTATTGACTTTTAATTGTCAAGAGAGCGGCAGTTTTAGTCCCGTCGGGTCGGGTGCGGAAGCCCGCCGCGTTGAATCCCTCTTCATCGACCACATTACGGAAGCCCGCTCGATGAGCGGGCTTTTTTGTGTCTATTGACTTTTAATTGTCAAGAGAGCGGCAGTTTTAGTCCTGTCGGGTCGGGCACGGAAGCCCGCCGCGTTCAATCCCTCTTCACCGACCACATTACGGAAGTCCGCTCAATGAGCGGGCTTTTTTGTGTCTATTGACTTTTAATTGTCAAGAGAGCGGCAGTTTTAGTCCCGTCGGGTCGGGCACGGAAGCCCGCCGCGTTGAATCCCTCTTCACCGACCACATTACGGAAGCCCGCTCGATGAGCGGGCTTTTTTGTGTCTATTGACTTTTAATTGTCAAGAGAGCGACAGTTTTAGTCCTGTCGGGTCGGGCACGGAAGCCCGCCGCGTTGAATCCCTCTTCACCGACCACATTACGGAAGCCCGCTCAGTGAGCGGGCTTTTTTATATGTGCATGATTTGGCTTTTGTGCCCAGTAACCCCACCTAGCCTCCCCCTTGAAAAGGGGGAGGGATCGTACAGAGCTTGCTGAAACCACGGATAATCCCTCCCCTTGGCGAGGAAAGAATTAGACTCGGCGACTCATGGCCGATGGCCAGAGGTTTTTTTTGCGATACCGGATTGGCAGGAGGCAGGCTGTGCGCTGTTAATTTGCTGCACTGTGAATCCCTGCTTTTGCAGCAATGCCGGTAGCCCCTCCTCGCCCATCATGTGGTAAGCGCCGACTACCACCAGGAAAGTCCCTTTTTGGTACTGAGGGGAGATGGTGAGCTGTTTAGCCCAGTTGTAATTACGCTGTATCAGCAAGTGCTGTTCGGTCTCTTCAGACAGGGCAACTTGCTGGCTGAGCTCTGTCAGTACGGCATTATTGCCCTGCTGCCAGGCGGTGAGCAGGCAGGTCATTTCTTCTTCCAGCAGAGGCCATTCGTTGAGCGTCGTTTGCAGCAGGTTTAATCCGTGATCAGGCAGTGAAGACAGCAGGCGGAACTGCGCTTCTATCCCTTCCAGCTCGAAAATGGGCAGATTCTCTTTTAGTGCCCGGTTAAACACCACCTGATCAATCCCTTTGTCCGGAGTGAGGCCAAGCGCTAGTGACTGGGCCATTTGCAGATGCATGGCGGTGAGCCAGGGAGGGCTTTCAAGCAGGCTGAAAGGAGACAGTTTGAGCTGAGCGGCAAGCTCTCTGAGTGTCCGGATATCAGATGGCGGCAGCAGTTTACGGGTAAAGTGAGCCTCGTCGATGGCTGGCATACTGAATTGTTTTTGGATATTGGCTTCTAAAATCAGACCATCCGCTTGAGGCCAGTAACGGTTAAAGGCATCAGGCAGCGGGTAGAGTGCATCGCTGCCGACATGGATAGATCCCATCAGCACAAACTGTCGCTGGTTGTCTTTGGCCAGCCAGACCTGAGGTTCTGCAGAGGCACCTGAACTGAAGATTGTCAGCAGGATACCGGCTTTGGTGAGCAAGGATTTGAACATGCTGTTTCCATTGGCGGTAGGATGCATACAGCCTATGGAATCTGGTGTGGGCTGGCAAGAAAAAGCGGCTGTAGAAAGCAGCCGCTCAAAAGTCATTATTTTTTTGGATGCAGCCAGAACCACCAGACAATAAAGCCAATGGTCAGTGCAGCAAGTAAAGCCATCATCTCAGGCCTCCTTCTTCAATTGAGCGTTGTCCTGACTACCAGGGCGGAAAAGTCTCAGTCTGTTGGCATTGCTGACCACAGTGATGGACGACAGAGCCATCGCCGCTCCGGCAATCACAGGGCTGAGCAGACTGCCGGTGAAAGGGAACAGGATACCGGCGGCCAGCGGAATCCCCAATGTGTTATACACAAAGGCGCCGAACAGGTTTTGCTTCATGTTACGTAACGTCGCTGATGAGAGCTCCAGTGCATCGGCGACACCGTGCAGAGAATGGCGCACCAGGGTTAATTGCGCGCTTTCAATGGCGACATCGCTGCCGCTCCCCATGGCAATACCAATTTCTGCCTTAGCCAGTGCAGGGGCGTCATTAATACCGTCGCCGACCATGGCCACGTGTTTCCCTGACTGCTGTAATTGCGCCACCTGCTCGGATTTTCCGTCGGGCAGGACCCCGGCAATGACGCGGTCAATTCCCGCCTGGCGGGCGATCGCTTTGGCTGTTCGTTCGGTGTCACCGGTCAGCATGATCACCTCGATCCCTTTCGCCTGAAGTCTCTCTACCGCGGCTTTAGAGTCTGATCGCAGCGGATCACTGATGCCTAACAGTGCGGCCAGTGCTCCGTCTACGGCAATGAAAATAGCCGTTGCACCTGCATCGGCCAGCGAGTGGGCATCGTTTTGATGGGCAGAAATGTCGATATTTTCTTTTTCCATCAGCGCACGGTTGCCCAGCAGAACACGCTGTCCGTTAACCTCGCCGCTGACGCCATAGCCAGCCTGAGCGTTAAAATCTCGGGCTGATTGCAAAGACAGTCCTTTTTCCTGTGCCGCCGAGACGATAGCTTTTGCCAGCGGGTGCTCTGCACCCCGTTCGAGGCTGGCCGCCAGAGTCAGCACAGCGTGTTCAGTGTGATCACCATAATAATGGCTGTGTGTGAGCACAGGCTTGCCTTCGGTCAGCGTACCGGTTTTGTCCAGCACCACTGTATCTATGTTGGCGGCCAGTTGCATCGCATCGGCATGACGGATAAGGATGCCGTATTCTGCAGCGCGGCCAAGACCGACTGTCACCGACATGGGGGTCGCCAGTCCAAGTGCACAGGGGCAGGCAATGATGAGTACCGTTGTTGCGGTGATCAGCATGTAAATCGAGACGGGATCCGGGCCAAAGTAATACCAGAGAGTGGCGGTAACAATGGCAATGATCATCACGGCCGGAACAAAAATGGCAGAAATGGTATCCGCCATTTTCGCCAGCTCAGGCTTGCTGCTCTGCGCCTGACGAACCAGACCTATGATCCGGGCCAGCAGGGTTTGATTACCGACCTGCACCGCTTTAAACAGCAGGCTGCCGCTTTGGTTAATGGTACCGGCATGGAGTTTGTCTCCCGGCTTCTTGTGGGCCGGGACGGGTTCACCGGTCAGCATGGATTCGTCAAGATAGCTCTCACCTTGCTCAATCACGCCATCGACAGGCACTTTGGCACCCGGACGTAAACGCAGCACCATACCCGACTGAACTTCAGCCAGAGGGACTTCACGCTCGCCTTGCTGATCCACCAGAATGGCGGTCTGCGGCTGCAGATCGATCAGTTTTTCCAGTGCCCGTGAAGTGCGACCGCGCGCTTTGGCTTCAAGTGCATGGCCCAGTGTGATCAGCCCCAGAATCATGGCTGACGCTTCAAAATAGACATGCCTGGCTTGTGCCGGGAACCAGTCTGGCTTGAGCACCACAAACATGGAATAAAACCAGGCAGCACCTGTCCCCAGAGCGACCAGGGTATCCATACTGGCTCTGTGATGTAAAAAAGCTTTCCAGGCATCGCGGAAAAAGTGGCCGCCACAGTAAATGAGCAACGCCAGCGTCAGCACACCTATGATGCCCCAAGCCCACTGGCTGGTGGCCGACTCTATCATCATACTGCCACCGAATACGCCCCAGGCCATGAGGGGCACACCCAGCACTAATGCCAGCCCGGCATTGAGCAGATGCTGTTTGTAAGTTGCTGTATTCTGGGCTTGCTGGCGCTCACGTCTTGTCGCTTCATCTTCACTGAGCTCTGCACCATACCCGGCATCAGACACAGCTTGGATCACAGATTCAGGACTGATATCCCCTTGAACCAGCGCTGTCCGTTCGGCCAGGTTGACACTGACAGCCGTAACCGCTGCCACGCCCTGAATGGCTTTTTCAACTGAGGACACACAACTGGCGCAGGTCATGCCTGAAAGTAAAAAGTAGTGGCTGTTATCGGATGATGGCGCGGTTTCAGCATCGGCTGATGGTGACGGCTCGGGTTGCTCCGTTTTCGCTTGTTCAGGTGCAGTTGCGTCGTGCAAGACAGCTTCTGCCGCATTCTTTTCAACCGCACCAGCTTCAGCCGGTACCTGATAGCCTGCAGATTCAATCAGGGCTATCAGCGCGGATTCGGTCAGTGAGCCCTGCACCTTTGCCCGGGTTTTGCTGACTTCAAACTGCGTGATTTCCGGCTCGTTTGTGAATATGGCCTCCAGCTTGCTGACACACTTGCCACACGACAGACCCGACAGCGGCAAGTCATGGTGGTAACCCCCTTGGTAGCCAAGGCTTTCGATAGTGGCAATCACTTCATTCAGATCGACCTGCCCTGTGATATGGGCTTGCTGGGTATTAATGTCCAGAGATTCGATACCATCAAGCTTGCTCAGTGCCTGTTTAATTTTTCCGACGCAGTTCATACAGCGAACCTTGCCAAGTGGCAGCCTGATATCCATGTTGGCAGCGGAATGGCTGGCTGGGGTGGCGGCGTGATTTGAATTATCCATGGGCTTCCTCTACACCACAGTTATGAGATATGCTAACCCTAAAGCTTCCAGTTAATGGAAGGTCAAGCGGTATTTTAACGAGGTAATGATGAATATCAGCGAAGTGGCAAAACAGACGGGCCTGACTAACAAAACCATACGATTTTATGAAAGCAAGGGCATGATTAGTGAGCCGCAGCGGGGTGAGAATGGCTATCGCCGTTACAGCCAAAAGCAGGTGAACGAACTGTTGATGATAAAACGATCGCGGCTGGTCGGATTCAGTCTGGATGAAAGTCGTGAGCTGCTGGCCTTGTCGCGGGATCCGGACAGAAAAAGTGCTGACGTAAAAGAAAAAGCTGAGCACAAACTGGCTGAGATTGATCATCAGATCCAGGAATTACTGGCAATGAAACAAAGCCTTCAGAGCCTGATCAGTCAGTGTCCGGGTAACAACCAGCCGGGTTGTCCGATCATAGATGCCCTGACCATAGGGGAGGCTGCGGCAAGATAACCGCAGGCAAAGTGGGATTGCCTGCGGCGTGGATGAGATCAGTACAGCAGAGAATAAAGCTGGCGACGATACTGACTGGCAAGGGCATTGCCCTGACCGAGTGAGGCCAGGATATCCATCATGGTTTTCTTGGCATTACCGTCGGCGAAGTTCAGATCTTTACGCAGCAGATTCAGCAGGATATCCAGAGATTCCTGATGACGATTGACCTGGCTGTACTGCACCGCAAGCTCATAAGCGAGCTGTCCGTTGCCCGGATCGGTGGCCAGTTTCTCTTCTAACTGGCGGATCTCCGGAGAATCGCTGGCTTGGCGGTGGAGCTCCAGCTTTGCAACCAGCCCTTTGTAATAACCGTCCTGATCCTGCATCGGAATCTGCCCAAGCAGGGTTTCCGCTTCGTCAAACTGTGCCGTTTCCAGCAGGCATTCGGCGGTGGCAAGCAACACCTGGCTGTTACCCGGCAGGCTGCCTGCCAGTTCGCGCAGAATGGGCAGTGCTTCGTTGAAGGCTTGCTGGCTGACTAATTGAATGGCCTGTTCCAGCTGCATTTCTTCCTGGCTGGGTAAATGCTTACTCAGCATCTGACGCAGGCTGTCTTCGGTTTGCGGACCTGCCGCGCCGTCAACCGGCTGACCATTGCTGAAAATGGCGACGGTCGGAAGACTGCGCACACCAAACTGGGCTGCCACCATCTGCTGTTCTTCACAATTGAGCGTTGCCACCACAAACTGGCCAGCATACTGGGCCGCCAGACGCTCAAGCAGGGTGTTGACTTCTGCTGTTTCTGGCATGGATGGAGCCCAGAAGCTGATCACGACCAGCTGTTGCATTGACTGCTCTATCACCTGATGCAGATTGGTTTCATTCAGTTCAATTGCTAATTTGTCATTCATACCGGGCGTTTCCGTGATCGTTTAAGAGTGATGTTCAAGATGTTGGGCTGATTGGCTGGAAAATCAAGAGAAAAGACAGAAAAACGCGGCTGGTAACGGGTCTAAGAGAAAAAAACGGAGAGCAGGGCTCTCCGTTACAGATGGAAGGTCAGAAGCAGAGCAATAGCGACACAAAGACAGAGCGCATTTATCTGGCGTAATGTCATGCCGATCTCTCCGAAAAATGTAGCACGTTTATTTAGGGGGATCGCTGGTTTACCCCTTCAGCAGGTAAGGACCAACTTACCCTGAAGCCTAGAGTGCTCAGATGACACAATCATGACAGCTGGCTAAAAAAAGCGCATTTTTCCGCTGAGGTTTTGACTCTCGGATCAAGATCAAAGTTTGCCCATTATGAGTGCCAGTTAATCGCTTTTTCCCAGCAGATGATCGAGCCAGCGAACGGGCAACACTCTGCGCAGAAAGCCAAAGATATAGGTCGGCTGGGTGACATAGTACCGGGCTGATGGCCGATCACTGTTGATAATGTGCATCAGCGGTTTGAGTACGGCCTCCGGGGTCAGTGTGAACTTATTGGACGGGGAGGGCTTGCCCAGTCTGTTCAGTGTGTTCTGATAACTCTCTTTGTGCCGTGATGCCGTCATATCAATATGGGATTCAAACTGACGCTTGGCATTGGCCCGGAACTGACTTTCAATTGGCCCTGGCTCTATCAGGCTGACTTTAATCGGGGTGTTAGCCAGCTCCAGCCGCAGTGTATCTGTGTATCCTTCCAGCGCAAATTTACTGGCGTTATAGGCGCCGCGGTACTTCATGGCAACAAGACCGAGTACAGAGCTGTTTTGCACGATTTTACCGCCTCCCTGAGCCAGCATGACAGGAATCACAGCTTTAGTGAGCGAGTGCCAGCCAAACAGGTTGGTTTCGAACTGCTCGCGAAGGGCATCGGTGGGGAGATCTTCAAGGGCGCCTGGCTGGCCGTAGGCGCCGTTGTTAAACAGTACATCGAGTTTACCTTCAGTGATACTCAGTGCTTCTGACAGTCCTTGTTCAATAGACTGGTTGTCGGCGAGATCGAGCCTCACGCAGTGAAGGCCTTCGTCACGCAGGCGTGCGACATCGTCATCGTGCCGGCAGCTGGCCACCACCAGATAGCCAGCCTGATGAAGCGATCTGGCACAGTGGTAACCGATACCGCTGCTGCAGCCGGTAATAAGAATGGCAGTGCTCATTGATAGTCCTTAAATCCGGGCATCATCGCGCCCGTAAAATCTTGTTACAAAAAAGGTGTGATAGTGTTTGTCATGAATTCAGCGATCCAGGGCTGAGCATCGGCTTTGGGGTGCAGGCCATCATCCATCATCCAGCCGTCACGCAGAATGACTTGCTCCAAAAAGAAGGGAAGCAGAGGCAAAGCGTAGTCTGTGCTGAGTCTGGGATAGATAGCTTCAAACTGGCTGGTATAGCGCTTGCCGTAGTTGGGCGGGATGCGGATTTGCATCAACATCGGCTCACCGCCGCTATCCTTAATAAGGTCAATAATGGCTTTGAGGTTATTCTCTATGGTCGCCGGTGGAAATCCGCGCAGACCATCATTCGCACCCAGTTCAATTATGACGTAATCTGGAGCATGCTGTTTCAATAGCTTAGGCAGACGGGCAAGACCATTTCCTGTGGTGTCGCCCGATATACTGGCATTAATGACGTCAATTTTCAGCCCGTTGCCGTTAAGCATGGGTTCCATCAGGCGGGGCCAGCTTTGTTCGGCACGCATCTGATATCCTGCACTCAGGCTGTCGCCAAGCACCATTAAGGTGGCGGCAACACTGCTGAGTGGGGTCATAACAAGTAATAACAGTGCAAGGATCCGCATCATGTCTACATCCGTGATAAAAGCGCAATCAGTAACTAAACAGGTGACAACGGCCACCACGACTCTCACCATTCTGCAGGATGTTTCGCTTGAGGTCGAGCAGGGTGAAAGCATTGCTTTGGTTGGGGTTTCCGGGGCGGGTAAATCGACACTGATGACCTTGCTGGCCGGACTGGACGTACCCAGCAGCGGCGAAATTGAGTTGCTGGGGCAAGTTTTGTCCCACATGGACGATGAGTCCCGTGCCGCGTTGCGCAGCCAGGCCGTTGGGTTTGTGTTCCAGAGTTTTTTGCTGATTCCGTCGCTGACGGCGCTGGAGAATGTGACATTACCGGCCATTATCAAAGGGGAAACCGGTGATAGCGAGCGGGCAGCAGAGTTGTTGCGCCAGGTCGGACTGCAGGGGCGCGAAGAGCATCTTCCTTCCCAGTTATCGGGCGGTGAGCAGCAGCGTGTGGCACTTGCCAGAGCATTCATGACCGCCCCACAGGTGCTGTTTGCCGATGAACCGACGGGCAATCTGGATCAGCAAACCGCTGCGACCATCATAGATTTACTGTTTGCGCTCAACCGGGATCACGGCACTACCCTGGTGTTGGTAACGCACGACCCGCAACTGGCAGAACGTTGTGATCGGGTAGTGCGTATTCATGGCGGACGGGTGGAGGCGGCATGACAGAGATGAGTGAAAGCCAGAGTCCTGTCAGGCCAAAGGGCCATTCCCTGTTGCTGAAATGGAGCTGGCGTGAACTGTGGCAAGGGCAGTTGTGGCCCGTTGCGGTGGCACTGACTTTGATCATTGCCTGTGTATTTGCACTGGCCTCGCTGGTGGTGCGGGTTGAGAAGATCATGATTAACCAGGGGCGCAGCATGATAGCCGCTGATCTGGTATTAAGATCGGCCAATCCTGTGCCTGATAACCTTGTCAGGGAAGCGGAGCGTCTGGGGCTGACGGTCACAGAGCAAACGCGGTTTGGCACCATGGCGTTCAGCGATAATGCCATGCAGCTGGTTAGCGTGAAATCTGTCTCCAGTGATTTTCCATTGCGGGGAGAGCTGGTGCTGCAGGGCACCCGCCGGACCCAGCAACAGGTCAACCCGGGTGAGTTATGGCTGTCTGAGCGGTTATTCTCTCTGCTTAATGTCAGCAATGGTGATCAGGTGGCTATTGGCAACGCTGAGCTGACAGTAGCCGGCACCATAGTGCAGGAACCGGAACTGTCGTTTAACCCTTTCAGTCAGATGCCGGCCGTGTTGATGCATGAAGCCGATCTGGCCGCCACTGAGGCTATCCAGCCCGGCAGCCGGGTACGTTACCGGGCTTATTTTAATGGTACTGAGACCCAGTTAAAGCAACTCAGGGAGCAATCACAGCTGACACCGGATCAGCGCTGGATCAGTGAAACCACCCAAGGCCGGACCGGCGAGATGATCGAGCGGGTGCAGCAGTACCTTTCGCTGACCCTGATACTGGTGATCATGATGGCCACGGCCACTCTGGTGCTGACCTGTATGCACTACACCTCCAGCCGGACGGAAACCGTGGCCATGATGAAAAGCCTCGGTGCCGGTAAAGCCTTCTTGTGGCGGTGGCTGGCGAGGCAGCTGGGGCTGTTGTTTGCCATTGCCGCCTCGGCGGGCCTGGCGCTGGGGCTTTTTCTGGAGTGGCTGTTACGTCTGCCGCTTACTGATGTGTTACCGCAGCCGCTGCCCGAGATGGGAGCCATGCCCTGGCTGGTCAGCCTGCTGGTGGCGATCCTGGTATCGGTACCGGGCATCGGGATCGCACTGTGGCGCTTGCTGGATGCACCGGCTCTGGCTGTGATGCAGCGCCAGACGGCGGACACCAGTTCTAAGAAACGTTACCTGCTGATTTTGCTGCCTGTTGTTGCACTATTACTCTGGGTCGGTAATAACCCTATGATGTGGCTGACCCTGGCAGGTTTGTTTGTGTTGCTGGTGCTGCTGGCGGGCATGGGATTATTGCTGGTGGCCGGGTTGCGTCGTCGTCAGTGGGGACCGGCGATGACACTGGCTCTGAGTCGTATCGGTCGCAGTCCGCTGGCAAGCGGTGCCCAGTTGGCCGCCCTGACCAGCTCGCTGATGCTGCTGGCGGTTATCTGGCTGCTGCGTACCGATTTGTTGGCGGACTGGCAGCAGACATTGCCGCCGGATGCCCCCAATGTGTTTGCGCTTAATATCAGCCCGGTTCAGCATCCGGCCTATCTCAATGTGCTGGATGAGAGCGGCTTAATGCGTTCCGACAGTTATCCTATAGTGCGCGGCCGGCTGGTAACCATAAACGGCCAGAATCCAAGGGCTGAAGGCGCTGAAAACGGCAGTGAGAGTGATGAGCGTCAGGAAGGGGATGAATCCTTGCGCCGCGAACTGAATTTTACCTGGCGAGATTCCATGCCAGTACACAACACCTTAGTGGCTGGCGAATGGAGCAATGCCCCCGGCGGTGTGTCGGTAGAAACCGGTGTGGCAGAACGGCTGGGGATAAAACTGGGTGATACCCTGGGCTTTAACGTGAACAGTCAGGTGTTCAGTGCAACAGTTACCAGTCTGCGGGAGGTGGAATGGCGCAACATGCGGCCTAATTTCTACTTCATCTTCACACCGGATGTCATGGCTGATTTGCCTGCCACCTGGCTGGTCAGTTTCAGAGTGGCGGCAGAGCAGAGTGAGCTGGTGAACAAGCTCGGCCGAGACTATCCGACAGTCACCTTGCTGGACTTGAGAACCATGGCAACCCGTATTCAGGCCATACTACAGCAAGTGTCCTTGTCATTATCTGTGCTGGCTTTTCTGGGGGTGTGCAGCGGCTTGTTACTGGTGCTGACTTTGTTACGCCTGAGCCTGTCACAGCGGCAGCAGGAAATTAAGCTCTACCGCACCTTAGGCGCCAGCCGAAGCCGGATCCGTGCCACCATCTGGAGCGAATATGGCCTGATGGCGGTACTGGCGGGGGTGATCGCCGTACTCGGGGCTGAAGCACTGGTGGCTTCTTTGATCAAATGGGGATTTGAGCTGCCTGTCAGCTGGCATCCGGGGTTGTGGCTGGTATTACCGCTACTCTCAATCGTGCTGATCCTGCTGATCATCAGTACCATGATGAAGCAACTGCTGCGTCCTTTGGGCCGATAGCGCGGTTGTGCCGGGTTACTCTACACGGGTAACCCGGCTTTCCTGATCGCTCAGGGCACTTTTCAGCGCACCTTCCAGCTCCGGGTAGCAGAAATGGAAACCATGGGCTTCCAGCTTAGCCGGCAGAGCACGCTGGCTGTCGAGCAGCATCTGGGCCGATTCTCCCATACCGAGGCGCAACAACCATTCCGGTGTGCTCATCACATGCGGACGATGCAGCACTCTGGCCAGTGTCTGGCTGAACTCTTTATTGGTCACAGGTTTGGGGGCCGTGAGGTTATAGGGGCCCTGAGCATTAGTTTGCTTGATCAGAAACAGTATGCCTTTCACCATGTCCTGCAGATGAATCCACGGGAAATACTGCTGTCCATTGCCAATCGGGCCACCCAGGCCCATTTTGTACAGCGGGACCAGTTTTGCCAGCGCCCCGCCGCCTTTGCCCAGTACAATGCCGGTGCGAAGCACACACACGCGGGTTTTGTCTGACTGCGCCGCCAGTGCCCGCTCCTCCCAGGTACGGCAAACCGTATGGGCAAAATCGTCGCGCTTAACATCGAGTGACTCGTCAAAGCCGTTGTGCTGTTGATCGCCGTAGTAGCCTACAGCAGAGCCGCTGATGAAGGTATGCGGCGGGCTCTCACCGGCCTGCAATCTGACCACCAGATCTCGGGTGAGCTGCCAGCGGCTGCGGCAAATCTCTTCTTTCTGTTTCTCTGTCCAGCGCTTATCAGCAATCGGTTCACCGGCCAGATTGATCACCACATCAAATTCATCCAGATTAACCAGTGAATCCAGGCTGGTGATGACTTTAATATGATGGCCCAGACGTTGATAAGCGCGGTTGGGGTTACGGCTGAGAACAGTTACCTGATCATGATTCAGATGAGGAAGTAGCGCTTTGCCAATAAACCCGGTTCCGCCGGTGATCAGAATATGCATGTCTCGTCCGCCTGTCTGACTGATAATTTATCCTTGTTTTGTCTAAATTATAATCAATCGGCGAGCTGTTCTCTGTTTTTCCAGCGCTTTCGGTTTTGACGTCAGTCAAAAAACGAGGATCAGCGATCAACATGACCCAGATCGCGAGCGGGATCCAGAATATCCCTGACCCTTTGTTTGAGCTGTTTGGCATCAGGAAAACCGCCATCGGTTTTGCGTTCCCAGATGCGAACGTTATTGCAGAAGACTTCAAACCGGCCACCTGTGTCCGGGTGCAGGCTGACGGCGTCCAGATCTTCGCTGAACGTATGCAACAGCTCCTGACACATCCAGTTGGCCCGAAGCATCCAGTTGCACTGGCGGCAGTAGTAAATATCAATCACGGCTTTGCTGGCCGTTTGCGGTGTATTGTCAGACATAAGAATTCTCACATTCCGAATAACAGTTTGGCCCCGATCAGAAACGTCAGGGTTTCGAAACAGCGCTTGATCAGCTTATTGCTCTGCCTGATAGCCAGATGCGCCCCGAGGTAGCCTCCCAGCAATGAACCGGCAATCAGAATCGGCAGCCAGGGCCAGAATATTTCCGCGCCTGCCGCGTACATGGCGACCGCGCCTGTGCCGTTCCAGAATAAACCGACACTGATCATGGTTAACGCGACGGCCTGTTTATAGTCATACCCAAACCAGCGTATCAGAAATAAGGTCACAAACAGACCGCTGCCTGCGGTCAGCGAGCCATTGATCACTCCAATCCCAGCCAGACCCAAGCTGCCGGCGATCAGCCCTTTGGTATCCCGTCGGCGTGCATTTTCGCTCTGGCCCAGGCTGGGTTGATACAGGGAGTATACGCCAAGGCCGATGATGAGGATGCCAAGGGCGGACTCGGCTATTCGGCCCGGTACAAAGAGAATGGCATTGGCGCCCAGGATGACGCCTAAGGTACCGGATGCAATGACATAGCCTGTCATTGACCAGTTCAGCTTACCGGATCGGATATGTTTGACGGCTGCACCCAGCCCCAGCGCGACGCTGGCAATTTTATGGGTAGCCAGCGCCACGGAAAAGGGCAGGCCCAGAAAAATCAGCAGGGGAAACTGGATCAACCCGGCACCGCCGCCGGACAAAGAGGCCAAAGTGTTGGCAAACAGGGAGCCAATGAAAAGTCCGAGAGAATTCAACCAATCCATGTATCTTGCTGCAATCCTTAATTATTCAGACTTCACAGCATACGGATTATGAATAGTCTGGCAATGAGAATAGGGTGCTGCAAAAAAAATACCCCGGCGATGCCAGGGTATTTTCTTCGTTCGATTAAGTGGAGACTTAAGCGTTTTGCTCTTCAGCCTGCTTGGCCTGAATCGCGGTCAGAGCGATGGTATAGACGATGTCGTCTACCAGCGCGCCACGAGACAGGTCGTTCACCGGCTTGCGCATGCCCTGAAGCATTGGACCGATAGACACCAGCTCGGCAGAACGCTGTACCGCTTTGTAGGTGGTGTTACCTGTGTTCAGATCCGGGAACACGAAGACAGTTGCTTTACCGGCAACCGGTGAGTCCGGCGCTTTAGATTTTGCCACGTTTTCCATGATGGCTGCGTCGTACTGCAGCGGACCGTCGATGATCAGATCAGGACGTTTTTCCTGCGCAATACGTGTTGCTTCACGGACTTTATCAACGTCTGCACCCTGGCCCGAGTTACCGGTAGAGTAAGAGATCATTGCTACGCGCGGTTCAATACCGAAGGCTTTGGCAGAGTCCGCCGACTGAATGGCGATTTCAGCCAGTTGCTCAGCGTTCGGATCCGGGTTGATGGCACAGTCACCATATACCAGAACCTGATCAGGCAGCAGCATGAAGAAGACAGAAGACACCAGTGACGCACTTGGCGCGGTTTTGATCAGCTGCAGCGGCGGGCGAATGGTGTTGGCTGTGGTATGTACCGCACCCGAGACCAGACCGTCCACTTCGTTTTGTTCCAGCATCATGGTACCCAGTACAACTGTATCTTCCAGCTGTTCACGGGCAACCACTTCGGTCATGCCTTTGTTCTTACGCAGCTCAACCAGACGAGCCACATACTGCTCGCGCACAGAGGCCGGATCGATAATGTCAACACCGGCACCCAGTACCACACCTTGCTGTTCGGCAACGCGTTTGATTTCCGCCGGGTTACCCAGCAGCACACATTCAGCAATACCGCGTTCTGCACAGATAGCAGCCGCTTTTACTGTACGTGGCTCATCACCTTCAGGCAGCACGATGCGTTTTGCCGCGCGGCGGGCATATTCTGTCAGTTGGTAACGGAAAGCCGGCGGGCTCAGGCGGCGTTCACGGGCAGAACCTTCGCTCAGGGATTCGATCCACTGGCCATCAATGTGGCTGGCCATGTACTCGTTGACCATCTCGACCCGCTCTTTATCGTCAGCCGGTACTTCCAGGCTGAAGCTCTGCAGGTTCAGAGAGGTCTGCCAGGTGTTCCCTTTGGCAATCATCACAGGCAGGCCGGTTTCGAAAGCACGCTTGCACAGTTTTTCAACGGTAGCAGGCAGTTCATAGCCACCGGTCAGCAGCAACGCGCCGATTTCCACACCGTTCATCGCCGCCAGACAGGCAGCCACAACCACATCAGGACGGTCTGCTGAGGTTACCAGCAGTGAACCCGGACGGAAGTGCTCAACCATGTTAGGGATAGAGCGGGCACAGAAAGTGATGCTCTTAATGCGACGGCTGTCGATTTCACCCGGGTTGATAATGTCAGCATTGAGGTGCTTCGCAATATCGGTTGCACGGGTAGCGATCAGCTCGGCATTGAAGGGTGCACAGCCCAGCACGCGAATCGGGCTGGAGTTGAACACTTGCATCACTTCAACGTGAGTGGGCATCACAGAGTCAGAACCGTCGAAAATCTCAGACAGATCCGGACGGGTGCGGCCTTCAGCATCCACAGGGGCATTGAGTTTGTTCACAATCACACCTGAGATGTGTTTGTTCTTAATACCGCCAAAGTTAGAGCAGGCAATTTCAATGCGCTCTTTCAGCTGGGCTGGGTTATCTGTACCCGGCGAGACCACGAACACGATTTCCGCATCCAGTGTCTTGGCAATTTCGTAGTTGATCTGGTTCGCAAACGGGTGCTTGCGGGTGGGTACCAGACCTTCAATCAGGGCCACTTCAGCGCCTTCAGTGGCTTCTTTAAATCGTGCAACGATATCTTCCAGCAGCACGTCGCTCTGGTCGCTGCGGATCAGCTCATCGGCTTCAGCCATGGACACCGGCTGAGCAATTTGCATGTCGCTGTTGGCACGGATAATCGACGTTGTCAGATCCGGCTGATCGCCGCCGTGACGAGGCTGGGCGATAGGTTTGAAAAAGGAAACACGGACGCCTTTGCGCTCCATAGCGCGAAGCACACCCAGGCTGACGCTGGTCAGGCCGACTCCGGCACCGACCGGAATGAGCATTATGGTACGTGACACAGTCAATTCCTCAAACTGTTAGCAAACGGTAGAAAGGGAGGTCAGGCTGTCGGACAGCAACTCCCGATTATTATCATTCTTGATAGAAAAAGGCCGACTAAGTCGGCCAATTGGTGTTGCTTAGATGTTGGTCAGGCGTGCTGTATCTTCAGCAATCACCAGCTCTTCATTGGTCGAGATAACCATGGCCGGTACGCGGCTGTTGTCTGTCGTGATCACACCTTCGCCACCGAAACGGGCTTTCAGGTTCTTTTCACTGTCGACTTCGATACCGAAGAACTTCAGGCGGTTCAGCACCATTTCACGGATTGGGGCAGAGTTCTCGCCAATGCCGCCGGTGAAAGTGATCGCATCCAGCTGACCGTCCAGCGTCGCTGTGTAGCTGGCCACGTATTTCGCCAGGCGGTGGCAGAATACGTCCATCGCACGGGTCGCTTCTTCTTTCTGACCGTAGTTGTCTTCAACGAAACGGCAGTCAGAAGTGACTTCTGTCAGGCCAGCCAGACCGGATTCTTTGGTCAGCATGGTGTTGATTTCGTCAACAGAGTAGCCCAGAGAGTCGTGCAGGTGGAAGATGATAGCCGGGTCGATGTCGCCACAACGCGTGCCCATCACCAGGCCTTCCAGCGGAGTCAGACCCATAGAGGTATCAACAGACTTACCATTCTTGATTGCGCAAACAGACGCGCCGTTACCCAGATGGCAGTTAATGATGTTCAGTTCGCTTTCTGCTTTACCCATGCGGTTAGCCGTTTCACGGGTGATGAACAGGTGCGAAGTGCCGTGCATACCATAACGACGAATGCTGTGGTCTTTGTACAGCTTATATGGCAGCGCGTACAGGTACGCTTCTTCTGGCATAGTCTGGTGGAATGCGGTATCGAATACTGCAACGTTCTGCAGAGCCGGGAAGGCTTTCTGAGCGGCTTTGATACCAATGATATGTGCTGGATTATGCAGCGGTGCCAACGTAGCGCACTCTTCAATGCCTTTCAGCACGGCTTCATCAATCAGAGCTGATTGTGTGAACTTCTCGCCACCGTGAACCACACGGTGACCAATCGCTTTCAGGTTTTCAGCCAGCTCAGGCTTGGAAGCCAGAATAGTTTCTACCATGAAAGCCAGTGCTTCTTCGTGTGCTGCACCATTACCCAGTTGAGCTTCGTGTTTGGCACCATCAAGTTTCCACTTGATACGGGCTTCTGGTAGGTGCAGACATTCTGCAAGACCTGTCAGGTGCTCATCACCTGATACTGCGTCGACGACAGCAAACTTCAGAGAAGAACTACCGCAGTTAAGAACTAAAACCAGCTTAGACATGTGAGTGACTACCTATATAATCTGTCTGAAAGTTGATATTCAATTGAATAAGCGTTAACCATAGAATAGTCGACCCAGTGTATGGCGAGACTAAACCAGGTATTTTTGCTTCTGTCCGTAGAAGTGAAATGCAAACCTGAGGAGTTAACTTATCCTTAATTTATTGCGATAACAGGGTTATCGGCCAACAATTACCTAAGGCGTGCATAGGATAGCCCTTGTTGGTCGATATAACAAAAAAATTTTTAAAAATTAATTCATGGTAGATTGATTGTTGTTTGTTTTGAAAATTTACAGTATTTGTTGAGGCTGGTGCGATATGAATCAGACAAAAATCTGGAAACAGGTCCAACACGGCCAGCATTACATGTCGGTATGGCCAATGCGCAAAGAGCTGGCTGTATTGTTTCCTGAACAACGCTATATCAGGGCCACCCGATTTGCGGTGCGTGTGATGCCCGCTGTGGCCGTGATGAGCGTTCTGAGCCAGATGGCTTTTCATAATTCCTCTGGTTTGCCACTGGCGATGGCAGTGGCCTTGTTTGCGCTCAGTATGCCGTTGCAGGGCCTGTTGTGGCTGGGGAAACGCAGCCGGACAGCCTTGCCGCCCTCACTGGCGAGCTGGTGCCGTGAAATACACGGCAAAATTTTAAGTGAAGGCTATTCCATGCAGCCGCTGAAAGAGCGGCCTCGCTATCTGGAGCTGGCACAGGTGCTGGACAGAGCCTTTAAGCAGTTGGATAAGGCCTCTCTCGAACGCTGGTTCTGATTGCCGTTTTGCGGGGTGATGTGCTGCGGATTTTCCCTGTGTTCAGTCTGCAAAGGCGATTAGGAAAGGCGAAAAACGGTTAAAGTGAACATGTGGCAAACAAAAAAAACGGACAGGGATATTCCTGTCCGTTTTTTGTTTGCTATCACCGGCGATTCAGCTGGCCAGATAGCGGCGGATTTGGGCCTCTATGCCCGGACCATCGATTTCCAGTTCAGCATGCAGTTCAGCTTGAGTGCCCTGATGGACAAATTTGTCCGGCAGGCCGATTTGCAGCACAGGCTTAATGCGTTTGTCTTTCATCAAAAACTCGATCACACCGGAACCGGCGCCGCCGGCGATGGCATTTTCTTCCACCGTGACCAGCAGATCATGGCTGTCGGCCAGCTCGCGAATCAAGGCTTCATCCAGTGGTTTGACAAAGCGCATGTCAGCAACAGTGGCATCCAGGGCTTCTGCCGCTTCCAGCGCATAGCTCAGTGTGGTGCCGAAGTTCAGGATCGCCACTTTTTCACCCTGGCGGCGGAGTATCCCTTTGCCCAGTTCCAGCGCCGTCATGGTGGCATCTGGTGTTACACCGGTTCCGCTGCCTCGCGGGTAGCGCACTGCGCTGGGCCCCTGATGCTGATGACCGGTATAGAGCATCTGGCGGCACTCGTTTTCGTCACTCGGTGTCATGATCACCATGTTAGGAATGCAGCGCAGGAAGCTCAGATCAAAGGCGCCCTGGTGGGTCTGGCCGTCAGCCCCGACCAGTCCGCCACGATCTATCGCGAACATCACAGGTAAATCCATAATGGCGACATCGTGGATCAGCTGATCATAACCGCGCTGCAGGAAAGTCGAGTAGATAGCGACAACCGGGTGATAACCGCCAATAGCCATACCGGTCGCCAGTGTTACCGCATGCTGCTCAGCGATGGCGACATCAAAATACTGATCCGGGTATTCTTTGGAGAACCGGACCAGGCCGGAACCTTCACGCATTGCCGGTGTGATGGCCATCAGCTTGCTGTCTTTCTCTGCCATATCACATAGCCAGTCGCCGAAGATTTTCGAGAAAGTCGGTTTGCTGTCTTTGGCTTTCGGCAGCGGGTTCTGGCTCAGATCAAACTTTGGTACGGCGTGATAATTGATCGGATCGGCTTCCGCCGGCGCATAGCCTTTGCCTTTTTTCGTCATGATATGAAGAAATTGCGGGCCTTTGAGGTTGCGCATATTTTTAATCGTACGCACCAGCTCCTGCACATCATGGCCGTCGATAGGGCCGATGTAATTAAAGCCCAGTTCTTCAAACATAGTGCCTGGCACGACCATGCCTTTGAGGTGCTCCTCGGCCCGGCGGACCAGTTCTTTAATCGGTGGTGCGCCTGAGAGAACCTTCTTGCCGCCTTCGCGAATGCTGGCATAGAAATTACCGGACAGCAGACGTGCCAGATGATTATTGAGCGCACCTACGTTCTCGGAGATCGACATTTCATTGTCGTTGAGGATCACCAGCATGTCGCTGTGTACATCACCGGCATGGTTCATGGCTTCGAAAGCCATGCCCGCGGTAATGGCCCCGTCACCGATCACGCTGACAACTTTGCGGCCCGCGCCTTCACGCTCGGCGGCAATCGCCATGCCCAGGCCGGCACTGATTGAGGTAGAGGAGTGGCCGACAGATAGCACGTCATATTCACTTTCTTCCCGCCAGGGGAAGGGGTGCAAACCGTTTTTCTGGCGAATGGTATTTAAACGATCGCGACGCCCGGTCAGGATTTTATGCGGGTAGGCCTGATGACCGACATCCCAAATCAAATGATCGAAAGGTGTGTTGTACACATAATGCAGGGCAACCGTCAGTTCTACGGCGCCCAGACCCGAAGCAAAATGCCCGCTGGACTGACTCACAGAGTTGAGCAGATACGTCCGCAGCTCATCGCAGAGCGCAGGTAAACTGTCCACCGGCAGTAAACGGAGTTCGTCCGGTGTATTGGCTAAGGCCAGATGTGGGTATTTAGAAATATCCAATGTCATAACAAGTCGGCGCTTATACTGTTTTAGTTGTTGCGCTCGATAACGTATCGGGCGAAAACTTCTAATGAATCTGTATTGTAGGGTATAGCTTCCAGGGCGTGTAGGGCTTCCTGGTATAGCTGGCGAGCTTTATCCTGTGCGCCTGCTAATCCTAGCAGGGCAGGGTAGGTGCTTTTTTCCAGAGCGGCATCTGATCCCTGGGGTTTCCCCAGTGTCTGAGTATCGCTGATCACATCCAGAATGTCGTCCTGAACCTGAAAGGCCAAGCCAATCGCCTCTGCGTACCTGTCCAGCTGTGGCAGGATGGCGACCCCTTTTTCACCGGCCGCCAGAGCGCCAAGGCGCACCGCACAACGGATCAGTACCCCGGTTTTGTGTCTGTGTATCGTTTCCAGCTGCGCCAGACCGACACGCTTGTGCTCTGCAGCTAAATCCAGCATCTGTCCGGCACACATACCGGATGCGCCGGCAGCCTGAGCCAATTCGCGAACCATGGCGATGCGCTGGCTGTTGCCCTCAGCACTCAGCCGGCCAGAAGCCAGTATTTCAAAAGCGAGTGTCTGCAAGGCATCACCGGCCAGAATGGCAGAGGCTTCATCAAAGGCAATGTGACAGGTCGGTTTGCCCCGACGCAGTTCGTCGTCATCCATAGCAGGAAGATCGTCATGGATCAGCGAATAGGCATGAATACACTCTACTGCCGCCGCCGGGGTATCCAGATCATTGATATCCGCTCCCAGCATGCTGCCTGTGACATAAGTCAGGAAAGGCCGGGCACGCTTTCCGCCCAGCAAGGTGCCGTGCCTCATCGCCTGAACCAGAGGCTGATCGGTAAAGGGCAACTGATTCAGCCAGTGTTCCAGCTGATCATTATTACGGGCCGCGTACTCGGCCAGTTGTTGAGAAAGGCTGTTAGTCATCGCTCGGTTCAAAGTCCGTTAGTGGCGCATTGTCGTCAGCTTGCAGCAAAATCTCAACCCGTTGCTCTGCCTGGGTCAGTTTTTGCTGGCTGTTGCGGGCCAGGGAAATGCCACGCTCAAATTTTTTCAGCGCGTCTTCTAAAGGGATATCACCGGATTCCAGCTCGTTGACTATCACATCGAGTTCATTCATGGCCTCTTCGAAGGCCATCTTTTCTGGTTTTTTAGTCGCCATATCCGGTCCATTGATGGGTTGTGAGCGCGTTTGGAGGTGCGCCCGAAAATGAGGGGAAAATAGCGCACAGGCTATGCCGGGTCAAATTATGGCACAGGGAAGTGTGCGCATTACAGTGTTATTTTTATGGTTTTTATACCCTGTGCTGCTTTCTATCGCCCATTGCAAGAGGAATGCAATCACAGATGACAGGCGGAAGTTCGGTTTTTCCCAGCAGAGCACAAAACCAAGGGTTAATCAGTGCTAAACCAAAATCCAAAGGTGCCGATACAGGGTGAGTAAGTTAGAATAGCGCCAGTTTGAGCTGGCCAGAGTAACCCGGACATCCTTGATGTTACTTGGGTTGATAAGAAAAAATTACAGAGGAGTGATCCGTGGATTTGGCAACCCTCATAGGCTTAGTTGGTGCCTTTGCTTTTGTCATTATGGCGATGCTGCTGGGTGGCAGCCTTGATATATTTTTTAATGTGCCCTCTATTTTGATTGTATTGGGCGGGACATTATTTGTTGTATTAATGAAGTACAGCCTGTCGCAGTTTTTTGGCGCCGCCAAAATTGCGGCCAAAGCCTTCATGTTTAAAACAGACGACCCGGAAGATTTGATCGCCAAGATTGTTGAAATGGCGGATGCGGCACGTAAAGGCGGCTTTCTGGCGCTGGAAGAAATGGAAGTCAATAACAGCTTCCTGCGTAAAGGGATTGATTTACTTGTCGACGGTCACGACGCCGACGTAGTGCGTTCGACATTGCAAAAAGACATCGGGCTGACCAACGAGCGTCATGAACGGGGTGTCGGTATTTTCAGCTCATTAGGTGAAGTTTCACCTGCGATGGGGATGATAGGTACCCTGGTGGGACTGGTCGCCATGCTGACCAACATGGACGATCCGAAATCTATCGGCCCGGCCATGGCCGTGGCGCTGTTAACCACCTTATACGGTTCGATCCTGGCCAACATGGTCGCTATCCCTATTGCTGATAAACTGTCATTACGTAAAAACGAAGAGCGCCTTAACCGCCGCCTGATTCTTGATGGGGTACTGGCCATACAGGATGGTCAGAATCCGCGTGTGATTGACGGTTTTCTGAAAAATTACCTCCATGAAAAACAACGCCGTACTGACGTTGATGAATAAGGAGGCTGGTGATGGATGAGACCGAATGCAATTGTAAGAAAGGGACACCGGCCTGGATGGCAACGTTCGCCGATCTGGCGACCCTGCTGATGTGTTTCTTCGTGCTGCTGTTGTCATTTTCTGAGCTGGACGTCCTGAAGTTCAAGCAAATTGCAGGTTCTCTGAAATTTGCCTTTGGTGTGCAGAACATGGTGGAGGTGAAAGACATTCCAAAAGGCACCAGTGTTATTGCACAGGAATTTCGTCCGGGGCGGCCTGAGCCCACCCCGATTGAAGTCATCATGCAGCAAACCATTGACATGACGCAGCGGACGCTGGACTTTCATGAAGGTGAATCGGATAAGGCCGGCGGTACGAAACGCGAAGCCGGTAAGCTGACTGGTGGGCGCTCCGAGCATACCGCCACCCAGATGAACCAGAATACTCAGTCGGAAATGACCCAAGCTCAGCAGCAACTGGCTGATGTCTTGCAAACGGCCCTTGAGCGAGAAATACAGGAAAATCTGATTGAGGTTGAAAACCTGGGTCAGCAGGTGGTGATCCGTATTCGTGAAAAAGGGGCATTTCCGGAAGGGTCGGCTTTTCTGCAACCCAAATTTCGTCCGCTGGTGCGCCAGGTGGCTGATCTGGTCAAAGACGTGCCTGGCGTGATTACCGTTTCTGGTCATACTGATAATCAACGTCTGGATTCAGAGTTGTATCGCTCCAACTGGGACTTGTCGGCACAGCGAGCTGTGTCCGTTGCTCAGGAAATGGAAAAAGTGCAAGGCTTTGATCATAACCGGATGCGTGTGCTGGGACTGGCAGATACCTCGCCGCTGGACAGCAATGACACCCTGGATGGACGTAAACGTAACCGCCGGGTAGAAATTGCCATCATGCAGGGTAAACCGCATTTTACCAATGAACTGACCAGCGACCCGGCAGGGGAATCTGCCGTCCCGTCAAATTAAGCCTACAATCTGAATAAGGACATGATGCGCGTTCGCCTGACAGGGCGAACACGCATCAGGCGGCGAGGGCAAGAGCCATGATGGACCGCGTGTCTGTGAATCTCTGCAATCGCCGTTTTTCTGATAATCCTTTGTATTTCAGCGACCGCTTGCTTGCTGTATAATCCGCGCCTTTAGTTAGGCCCTGTGAAGCGAAGCATGTTATGAAATTTATTGTAAAGCCCCATCCAGAGATTTTTGTAAAGAGTGAATCAGTGCGGAAGCGCTTTACCAAAATCCTGGAGTGCAATATCCGCATTATCCTTCAGCGCCTGTCTGATCAAGTGGCTGTGTACAACCGACGCAGCTACATTGATGTCACAGTGAAGGACGACAGCCTCCGTGATCAGGTTCTGACCGTACTGACCCAGACGCCTGGGATTCACCATGTGCTGGAAGTCAAACAAACCGGTTTTACCGATATGCACGATATCTTCGAGCAGACTCTGGCCCATGTCGGCAACGAGCTTGACGGCAAAACCTTTTGTGTGCGCGCCAAGCGGGTTGGTAAACACGATTTCACCTCCATTGAGCTGGAACGTTACGTCGGCGGTGGTCTGAATCAGGCCTTTGAAAGTGCGAAAGTGCAACTGAAAAATCCGCAGGTGACGGTCAATATTGAAGTGGACGGCGAGAAACTCAACCAGGTGCTTGCCCGCCATAAAGGGCTGGGTGGCTTCCCGCTGGGTACTCAGGAAGATGTATTGAGCCTGATCTCAGGTGGTTTCGATTCCGGTGTGTCCAGCTATCTGCACATCAAGCGCGGCAGTAAAGTGCATTACTGTTTCTTCAATCTTGGCGGTCCGGCACACGAAATTGGTGTGAAGCAGGTTGCTCACTATCTGTGGAAGAAATTCGGCTCTTCGGCCAAAGTGAAGTTCATTGCCATTGATTTTGAACCTGTTGTGGCAGAAATCCTGGAAAATGTTGATGACGGCCAGATGGGCGTGGTGCTCAAGCGTATGTTCATGCGCGCGGCAGGCCAGGTTGCTGAACGTTTTGGTATTCAGGCACTGGTGACCGGCGAAGCACTGGGTCAGGTTTCAAGCCAGACGCTGACCAATCTGCGTCATATCGACAACGTGACAGATTCGCTGATCCTTCGTCCGCTGATCAACTGGGACAAAGAAGATATTATCAATATTGCCCGTGATATTGGTACGGAAGACTTTGCCAAGACCATGCCTGAATTTTGTGGTGTGATTTCGAAAAGCCCGACCGTGAAGGCGGTGAAAGAGAAACTGGAAACCGAAGAAGCCAAGTTTGATTTTGCGGTGCTGGATCGTGTGGTGAGTGAAGCCCGTATCCTTGATATCCGCGACATCGAAAAAGAAAGTCAGGAGCAGGCGCCTGAGATTGAGTTGGTGGATCAGATTGACGGCAACAGCACAGTGCTGGATATCCGCAGCCCGGATGAAGAAGATGAAAGCCCGCTGCATATCGAAGGGGTTGAAATCAAGCATTTGCCGTTTTACAAACTGGCGACCCAGTTTGGCGATTTACCTCAGGATAAAACCTACCTGCTGTATTGCGCTCGCGGTGTGATGAGCCGCTTACAGGCTCTGTACTTGAAAGAAAATGGTTTCGATAATGTGAAGGTTTATCGCCCGTAATCTTCCATTGCTTTTCGTTCCCTCCCCTTGGTAAGGGGAGGGCTAGGGTGGGGTTCGTGAGGCGATCTAGACTTTGCATTTGTGCCTTTTAACCCCCTCTTAACCTCCCCCTTGAAAAGGGGGAGGGATCGTACAGCGATGACTGAAACCACGAATATTCCCTCCTCTTACGAATTACGAAGGGGAGGGAATATCAGCTTTTCCCAAGCACGTCATAACTCATACTTGGCCACATCACCATAGGTTCTGCCACTTTGGCGGTTGTTGCTTTCCCCAGCAGCAGGGTGATAATTTCCAGTGCAAACTCTTGCGAAGTGCCCGGTGCCTGGCTGGTCAGCAGATTATTGTTCACATCAAACATCACGCGACGACCTTCACGGCGACGGTGCTCAGGAATACGATCAACAAAGGCCGGGTGAGCCGTCATCAGCGCGTCCGGATACAGCTGGTGATGTTCCAGCACCACAGCAGGTGCGGCACAGATCGCCGCCACAAGCTTACCGTCGTATTTATGCTGTTTAATGAATTCAACCGTCAGTGTGCTGTCTCTGAGATATTCTGCGCCAGGCAGCCCGCCGGGCAGTACCACGCAGTCGAACGGTTCATCCGCAATCTCAACCAGCGGGCAGTCCGCTGTCAGTGTAATGCCCCGCGAGCCTTTCATCGCCAGTGCCCCATCCTCAGCCACGCTGGCAATGGTGACTTGCATGCCGGCCCTGATCAGAATATCAACCGTGTTGATGACTTCCATTTCCTCACTGCCGGGGGCAATACAGACCGCCACTTTGGGGGGCCGGACTGAGGATTGTTGTGGATTAGCCATAGTTTTGCTCCAAATGTTTTATCTGTTGCCACAAGGCGACGTTCGCCGGGGTGGCAAGCTGAAAGTGGTGTGCCTGCTCAATCAGAAAGCCGGTAATGGCGTCGATTTCTGTCGGCCGCCGGTTGGCAACATCCTGCTGCATGGATGAGTAGTTGGCCGCCGTGGCTTTGATCACTGTCAGGGTACGTTGCCAGAGAGCGTCTGCGCTGGTGGTGTAGCCGACGGCTGTCATGACAGCCGCAACTTCGCGGCAGACAGCCATCAGTTCGGCACTAAAATCCGGCGCAGCCAGATCGCCATTGCGGCATTGGTGGATGGCCGTCAGCGGATTGATGGCGCAATTGATCGCCAGTTTCTGCCATTGCGGATAGTGAATATCATCATGCCACTGGCAGGGAGCCAGAGCCGTGTCCAGCATCCCAGCCAGTGCCTGCCACTGATTGCCGGCTGCATTTACAGCGCCCAGCCAGGTCGGGCCAGATCCTGTATGGCGTACGCTGTGGCTGTCGACACGTAACGCCGCCTGAGAGGTGGTTGCATACAGTACCGGGTTATCTGGCAGCAGTTGCAGCACCTCGTTTTCGGTACCCATGCCGTTGTGCATCACAATCACAGGCGTTGAGGCGTCCAGCCAGGGGGCGATGCTCTTTATTGCCTCGGAGACCTGAAAGGCTTTTACTGTGATCAGAACGATATCGCTGCGGCTGAGCTGGTCGGGCTGATTGCAGCAAAAGGTGAAAGTGTCCAGATTCGTCGTATCAATACCTTGCCAGTTCAACGTATAGGTACTGTCAGTCTGGCGGCGCCAAAGGTGTACGGTGTGGCCTTGTCTGGCCAGAGCTCCTGCCCAGAGGCTGCCTATGGCGCCAGCGCCGACTAAGGTAATGTTCACGGTATTGCCTTTTGGGAAAGGGATCACTGAAGCCTATTGTAGCGGCTGTGAAATCAAGGGGTAAAGCAAAAGTCCGGATACCTGAGTACCCGGACCGGATGTTATTCAGAATTTATAGGTGACAGAGAAATAATGGGATGGGCCGGTTGACTCAAAGCTATCTGAATCTTCAATCAGGTAAACATCATAGAAGAGTTTCAGGCCGTATCCGACGGAAAAGCGATCGGAGTGCCAGTAAAGCCCGTTGAACCAGTTCCCGCCATGTGTGGCCTGGGAATTGCCGTTAAACTCATCATCTGCCCCGAACTGGTAATCAATATAGCCCTGATAGGAAATGAATGAGCCATTATCAAAGGTATAGAAGGGTTTAAACCAGTTGGTGGATATCTGGTAGCCGTTCCAGTCTTTCGCGTTGACATCATACAAGCCATACAGATTCAGGCCCACTTTACCAAACCAGGGCACCATGATATCGGAGCCAATCCCCCAGAAGGAATTATTGACGTCATGCGCACCGCCTCCCCAGTTGAACAGGGTGGCAAAATAGAGTTCCTGCACCGGGCCGAATGAGAGATCGGTTTTGGTTAATGCATCGAGCGAAACCCGTGGTGCAAACTTCATGAACATTTTGGGTCTGTCTTTCTTGTCACTGGCATCGCTTTCTGTCAGATCGAAGAAATCCACATAGCCGTAAAGGTCAAAAATACCCGACCGACCACCAAATTCCATTTCCAGATAGTCATGACCGGATGGATCGCTGGGCGCACGGGGATACTCTTCCAGTGCGTACATCAGATTGAACTGAAACCATTTATAGTCATTTTTATGGATATCGCCGTCAGTGTAGTCAGCGGCAAAAGCGGTTCCGGGACATACCAGTGCTGCTCCAAGAGCCAAAGCTAAACGAGTCTGTTTCATGTTGGCGTTCTCACTTATCGTTTATCGTTGCCATTGCTTAGTAACACTTCTGCCAAGAGGCTTGTTTCTTAACAGAAAGACAGTGTCTAACTTAAAAGATTAGTGGATTGCGGATGGGATGCCTTAGAAGTAAGAAAATAATCTGTGCTCTGGAGAGTGATACAGATCGTAACTTTAGAAATCAGTCAGAAAATCAGTCAGATGAGAGGGTTTGGCAGGAGAATAAAATCGTCTCAGGAGTTAGAACGAAAACAAAGGCGCCGGGAAGGCGCCTTTGCAGGATTCAGAGTGTTGCTCAGGGCAAGCCTCAGAACTTGTAAGTCACGCTGACATAGTGGCTGATACCGGTCGATTTGAGGGAATCAGAGTCTTTAATACCGTACACGTCTTTGTAGGCTTTCAGGCCGTAACCCACCGCATAGCGCTCAGAGTGCCAGTAGATACCGTTGAACATGACGCCGCCGTTGCTGGCAGAAGAGTACTCTTCTTTCATCTCAAACTGGTAATCAATGTAGCCCTGGTAAGACACGAAGCTGCCGTTGTCCAGGGTATAGAAAGGTTTGAACCAGTTGGTCGAAATCTGGTAACCGTTCCAGTCTTTTTGGTTCATGTCATATAGGCCGTACAGGTTCAGGCCGATTTTGCCCAGCCAAGGTACGTTCACATCTGAGCCAAGACCAACGAAAGAGTTGTTTACGCCGTCAGCGCTGCCATCCCAGTTGAACAAAGTTGCTACATAAAGTTCTTGAACTGGACCAAAAGACAGGTCGGTCTGGGTCAGAGCATCCAGAGAAACACGTGGCGCAAACTTCATGAACATTTTTGGTCTACCAGCTTTATCGCTGTCTGGATCGCTGGTCAGGTTGAAGATGTCGACATAACCGTACAGATCGAAGATACCGGAACGGCCGCCGAATTCCATTTCCAGATAGTCGTGGCTGGATTCGCCTGGCAGCTCGTCAAATGCGTACATCAGGTTGAACTGAGACCATTTGTAGTCGTTCTTGTGGATATTACCGTCGGTGTAATCAGCAGCATTTGTAGCAGCAGACAGGGAAGCTGCCAGTACACTCAGTGCAACAAGGGATTTACGCATCGTCAACTCTCGCTAATTGAATTAAAACACCGGACTTTTTTGACTAGTCCGTATCAATGGCGGGAAGTGTATTGTTTGATGTCACTAATGTGAATGTAACAAAAGACCAGTTGTTTTTTGATTGTGAGTTTGATCTTGTGTAATGGATTGCAAAAAAAATCAAAAGTGATTTTGATCTCTTTTTGTTCGCTATTGGATGTAATTTTTCTGATCTAAATGAGTAATAGGTCAGTTATTGCCCATGTCTGGTATGCGGGAAAGTTAACTGAGATCAAATAAAGTCAACTTGAGAGTCAAAATTATCAACAGATATAGAAACAGAGGGGAGAGGGGCAAGCTATCTGGCCTGACATGTTGGAACGCTCAGGCCAGATAAAGTTCCCGGACAAGGTTATTTAGTTCTGATGAGGGGCGTATTTCGCCACCGCTTTGATGAGGATCAGTACAGGTAAGCCGATCAATGCGGTACTCAGAAAGAACATGTTATAGCCCCAGTGATCAACAAACAGGCCTGAAAAACCGGCAAGAAATTTCGGGAACAGCAACATGATGGAGCTGAAAAGGGCATATTGGGTAGCAGAGAACGCCACGTTGGTCAGGCCGGACATAAAGGCAATAAAGGCAGCGGTGGCAATGCCCGCACTCAGGTTATCAATCGAGATCACCAAAGTCAGCATAGGCAGGCTGTTGCCGATATAGGTAAAGGCCATAAACAGCAGGTTAGTGAATGCGGCCAGCACAGCGCCCAGAGCCAGAATCCGCAGCGTGTTATAGCGGTAAATTAATATACCGCCCAGGCCCGCACCAGCCAGTGTCATGATTACGCCGTATATTTTCGAGACAGAAGCTACTTCGGTTTTGCTGAACCCCATATCAACATAGAAAGCATTGGCCATCACGCCCATGACGACATCTGAGATACGGTAACAGCCGATCAGCGCCAGCAGCAGCAGGCCGGCTCTCCCATAGCGCGAGAAGAAATCGATAAAAGGCATGATCGCAGAGGTATAAAACCAGGCACACATACGGGCCAGCCAGTGCGGCATGTTCCCGGCTGCCAGTCTTTGGCGGATCTCCGCTTCCAGCGCATCCATTTCTTTGCCGTTACGTGCTGGTTCATGAATGCAAAGCGCGGTGATCAGGCCGACGGCCATAAAGCCGGCCATGATGAAATAGGCAGTTTTCCAGCCGATAGGGTCATAGCCGGTGTCTGAACCGAATAAAGCGGCAAAAGCCAGTGCGCCAGCGCCAGCCATGATCATGGCCAGTCGGTAGCCTGTCATATAAGCGGCAGCCAGCGCGGCCTGCAAGCGTTCCGTTGCCAGTTCTATCCGGTAAGCATCAATCACTATGTCCTGCGACGCGGAAGAAAACGCCACTATCACAGCAAATACCGCTAACTGGTATAAATCAATCTGCGGATTACTTAGCGCCATACCGCACAGTGAGGCGATGATCAGCAGTTGCGAGAACACCATCCAGCCACGGCGACGACCCAATAAGCTGGACAGTACAGGTACGGGGAAGCGGTCAATCAGTGGTGACCATATCCATTTAAAGCCGTATGCGAGCGCGACCCAGCTGAAATAGCCAATGTCAGTACGGCTGACTTCTGCTTCACGCAGCCAGAATGACAGGGTACCAAAAACCAGCAAAATGGGCAGACCGGACGAAAATCCGAGTGCCAGCATGATGAGAACTTTTTTTTCGAGATATACGCGCCACCCGGTGTTCGGGCGATCGTCGACGGTATGCTCCATGTGGAGTGGCCTCTGCTACTGATTACTATCTGGTTCCAGATTTAGCGCTATAAGGTAACAGCAAGCGCGGGTGAGAAAAACCATCGGAAAGTCAAAGTGTGGTGAGTTTGGGGGCAAAGTACTGCTTTAGGGGCGAATGCCCTGCATTTTGTCGGGTGCTTCACCGATACCCAGCAGGAATTTAGCGCCGGCAGTGACACGAAACTGGATAAAGCAGTTGCCCAGCAACTGGTGTTCTTCCAGCGACTCCATCAGATGCAGCAGATACCAGTACACGGACTCGTAGGTATTGTCAGGCGTACCGCTGGGGATCGACAGCAGCCACCAGTCATGCAGATGCTCTGTGCAGGTTTTTTTTAAGGAGTCGTAGCTGGTATCACCATTAATGGTGCCCAGCATAGAAACAGCCAGAGCGGGTGCGTAATCAGTAATGTGACTGGCAATTTGCTCTGTCGGCACATCCGGCATTGAGGAAACAAGTTTGAGCATAGGCACCACCCTGGCCGAAGATTAACGGCCAGGGGCGTCAATCTACTTGTTGATTAGGTTAATAGCTTTAATAACTATAGGCTGCTGAGGCACATCTTTCATACCTATTGAGCGGACTGTTGTTGTAGGAATCGCGGCCATTTTTTCAATAACTGAGAACCCTTTCACAACTTTTCCGAACACCGCATAACCCGGCTTGCCCGAGCGGCCGTCAAGAAAGGTATTGTTCTGGTAATTGATGTAGAACTGACGAGTGGCTGAATCGGCCACTTGTGTCCGCGCCATTGCTAGGGTGGCTCTTTGGTTGCTCAGGCCGTTATCTGATTCATTCTTGATAGGCTCGTAACTCGGGCGCTGCTGTAAATCGGCATCAAATCCACCGCCTTGCGCCATGAATCCCGGAATAACCCGGTGGAAAATGGTGCCCACATAGCTGCCGTCTTCGACATAGCGCAGGAAGTTTTTGGTGGTGACTGGCGCTTGCTCTTCATTCAGCTCAACCACAAATTCGCCCAGACTGGTTTCGATGGCAACCTGAGTGGCGGCAGAGGCTGAAAACGAGAGTGCCAGCAGGGTGGCAGTGATAAAATGTCGCATTACAGGTTTTCCTCCATGTAGCTGTTCAGTTCAGTATCAGACTGGATGTCACGAAGTACGGCATCCATCAGACCCGTCATCGCCACTTCCATTGACTCTGTTGACGCTGTCATCGCGCCTTCCCGGGATGATTTACCCGCATAACGTTTAATGAATTTTCCGTTGGGGGTTGTCAGAACCAGCTGCAGCTGCAACTTGCTGTTCAGGGTATGGCTGAAGGCGCTCTGTTTGACATTGACTATGGCTTCAAGAATATCCAGTCGCATTGTGTTCTGGCTTTCGTGACCAACTTGAAGACCCTGAGAGGTCAACTGACGAGAAAGTGCGTCTTGTAATGTCAGGCGCAGGTTTTCTTTCGCGTGCAAGGGGTGAACGTTTTGATTGCCGTTATCTACCACTGCAACGAACTGGGCGGTGCGCAGGTCGCGGCTTTCAAGGGTCAGGCTTTGCCCCTCCAGGTCTGATTGTTTGGCCAGAGAAGGGGAGGGTTGGATAGAAAGCTGGGAGTCAGTCGGTGCCGTACAGGCAGTCAGCGCCAGCAGTGATACGGCGAAAATGAAGGGTTTCATCCGGTTTGTTCCTTATTAAACTGGCTGTCGTCAGCCGCAATGAGCAAAATTATGGGCTTATTTTTCAGCTTGATAAACCACAAATTTATGGTTCTGAGCAATTTTATGTACTTTAGCAAACAGGCGCTTAAGCTTTCCATCATAGCCAAGATGACGATTACCGATCACAATCAAACGTCCATGTTGCCTTAGGCTTTGCTTTGCATCACAGAACATTTGCCAGGCAATATGATCGGTAATGGTATTTTGCTGGTGGAAAGGTGGGTTGCATAACACCAGGTCTGCGTTGCTATTTGCCATACTTTCCAGGCAGTTATCTACTTTAGCCTCGAGTTGAGCCGGGTTAGTCAGATTCAGGTCAGCATTTTCCCGGCAAGACGCCACGGCCATGTAACTTTCATCGACACAAGTCACTGTTGCTTGTGGATTGAGTCTGGCTGCCTGCAAGCCAATGACCCCGTTTCCGCACCCTAAGTCGATAATGTGCTTCAGTGCCTGATCCTGAGGGATATGCTCCAGCAATAATCTGGCCCCGATGTCGAGACTTTCACCGGAAAACACATTGGCATGGTTGGTTAAGGTGAGTTTGTACTCAGGTACCTCCCAGCGCTGGGTTTCCGGCAGCGATGTCGCCAGATTTTTATCCGGCTGACAGAAAATCAGTCGTGCTTTTTTCATTGCCAGTGATGTACTGGTCGGGCCCAGATGTTTCTCGAACAGTTTGAGTGTGGAGGAATGTATGTCCCTGGCTTTAGCGGCAGCAATCACCACACAGTCTTCAGGTAAAGCGGCACAAAGCTGGGTAAGCTGCCAGATGAGCAGCCGGTTATTTTTGGGCAGCTTCAGCAGTACCAGCTGGGTCTGGGGTGGCACAGGAGCCAGGCAGTCAGCGAATTTGACGTCCGGCAGCGTGTTTGCGGCCAGATTGTGCTGGCTGGCCGTTCTTGCAATGTATGAGTCACCAACAGATACCGTCTGTCCCTGACGGGCGAACCAGCATGCTAAGGCACCAAAGCTGTCATTCATGATCAAAACGGGGCGCTCAGCATCCAGAGTGAGCGCCTGCTTCTGCTTCATGTCTTCAACCTGGTTGATCAGGTATTCATCCGCCGCATCCCAGGCTTGCAAAGTTTCATTTTGACGAATCGGGTATCGGTTCAGTTGCAGGGTCTGGCCGTGCAGGGTGAGCTCAGGTTTCATTCAGGCTATCTTTAGGGTATGTTGTCGGGTTGAATATTTTCGCAGATGCTGACGTAGCTGCAAAGACTAACAGTGAGAAGTGTGTTGTTATGGTGAGCATAACACAGCGATTTTCAGGATATCGCCGAATTTTCATTCGCTACTCTTGCACAGACACCTAGCATGCCAGCGTCAGGAGGCCATATGATCCAGGAACGCATTGAACAGAAACTGCAAGCCGCATTGTCACCGACCCATCTGGAAGTGCACAATGAAAGCTATATGCATAATGTGCCAGAAGGCGCAGAAAGTCATTTTAAAGTGATAGTGGTCAGTAATGAATTTGAAGGTCAGCGTCTGATTGGTCGCCATAGAGCAATTAATACAGTACTGGCAGATGAGCTGGCCAATCACATTCATGCGCTGGCGATTCACACTTACACACCGGATGAATGGCAGGCGCAGCAGTCTGCACCGGCTTCTCCCGCTTGTTTGGGTGGTAGTAAGTTTGGTTAAGATATGATGACTACATCAAGTGATTGAACAGTGGTGAATCGCTCGTTGATCAAAAACCGCATCTTGTTGCGGTTTTTTACAGTCCGAAGTTTGAAGTTGATAGTCATCAATAATTGAGTCATGGCGTAGTATACGCACCGTTAAGTCACAGAGTGTCCTGTGATTGTCCCGCTGCTGGTCTTGTGGCGCAGGGCTGCTTAGTTAGCAAGCCTTTTCTCATTTCAGGCGACTATAATGAGTCCCGAATGTGGTGAAATGTTCGGTGATGCCTTAGCTGCCGGATGAAAACATATGTTGCAAATTCGATGCGGTTTTGCGTCGAATTTTACTGTTTTATGACCATCGAATGCGTTAGTTTTACCGACTGTCCTTTGGTGTTGACGTTATGATACCAATTTGTAAATAGCAGAAAAATACAATTTTCGAGGCGACAAGCAGAAGATTCAGCGCAAGTGTGCGTTGGGTCAAATTTATCTGTTCTCGTGATTATTAGCACATCAGCTATCGCTGAATTTCAGTTCGATTAGCGAGGTTTGCCATAGTAAAAACCTGTTGATTAATGCTAAAATCCGGCCCTCGAAAAAACTCGTCATCTTAATGTGTGATGGAAGAGTTAATAGGATGTTGCGGCGCTGGTTGCTGGAAAACCGGCCTCGGACCAAGGAAAGTCGTGTCTAAGTTGCGCAATAACAAGTTCTTTTTCCCGTTAATGTAGTGCAAGTGCGTATGATTACAATAAAGAAGGGGCTGGATATCCCAATTGCAGGGACTCCTACCCAGGCGATAAATGATGGTAAGTCCATCTCTCGAGTCGCCTTGCTTGGCGAAGAATACGTGGGTATGCGTCCAACCATGCATGTCCGCGTAGGGGATGCAGTAAAAAAAGGTCAGGTGCTCTTCGAAGATAAGAAGAACCCAGGCGTTAAATTTACTGCTCCAGCCAGTGGCAAGGTTGTGGAAGTCAACCGTGGAGCTAAGCGTGTGCTTCAGTCTGTTGTCATTGATGTTGAAGGCGATGATCAAATCACCTTTAACCGCTATGACAAAGCTGGGTTGGCTCAACTGGATCGCTCTGTGATTGTAGAGCAGCTGGTTGAGTCTGGTATGTGGACAGCGTTACGTACCCGTCCATTCAGCAAGGTCCCAGCGATCGATTCTGAAACACAGGCGATTTTTGTCAATGCGATGGATTCCAACCCATTGGCAGCCAACCCAGAAGTGATTATCAACGAACAAGGCGAAGCCTTTGTTGCTGGTCTGTCGCTTCTGTCTCGTCTGACCGGTGGCAAGGTGTATGTGTGTAAGTCAGGTGCAAGCCTGCCGCGCAGCAGCGAAGCCAATGTTGAAGAGCACGTATTTAACGGACCGCACCCTGCCGGTCTGGTAGGTACGCACATCCATACTTTGTTCGGTGCTGACGCTCATAATGTTGCATGGCACCTGAACTATCAGGATGTGATTGCTTTCGGTCAGTTATTCCTGACTGGTGAGCTGTACACTCAGCGTGTTGTTTCTCTGGCAGGTCCTGCCGTTAACAACCCTCGTCTGGTTCGTACTGTTATCGGTGCGTCTGTCGAGCAGCTGACTGAATCTGAGCTGTTAACCGGTGAACTGCGTGTGCTGTCAGGTTCTGTCCTGAATGGCATCCCGGCGACTGGCCCTCATGCTTATCTCGGCCGTTACCACCTGCAGATTTCTGCGCTGCGTGAAGGTCGTGAGAAAGAGTTCATGGGCTGGATCGTTCCTGGTAAGAACAAATTCTCTGTAACACGTGCTTTCTTTAGCCAATTTTTCCCAGGCCAGCTGTACAACATGACAACCACTACCAATGGTAGTGAGCGTTCCATGGTGCCAATCGGTAACTATGAGCGTGTCATGCCGCTGGACATCGAGCCTACACTGCTATTGCGTGATCTGTGCGCCGGCGATACTGACAGTGCCCAGCAGTTGGGTGCGTTGGAGCTGGATGAAGAAGATCTGGCACTGTGTACCTTCGTGTGCCCAGGTAAGTATGAGTACGGTCCAATGCTGCGTGCATGCCTGGACAAGATTGAGAAGGAAGGATAATTCATGAGCCTCAAGAATTACCTCGAGCAGATCGAACACCACTTTGAGCCAGGTGGTAAGCATGAGAAATGGTTTGCACTGTATGAAGCAGTCGCCACCGTGCTTTACACCCCAGGTATTGTAACCCGTACCGGTTCTCACGTGCGTGACAGTATCGACCTGAAACGTATCATGATCATGGTCTGGTTGGCCGTATTCCCTGCCATGTTCTGGGGTATGTACAACGTAGGTCATCAGGCAGTGTTTGCCCTGAACCACCTGTATGCAGGTGATCAGCTGGCTGCCATTATCAGTGGTGACTGGCATTACTGGCTGACCGAGTCTCTGGGCGGCACCTTAGGTGCTGACGCCGGCTGGGGCAGTAAAATGCTGCTGGGTGCGACATACTTCCTGCCTATCTATGCCACGGTATTTATCGTTGGTGGCTTCTGGGAAGTACTGTTCTGTATGGTGCGTAAGCACGAAGTGAACGAAGGTTTCTTCGTGACTTCGATTCTGTTTGCGCTGATCGTTCCGCCAACACTGCCTCTGTGGCAGGCTGCACTGGGTATTACCTTTGGTGTGGTCGTGGCGAAAGAGATCTTTGGCGGTACAGGTCGTAACTTCCTGAACCCGGCTCTTGCCGGTCGTGCCTTCCTGTTCTTCGCTTACCCGGCGCAGATCTCAGGCGATCTGGTGTGGACTGCCGCTGATGGTTTCTCTGGTGCAACGGCATTGAGCCAGTGGGCAACCGGTGGCCAGACAGCAGTGGTTAACACTATCACAGGTGAAGCTGTGAGCTGGATGGATGCTTTCATTGGACGCATTCCTGGTTCAATCGGTGAAGTGTCGACTCTGTTCATTCTGATCGGCGGTGCTTTCATTGTGTATCTGGGCATTGCGTCCTGGCGCATTATTGCCGGTACCATGATAGGTATGGTTGCTGCCGCAACACTGTTTAACATCATTGGTTCCGATACCAACGCAATGTTCGCTATGCCTTGGCACTGGCATCTGGTACTGGGTGGCTTTGCCTTCGGTATGATGTTCATGGCAACCGATCCGGTTTCTGCTGCTTTTACCAATAAAGGTAAGTGGTGGTACGGTGCACTGATTGGCGTGATGGCTGTGATGGTACGTGTGGTTAACCCTGCGTTCCCGGAAGGCATGATGCTGGCGATTCTGTTCGCAAACCTGTTTGCACCGCTGTTTGACCATGCAGTAATTCAAGGCAACATCAAACGGAGACTGGCTCGTCATGTCAAATAAGAATGATAGCTTTAAGAAAACGCTGATTGTTGTTGTTGTCCTGAGCCTGGTGTGCTCTATCGTGGTATCAACAGCAGCAGTCATGCTGCGCCCGATGCAGCAAGCGAATGCTAAGCTGGATGTTCAGCGCAATATCCTGTCTGTAGCTGGCCTGCTGCAAGAGGGTGTGAATGTTCCAGACACGTATAACAAGTTCATTGAACCAAAACTGGTTGAACTGAAATCCGGTAACTTCGTCGAGTCTGTCGAAGGTGAATCACCAGCAGAGTATGACCAGCGTGACGCATCAAAAACGCCGGCTCTTTCTGTGAAACTGGATCCGGCTGCTGATCCGGCGAAACTGATTCGTCGTGCGAACGTTGCCAAAGTGTATCTGGTAAAAGATGAAAACGGTCAGGTTCAGAAGCTGATTCTGCCAGTTAATGGTAAAGGACTTTGGTCCATGATGTACGCATTTGTTGCAGTTGAAACCGACGGCAACACCGTGTCTGGCATCGCTTACTATGAACAGGGTGAAACCGCTGGTCTGGGTGGTGAAGTCGTTAACCCGAAATGGCGTGCACAGTGGGAAGGCAAGAAGCTGCTTGATGATAACTTCGAACCTGCCATCCGCGTTGTGAAAGGCGGCGCGCCGGAAGGTGATATTCATGGTATCGACGGCCTGTCTGGTGCAACGCTGACGAGTAATGGCGTTCAGAACACCTTCCAGTTCTGGTTAGGTGACAACGGCTTCGGTCCGTTCCTGGCTAAAGTGCGCAATGGAGGCCTGAACAATGGCTGATACTAAAGAAATGAAAAAAGTCCTGTTGGGGCCGATCGTTAGCAATAACCCGATCGCCTTACAGGTACTGGGTGTGTGCTCAGCGCTGGCTGTAACCACTAAACTGGAAACTGCGTTCGTAATGGCGCTGGCTGTGACCTTCGTTACTGCATTTTCCAACTTCTTTGTGTCTCTGGTGCGTAACCAAATCCCTAACAGCGTACGTATTATCGCTCAGATGGCGATTATTGCCTCGTTGGTAATCGTGGTTGACCAGGTGCTGAAAGCATTCGTTTACGACATCTCTAAGCAGCTGTCTGTATTCGTTGGTCTGATCATCACCAACTGTATCGTTATGGGACGTGCAGAAGCCTATGCAATGAAATCGGCCCCATTGCCATCTCTGTTGGATGGTATTGGTAACGGTCTGGGGTATGGCTTCGTACTGCTGACAGTGGGCTTCTTCCGTGAGCTACTAGGCTCAGGTAGCATCTTCGGTGTTCAGGTACTGCCGCTGATTTCTGAAGGTGGCTGGTATCAGCCAAACGGTATCATGCTATTGGCACCGTCTGCCTTCTTCCTGATTGGCTTTATGATCTGGACAATCCGTACTTTACGTCCGGATCAAGTAGAAGCGAAGGAGTAAGGGAAACATGGAACATTATATTAGCTTGCTGGTTCGCTCGATTTTCATCGAGAACATGGCACTGTCTTTCTTCTTGGGGATGTGTACATTCCTGGCGGTATCGAAGAAAGTCAAAACCTCTTTTGGTCTGGGTATTGCAGTAACAGTGGTACTGACAATTGCAGTGCCGATGAACAATCTGGTTTATAACCTGTTGCTGAAAGACGGCGCCATTGTTGAGGGCGTTGACCTGACGTTCCTGAACTTTATCACTTTTATCGGTGTTATCGCGGCACTGGTACAGATTCTGGAAATGATTCTGGACCGTTTCTTCCCGCCGCTGTACAACGCGCTGGGTATTTTCCTGCCGCTGATCACCGTTAACTGTGCAATCTTCGGTGGCGTATCTTTCATGGTACAGCGTGACTACAACTTCGCGGAGTCTGTGGTATACGGCTTTGGCTCTGGTGTGGGCTGGATGCTGGCTATCGTTGCCCTGGCGGGTATTCGCGAGAAGATGAAGTATTCTGACGTACCTGCCGGTCTGCGTGGCCTGGGTATCACTTTCATCTCTGTAGGTCTCATGGCGTTGGGCTTCATGTCCTTCTCCGGTGTACAGCTGTAATCAGGATAATAAGGAATAATTCATGGATATTATTCTTGGCGTAGTTATGTTCACCTTGATTATCCTGGCTCTGGTATTAGTGATTCTGTTCGCTAAATCCAAGCTGGTACCATCTGGTGACATTACTATCTCAATCAATAACGACCCGGAAAAAGCAATCACGACCCCTGCGGGTGGTAAACTTTTGGGCGCACTGGCAGGCAGCGGCATCTTTGTCTCTTCTGCTTGTGGTGGTGGTGGTTCATGCGGTCAGTGCCGCGTGAAAATCAAATCTGGTGGCGGCGATATTCTGCCAACGGAACTGGATCACATCACTAAAGGTGAAGCACGTGAAGGTGAGCGTCTGTCTTGCCAGGTTAACGTGAAAGCCGACATGGACATCGAACTGCCGGAAGAAATCTTTGGTGTTAAAAAGTGGGATTGCTCTGTTATCTCTAATGATAATAAAGCGACCTTCATCAAAGAGCTGAAGCTGGGCATTCCAGACGGTGAGTCAGTACCATTCCGTGCTGGTGGTTATATTCAGATTGAAGCGCCACCACACCATGTTAAGTATGCTGATTACGACGTACCTGAGAAATTCCGTGAAGACTGGGACAAGTTCAACCTGTTCCGATACGAATCAAAGGTTAACGAAGAAACAATTCGTGCTTACTCGATGGCGAACTATCCGGAAGAGGAAGGCATTATTATGCTGAACGTGCGTATCGCTACGCCGCCACCTCGTAACCCGGACGTGCCACCAGGTATCATGTCTTCGTATATCTGGTCACTGAAAGAAGGTGATAAGGTAACGATCTCTGGTCCGTTTGGTGAATTCTTCGCGAAAGATACTGATGCTGAGATGGTGTTTATCGGCGGTGGTGCAGGTATGGCACCTATGCGTTCACACATCTTTGACCAGCTGAAACGTTTGCAGTCTAAGCGTAAGATGACTTTCTGGTATGGTGCTCGTTCTAAGCGTGAAATGTTCTATGTGGAAGATTTCGATATGCTGCAGAACGAAAACGATAACTTTAAGTGGTACTGCGCCCTGTCTGATCCTCTGCCAGAGGACAACTGGGACGGTTACACCGGCTTCATCCATAATGTGCTTTATGAAAACTACCTGAAAGATCATGATGCACCGGAAGACTGCGAATACTATATGTGTGGTCCACCGATGATGAACGCTGCTGTTATCAGTATGCTGAAAGACTTGGGTGTTGAAGACGAAAACATCCTGCTGGATGACTTTGGTGGCTAATCCTGCCTGAGGTCTTCCTTTAAAATGGCTGATCCCTTGGGATCAGCCATTTTTCGTCAAGCCCTGCATAAATTCTTTAGCGCGTATCAATGCCGTGTGAGCGGTAACTGAGTGACATTGTCTGTATTTGGGAGATCCCTGCATGATGAAACTATTCACCCGGGCAGCTGTGCTGCTGGTGATGGCACTGGTTGTCAGTGGCTGTAGCGAGCAACGTCAGTTAATTCACCTGACCGGCTCAACAATGGGGACCTATTATTCGATCAAGTTGATTGAGCAGGAAGGCTTACCGAGCGAAGTGGCACTTCAGAAAGAAATTGATCGCCGCCTTGAATTGGTTAACGATCAGATGTCGACCTATCGTGAGGACTCCGAGCTCAGCCAATTTAATCAGCATCAAAGCCGTGAACCTTTTGTTGTGTCGGCTGACACGGCGACAGTTGTCCGGGAAGCGATTCGCTTGGCAAAATTGACGGATGGAGCGCTGGATGTGACGGTTGGCCCCCTGGTTAACTTATGGAGTTTCGGACCGGAAGCCCGTCCGGATGTGGTACCGACGGATGAAGAGCTGAGTGCTCGCCGTCAGGAAATCGGCATAGAGCATCTGAAAGTCGAAGGTAACGCTTTGGTAAAAGATTTGCCCGGACTGTATGTTGATCTGTCATCCATTGCGAAGGGTTATGGCGTCGATGTTGTGGCTGACTATATTGCTTCTTTGGGTGTAAATGACTATCTGGTTGAAATCGGTGGTGAAATTCGCCTTAAAGGCAAGAATCTGGAAGGTGTGCCATGGCGGATAGCCATTGAAAAGCCAACAGAAGATGGCAGCCGTTCGATACAGGAAGTGGTTGAGCCGGGGGAAATGGCGGTGGCCACTTCGGGTGATTATCGTAACTATTTTGAAGAAAATGGTGTACGCTATTCACATCTGATAAATCCTAAAACAGGTAAGCCGATTACCAACCATGTGGTGTCAGTGACTGTGATGCATCCGAAAAGCATGACAGCAGATGCTCTGGCAACGGCATTTTCTGTAATGGGAGAAGAGAAAGCAATTGCACTGGCAAACCAAGAAAAATTGCCAGTTCTGTTAATTGTAAGTACGGAAGAAGGCTTTAAGGAATATGCCTCTGATGCCTTTACGACTTACATGCAGAAGAAATAAGTTGAGAGCATAGTATGTTGGTATATGTAACAACCTTTGGTGTTTTTCTGTTGGTCATAGTCGCTATGGCTGTCGGCTATATTTTCCAGCGTAAAACGGTAGCTGGTAGCTGCGGCGGCCTTGGCGCGGTTGGCATTGAAAAAGAATGTGACTGTCCTGAGCCCTGTGATAAGCGTTTGAAACGTGAAGCTCGCGCCGCCAAGCAGGAAGAATGGAAGAAAAATCAGATCATCTGATTATGACTGGCGTTCTCGCTGAGTAAAAAGCCCGTGGTTAAAACCGCGGGCTTTTTGTTGCTCGCTATCTGCAAGGTGAGCACATATAATACTGTGTATAAATACAGCTATCTATTATCCAGTCACATGTTGAAAGCCGATGTTATGTCAGATAAAAACGTGACCAACAGCCATCAACGGAAAATTATCCATGTTGATATGGACTGCTTTTTTGCGGCGGTTGAGATGCGCGATAACCCTGAACTGCAACATGTCCCTATTGCTATCGGTGGGCGATCTGAACAGCGGGGAGTGCTCAGTACCTGTAATTATCTGGCCCGGCAATTCGGCGTGCTTTCTGCTATGCCGACAGCTCAGGCGATGCAGCTCTGTCCGGACCTGGTACTGGTGCCCGGCAGGATGGCCGTTTATAAAGAGGTCTCGCATCAAATCAGGGCGATTTTCCGGCGCTATACCTCGCTGATCGAACCCCTTTCTCTCGATGAAGCCTATCTGGATGTCACAGACAGCCACCTGCACCGAGGTTCAGCGACTTTAATTGCTCAGGACATCCGTCAGGCTATCCGTGAAGAGTTGCATCTCACAGCTTCCGCAGGGGTGGCACCGGTAAAATTCATTGCCAAAATAGCCTCCGATATGAATAAACCGGATGGTCAGTATGTGGTGACGCCAGCCGGCGTGTCTGATTTTGTGGCCGAGTTGCCATTGGAGAAAATACCGGGAGTTGGCAAAGTCACCATCCAAAAACTGCACGATATCGGCCTGTATCTCGGCAAGGATGTACAAGCTTATGACAGGCGGGAGTTGTTAAAGCAGTTTGGCAAGTTTGGCCAATCACTGTGGGCGCGTGCACACGGCATTGATGAGCGTGACGTTGTGGTCTCGCGTGAGCGAAAATCTGTGGGTGTCGAGAGAACCTTTTCCCGCAATATTGTTGATTATGCTCAATGCTGGCAAGTCGTTGAGAAACTGTATCCTGAATTGGAAGCACGGCTCAGAAAAGTGCGTCCGGATCTGCGTATTGCCCGTCAGGGAGTCAAAGTGAAATTCGCCGATTTCCAGCAAACCACGGTCGAGCATAGTCAACCGATATTGCAGAAGCAGCAGTTCGCCGCTTTACTGACCGAAGCCCTGACCAGACAAAAAGGGCGGGAAATTCGCTTAGTTGGTATCAGCGTCGGGCTGGAATCGGGCGTCAAAGCGCAGCAATTGTCGTTTGACTGGTAGGTGTGTTTCAGGAAACTCAGGTTTTCCGGAACAGACAAAGGGGAGCGGATACGCTCCCCGCTGCATTTATCAGGCTTTCACCGGGATCTGTTTCAGGATGGCGACCATTTGCTCCCAGAACAGGCCAACGGTTTTAATGTTCACCTTTTCGTCGGGGGAATGCGGAAATTTAATGGTCGGACCGAAAGAAATCATATCCATGTTTGGGTACGGCTCTTTAAACAAGCCACATTCCAGGCCAGCATGGATCACCATGATATCCGGGATATTACCGTAAATCTCTTTGTAAGTGTCGCGGAACAGATGCATCACTTCTGAATCCGGGTCTGGTTTCCAGCCCGGATAGGCGCCGGAGAACTCACACTGTGCGCCAGCCAGCTGGGCCAGGGCGCTCAGCGCGTGTTCAACACTGCTACGGCCAGAGTCAATCAGAGAGCGGATCAGACACAGCAGGGTCACGCGGTCAGTCTCTGTGGTGATCACGCCCAGGTTCAGTGAGGTTTCAACGACACCGGGAATGTCGTCGCTCATGCGCACAACACCGTTCGGACAGGCATTGATCAGTGCCAGAAGACGTTGCTGGCTGTCTGCACAGAGCACATCTACAGGCAATTCGCTGTTTTCAACCGACAGTTTGATACCGGTTTCTACGTTACCCAGCTCGGTATTCAGTATGTTTTGGAAATGACCGAAGCGATCCTGCAGCGCATCAGCCTGTCTGGCTGGCAGCGTAACGATGGCAAAGGCTTCGCGGGGAATCGCGTTGCGCAGTGTGCCGCCTTTGAGGCTGTGTACTCGCAGCCCCAGCTCTGCGGCATGGGCAAACAGGAAACGTCCCAGCAACTTATTGGCGTTGGCACGGCCGGTGTGAATATCACAGCCAGAGTGGCCGCCTTTCAGGCCTTTGATCATCAGTTTGACAGCAGTGTGCTCTGCCGGAACCGTCTCACGCTCAATCGCCAGAGATAGCTCGGCATCAACGCCACCGGCGCAACCCATGTAGATTTCGCCTTCCTGCTCTGAATCGGTATTCAGCAGAATATCGCCTTCCAGCCAGCCTTCCTGCAGACCAAATGCACCTGTCATACCGGCTTCTTCATCAATAGTTAGCAGTACTTCCAGAGGGCCGTGCTCAATATCTTTCGAGGCCAGTACAGCCAGACAAGTTGCCATACCAATACCGTTATCTGCCCCTAAGGTCGTTCCTCTGGCGGTTACCCACTCACCGTCGATATAAGGCTGAATTGGGTCAGCAGCAAAGTCGTGATCTGTGTCTTCATTCTTTTGCGGAACCATATCAATGTGTGCCTGAAGCACCACGCCTTTGCGGTTTTCCATTCCCGCAGTGGCTGGCTTTGTAATAAATACGTTGCCAGTGGGATCTCGGCGTACGGCCAGGCCTTCGGTTTCAGCAAAACGTATGATGTGTTGAGCCAATGCTTCTTCATGCTTGGACGGGTGTGGTATAGCGCAAATTTGATCAAAGAATTGCCACACGATTTGTGGCGAAAGATGGCTGATTTCAGACACAGAACTCTCCCTAATAAACTGTCATTCATGCTGCCTTACCCGGACTATCATAGGGTGAATTTCCGGGACAGGCAGATGAATATCTTACCTCAGCCACAGGGAGCTTGCTATTAATCCACTTTGCTTTTCGCTAAATCTTAAATTGAGAGATCTGTACATTAAGGTGACGACCACTAGCGAGCAGTTGCTCACTGGCCGCCGCAATCTGCTGACCCTGTGAAACATGGCTGTGACTGTGTTCACTCAGTTGCGACAGGCTGATGTTAATGGCTTCTGTCGCATCGGACTGCTGCTGGCTGGCATCGGCAATGTGTTGATTCAGATCTCGAATTGTATGAATTTGCTGACTGATCGCTTCCAGTGCATTGGCGACATCCTGGGCATGTTTTACCGTACTGGCTGACTGCTCACTGGTCTGGATCAGGGCGTTACTGACATTGCTGGAGCGATTCTGCAGCCGGGTGATAATGGCTTCTATCTCATTGGTACTGGACTGAGTGCGGGTAGCCAGAGTACGTACCTCATCGGCGACTACGGCAAAACCACGGCCCTGCTCGCCAGCACGGGCTGCTTCAATGGCGGCATTCAGGGCCAGCAGGTTGGTCTGTTCAGCAATGTTGCGGATTACGTCCAGCACAGCTCCTATGGTTTCAGAGTCTTCGGCCAATGCTTGCGCACTTTTATTGGTTTCATCCAACAAGGCGAGCAGGGCACGCATTTCCTCTCCCGAGCGAGATACAACACTCAGCCCCTGTTCACTGTGAGATTGCGCTGTTGTTGCGGCATCGGCAGCTGTTGCTGCCGAGCGTGCGACTTCCTGGTTACTGGAATGCAGCTCTGTCATGGCCGAGGCGACGGAATCCACCCCCTGATGCGCCTGACTTGCACTCTCGGCCGTGGTGTTGGCGACGGCATTGAGCTGACTGGCGGCCGAACTGATATGTTCACTGACGGGTTCGACAGCACGCAGCATGTCGGTGATTTTATCGGCAAACTGGTTGTAGGCAGTAGCGATGAGGCTCAGTTCATCATTACCCTGAACCGGCAGGCGCCGGGTTAAATCACCTTCACCGCGGGAAATATCCTGCATGGCCAGCAAGGTGGATTCACACGGGGCGGTAATGCTGCGGCCTATCACTTTGGCCAGAAGCAGCATCAGGATCAATGAAGCGGCCAAAATGAGCCCGAGGCGTTGTAACTCTGTGTAAAACAGCGCTTTGACATCATCGACATATATCCCAGATCCCAGAATCCATCCCCAGGGGGCAAATCCTTTTACATAGGAAATTTTATCAACAGGCTCAGAGTGACCTGGTTTTTCCCACTGATAATCGACAAAGCCCTGGCTTTGCTGCCTGACGACGTCTGCCATGCTGACAAACAGTTTGTTGCCGAGCGGATCTTTGAACTGGGAGAGATCTTTACCGTCCAGTTCGGGTTTGAACGGGTGCATCACCATGTTGGGATGGTTATCGTTAATCCAGAAGTAATCATTATTTTCATAGCGAAGGCTGGCGATGGCCAGTTTTGCCTGCTGTTGTGCTTCAATGCGTGTCAGCTGGCCCTGAGTTTCCTGCTGGTAGTAGTAAGCCAGCAAACTGTGGGCACTCTCGACCAGGTTTCTGGTTTTATCTCGTTTTTGGTCCAGAAGGGTTTCCTGATAGCCAGATATAAAGGTAATCAGAGGGAGCAGGGTCAGAATGGTAATGATCAAGCCCAGCAGATACAGACGGCTGCTGATAGATAGTGAACGTAAGTGAAGGAGTTTTGTCATAGCGCTTTCTTCCTTGCTTGCACTCAGGCAAATGACCTTCACTGATGTTGTCTGCTTCTTCGGAAATTAGGTATGCCACTTTAGTCTCATTTGTGTGGATTTATGGCCTGATTAACATAGTTCGTGGTGTAATAAATTACCGATAATGGGTGTTATTGAGAGGTTTATTCACAAAAGTGTGACGTAGTTAAAGTTAAGGTTGTGATTAAATTACCAAATGGTTATTATTATCCCAAGTTGAAAAACGATAGTTAGCACAGGGAAAGGTCAGTGCATTAACTCCAGGGAACCGAGATTGGTGGCCAGGTTGCTCTCAATTAGCCTCCAGGCAATAAAAATATATTAGGAAGTCGTTGTCATGAATGTATATGAATCCACAGCAAAATTTTGGAACAATAAAGGCGTTTTCAGTGGTGCGTTTAGCTACCCGCGATCTTTTGGTTACTGATAATTGAATTGCTCACGGCACACATCCCCCTGATGTGCCTGCAACTTTAGCGTTGCGAACAGATGTTCACCCCCTAACTTTCAAGACTAATCAGATAATTGCTCTGCTGCAGTGACTGCTGCCGACAGAGACCCGATGACTTAGTTTTGCCGCCACCCGGGAAAGGGTGGCGTTTTTTTTATCTTCCGCTTAACTCATTTTACTTTCACCCGGCATTTTTGATGATAATGTTGTGAAAAGGAATGTATTCGATTACACCCTGCCTAACAGAGTAAAGACTTCACTCTTTATATATGATTAAGCGTTTGCTTTTGCTGTGAAAAATTTAATCGCTTAAATATTAATCATGAATGGTTAATTTTAACTTGTTGATTTTTATTATATTTAATGGGGTTTCGGTGTTGGGTTGGATTAAAATCAGCCATATATCTGACATTGACTGATATTTCTGACCCGTCTGGTAATTTACTACTGATAAGCCTATAATCGCCCCCCAAAATTACTGTGACGCAATCGTTTACTATTTGCTGTTATACTTTTTGCGTTTCAGAGGTAGCAAACACTTTTCTCCAAGGACCAGAGAGCAATGCTAGAGAAGCTGTTTAAGTTAAATGAAAACGGGACCAATGTTCGTACCGAAATGCTGGCTGGTGCGACGACCTTCCTGACGATGGCCTATATCATCTTTGTGAACCCGTCGATGCTGGCGGCGACAGGAATGGATAAAGGGGCCGTTTTTGTTGCAACCTGTCTGGCGGCGATGATCGGCTGTTTCATGATGGGCTTAGTGGCAAATTATCCGGTTGCTCAGGCGCCGGGCATGGGGCTGAATGCTTTCTTCACTTATTCCGTAGTTTTGGGAATGGGTCATACCTGGCAGGTGGCGCTGGCGGCGGTCTTCTTCTCGGGCCTGTGTTTTATCGTGCTCAGTCTATTGAAAGTCCGCGAGTGGTTAATTCATGCCATACCACTCTCGTTGAGGACGGGCATCACGGCGGGCATCGGGTTGTTCCTGGCATTTATTGCCTTGCAAAGTGCGGGGATTGTCGTCGATAACCCGGCAACGCTGGTTCAGGTTGGTGACTTCACCAGTTTCCCGGCAGCCATGGCAGCGCTGGGTTTCATTCTGACCATTGCACTGGTTCATCGCGGTTTAAAAGCTGCGGTTCTGATTGCCATTCTGATCATTACGGCACTGGGGATTTTGTTTGGTGACGTCCAGTACCACGGCATTGTTTCTTTGCCGCCAAGTCTTGCGCCAACCTTCATGCAGCTGGATTTCAGCGGTGCCATGGATGTAGGCCTGGTGTCGATCGTCTTTGCTTTCCTGTTTGTGGATCTGTTTGATACCGCCGGGACGCTGGTGGGGGCAACCACCAAAGCTGGCATGGTCGACAAAGACGGCAGGATGCCGCGCCTGGGTCGTGCGCTGCTGGCAGACAGTACCGCAACCTCCGTGGGTGCACTGCTGGGAACATCCAACACGACGTCTTACGTTGAAAGTGTTGCTGGTGTTGCGGCAGGCGGTCGGACCGGTCTGACGGCTGTGACTGTGGGTGTCTTGTTCCTGCTCGCGCTGTTCTTCTCGCCGCTGGCGGGCATGGTACCTGCTTACGCGACGGCCGGCGCATTGTTTTACGTCGCCATCCTGATGATGTCGGGGCTGAACAGCATTGACTGGCGTGACTTAACAGAAGCGGCACCTGTTGTTGTGGTCTGCCTGCTGATGCCGTTAACATATTCCATTGCAGAAGGGATCGCGCTGGGCTTTATCAGCTATGCAGCGATCAAGTTGCTTAGTGGTAAAGGACGCGAGGTGAATATCAGCGTCTGGGTTATTGCCGTGCTGTTTGCAGCTAAAATCATCTTTTTATAATTTGTTTATCGACCAGCGGTTTTTATTCGCTGATTTAGAGGTTCATCGGATATGAGTAATAAGTTCGTCATCACCTGGGACAACATGCAGAGTTACACACGCCAGCTGGCTGAGAAGCTGCTGCCGGCTGAGCAGTGGAAAGGCATTATCGCTGTGAGCCGTGGCGGTCTGGTACCGGCTGCCATTCTTGCGCGTGAACTGGGTATTCGTCATGTTGATACAGTCTGTATTTCAAGCTATGACCACGATCATCAGCGTGATATGAAAGTACTGAAAAAAGCAGAGGGTGATGGTGACGGCTTTATCGTGGTGGACGATCTGGTGGATACAGGCGGTACGGCTGAAATGATCCGTGCTATGTACCCGAAAGCAAAATTCGTTACCGTGTGCGCCAAACCTGCCGGTAAACATCTGGTTGATGATTATGTTGTCGATATTGCTCAGGATACCTGGATTGAGCAACCCTGGGATATGGCTGTGACTTATGTTGATCCAATTGCCAAGCGCTAAGTAAAACAGCTGCCCGGCATTTTTTCGAAAAGGAGCGAACAGGCTCCTTTTTTTGTGCCTGCCGTTTGGGGTAATGGCTGAGAAAACATATACAATATAGCCAGATTTAATGTTATCGCTGTGGTGGCGGTAGCAGGTTCTGAACCGACAAATGCAGGAGTCAATTGTGTCTGAGCCTTCTAAGGTAAACTTGTCTGAAAAATTGTTTGCTCCTCGTCAAACGACCAAAGAAACCTCGAGTCTGGTTAAACTGGCCCATACTTCATCCCAGGAAGTTCATAACGCGCTTGATGGGGACAGTGAAAGTGGCTGGTACCGGGTTCTGCGACGTCCGCAATGGATCTGGCAAGGCGTTGATCCTATTGAAATGGAAAGTGTCTTTGCCAAAATTGCCAGTGCCGAAGCACAACGCACCAATGATGAGCTGCTGGATACAGTGATCGGCTACAAGCCTGGTAACTGGGTCTATGAATGGTCGCAGCTGGGCAGTAAATACCAGCGCTTAAGCCGCGAGAGCCTGGATAAAGGCGACAAAGAACAGGCCGCTAAGCTGCTGCTTAAAGCGAGCACCCATTATGGTATTGCGGCCTATCCGCACCTGAAGGGGGATGAGCTGGCCGCCCAGGCGGAGCTTCAGGCGACCCTGACCTACAAAGATGCCACCGAACTGATGCCGCATCAGGTGAAAACCATTGATGTCTCTTACCAGGGCAAAAAATTTCAGGCTTTTATTCACTTGCCTTGTACCGACAAGCTGTTGCCGACCGTGATTGTCAGTGGTGGTCTGGATACATTGCAGACTGAGCTGTGGCCCTTGTATCAGGATTACTTCGGACCGGCCGGTTTTGCGATGATCACACTGGATATGCCATCGGTTGGCCACAGTGCGGCCTGGCCATTAACCGAAGATACCAGCCGGCTTCATCAGGCATTGCTGCAACAGGTGCGTGATGTGCCCTGGGTTGACCATAACAGGGTTGCGATGCTGGGGATACGCTTTGGCGGCAATGCTGCTATCCGGCTGGGGTTTCTGGAGCCGACACGGCTGAAAACAAGCATCAGTATTGGCGGTATTATTCATGGATTACTGAGCCAGCCTAAGTTGCTGAACAGTATGCCCAGAATGTATCTGGACATGTTTGCTTCACGGATGGGGAAAAACTGGGTGTCTAAAGCAAGCCTGGTTTCGCATATGAGCGCCTGGTCGCTCAAGCAGCAGGGGTTGCTTGCCCGTCGTAAAGTCGACATCCCTATGCTGGGCGTCAGTTTAAAAGATGATCCTGTTTGCCCTGAGACGGATAACCAGCTGATTGCTTTATCAAGCCGGGGCGGGAAAGCGGTGACTGTACCTGCGGCACCTTTGCACGATGGCTACCACAGAGCGATGAGCACGGTAGTCGACTGGTTGAAGGACACACTGTAAAGGTCGCTTTGTCTGGTCCGAGGATGTAAATAATATGTTGCCATTTCATTGGCCTTGTGCGTTAAATGGTCATTCCAACAAGGGATATTTTCAGAAAGTTGCGCTTTTTTTGAACTCCGACTAAGGATGGACATGCTATGCCAACACAAGTCATTTTTCCTCCTCATGGCCGCCTGATGACCAAGCTGACCGCGCTTGGCCCGTATCTTCGCCAGCAGCACTCATCCGAAGGGCATTTTTTCTTCGATTGTCTTGCCAGTTGCATTAATGCCAAGAAAGCACCGGAAGAACGTGAGTTCTGGGGCTGGTGGCTGGAAATGGTTGAAACAGCGGCCGGCTATCAGTATCGCTATTATTTCGGGCGTTATGACATCAATGGCGACTGGCTGGAAGATAAAGTGCCGGCCAAACACCTGGAGCCAGTTCAGCAGACTCTGGATGATTTTTATCAGAAGCTTATCACTTTGCTTGAACAGGAATACTCGCTGACGCTGAGCCCGGCCTCGGATCTGTCAGCACCGACTTTATCCGTTTCGGCCTGATTTTAGTATTAAACCCTGAAAAAACAGAAAATGCGCCGCTACCGGCGCATTTTTCTTGTGCTTTACGGTCGGGGTTGATAAAACAAATGCCATTCATCCGCATCCTTTTTGAATCTTCATGGCAGACAATCACGAAAAACACGCCAGTGAGCAAAGTGCTCACCATACAGAGAAAGCTGTAATACAGACCATAGTGGTGAAACTGGGGACCAGTGTGCTGACTGGCGGCACCCTCAAGCTGGACCGGGCCCATATGGTTGAACTGGTTCGTCAATGTGCTCATTTGCGACAGCAGGGGCATCAGGTGATTATTGTGACTTCCGGCGCCATTGCCGCAGGTCGCGAGCATCTGGGCTACCCTGAGCTGCCGAAAACCATGGCCAGTAAGCAGTTGCTGGCAGCCGTGGGCCAGAGCCGTTTGATTCAGGAATGGGAACAGCTCTTCAGTATTTATGGCCTGCATGTGGGTCAGATGCTGTTAACCCGTGCTGATCTTAATGACAGAGAGCGTTACCTCAATGCCCGGGATATGCTGCTGGCCTTGCTGGAGCACGGGATTATTCCTGTCGTGAATGAAAATGATGCCGTGGCAACGACTGAAATTAAAGTGGGTGATAACGACAACCTCTCTGCGCTGGTTGGTATTCTGGCCGGTGCAGACAAGCTGTTGCTGCTGACCGATCAGCCAGGGCTGTTTACTGCCGACCCGCGCAGCAACCCGGATGCGGAACTGATACGTGAAGTCCATACCATTGATGAAACCCTGCGTAAGCTGGCCGGTGGCAGTGTCGGCGGATTAGGCACAGGCGGTATGGCGACCAAACTGCAGGCGGCTGATGTAGCCCGCCGGGCAGGGATTGAAGTAATTATTGCTGCGGGCAGCAGACCGGAAGTGATTGCCGGAATAGTGAAGGGCGAGCAATTGGGCACGCATTTCCTGCCGCTGGAATCACCACTGGAAAGTCGTAAGCGCTGGATTCTGGCCGGTCCTCCTCCTGCCGGGGACATTATTGTTGACGCCGGGGCGGCTATGGCCGTGACACAGCGCGGCAGCAGCTTGCTGGCGAAAGGTATTACTGCGGTGAAAGGCGAGTTTGAGCGGGGCGAAGTGGCCCGCATATACAGCGCCGATGGCATTTTGCTGGCCCGCGGCATTAGCCGCTATTCAAGCCTGGATATCGCGAAAATTGCCGGTAAACACAGCCAGGATATCCACAAGGTGCTGGGTTATGAATACGGGCCGGTTGCCGTACACAGGGATGATCTGGTACTGATATAACCAGAAACAGATAATCAACCCCAAGCCTGTTCAGATGGCTTGGGTTGAATTGACTTGGTAGAGACAGACCGACAAAGGGGAACAGGGTGGAATTGCAAGCAATGGGACAGGCAGCCAGGCAGGCTGCTTTTACACTGGCAACGACAGCAACAGCGCAGAAAAATCAGGCGCTGGCGTTTATCGCCGATGAACTGGAAGCCCGTCAGGCAGAAATTCTGGCAGCCAATGAAAAAGATCTGGCTGCGGCGCGCGAAAGCGGCATGTCTGAGGCGTTGCTGGATCGGCTGATGCTGAATGCATCGCGTCTTGCGGCCATCGCCGGTGATGTGCGCAATGTGATTGGTTTGCCGGATCCCGTTGGTGCCGAGTTGGATTCTCGTGTGCTGGAAAATGGTATGCGCCTGAGTCGCCGCCGTGTTCCGTTAGGTGTAGTGGGTGTGATTTATGAAGCCCGCCCGAACGTGACGATTGATATTGCAGCGCTGTGTCTGAAAACCGGTAACGCCAGCATTTTGCGCGGGGGACGGGAAACCTTCCATTCCAATATGGCGCTGGTCAGTGTTATTCAGCAGGCGATGGAAAAAGCGGGCCTGCCTGGCGCATCGGTGCAGTATATTGCCAAACCGGATCGCGAGCTGGTCTCTGAGCTGCTGACCATGGATCAGTATGTCGATATGATTATTCCCCGTGGTGGTGCCGGCCTGCACAAAATGTGTAAAGAAAAAAGCACGATTCCTGTGATTATCGGCGGCTTTGGTATCAGCCATGCCTTTGTCGATCAGTCTGCTGATTTGGTGCGCGCGCTGGATGTGGTGGAAAACGCCAAAGTGCAGCGTCCGTCCGCCTGTAATGCTCTGGATACACTGCTGGTTCATGACGCGGTGGCAGCCGATTTTCTGCCTGCACTGGCAGAGCGCATGAACCAGAACAAAGTGACGTTGGTCGCTGAGGGTAAGGCGTTGGAGATGCTGCAAGGTCAGGCCGCTCAGCTGCGCGAGGCACAAGAGGGAGATTTTGATACCGAGTGGCTGAGTTATACCCTGGGGGTGAAACTGGTGCCTGATGTGGAAGCGGCTATCCGTCATATGCAGGATCACAATGCCAGCCATTCCGATGCCATTCTGACCAATGATCTGATGTCGGCTGAGCGTTTCATCAATGCCGCAGGTTCTGCCGCTGTGTATGTCAACGCTTCAACCCGGTTTACCGATGGCGCACAGTTCGGACTGGGCGCAGAGGTTGCGGTGTCTACCCAGAAACTGCATGCGCGAGGCCCTATGGGGCTGGAAGAGCTGACAAGCTACAAGTGGGTTGGGCAAGCGGATTATCTGTGCCGCCGCTGAGGCCAAGACAGCGCTGAATGAGTAAAATAACCGGTTCAAAGCAACCGGTTATTTTTTGTCTGTCGCATCGTTCTGATCTGCTGCATCGTCCTGGGGGTGTTTATGCTTCAGGTTCTCGACTTCCTGCTGTTTTCGTAACAGCTCCTGGGTTTTGTCATGGCGGCCAAATTTCATATTGGCCGTGTATTTAATGGCGGCAATATTGCTGACCACCACACTCACAATGATGATAGAGATAACCCAGGGATTGAGCAGCCATTCCATCTCAGACCTCACAGATGTTGTTGATGTACTTACTATAAAGCGTATCAAGGTTTGCCAGAATATGCGATTTTCCTGCAACAGGTTGATCGCCTATCACAGTGGCAAGCTGGCTTGGCGTTAGCTGTTCCCGAAGCGACTGACTGACAGGAAAATAGCTGATATGCCAGGGCTCGACAGCGACACCTCCTAAATCAACGGCATAAGGCCGGTAAAAACCAAAACGGCCCATATTGTCCGTCAGCCAGGTGTTGAACGCAGCCTGATGTCCGCCTTCTTCGTATTCCCAGGGCTCTAACTGTAACTGGGTGTCTTGCGGCAGGCAGTTGCTGGCATAGACATCCAGATCCGTCCCCCAATGATGGCGGCTGGCACCGGGCAGGGCCGACCAGCGTAAAATCGCCCGGATCTTATCAAGTTCGCTCAGACAGCTCGTATCCAGCGGCTGGCTGCAGCTGTCCAATATAGGACGCACGCCGTTGAACTTGTTATTCCAGATCAGCATCTGGCGCTCAAAGGAGCGAAAAGCGCTGGCAATCGTCAGCGCAAACCCGGCGTCAGTGGCCGCCTGCTGTAAGGCGGCCAGCGCAGCATGAACGTCCTGATGAATCAGGCGGTGCTGATACTCACAGAGATGGCTTTCATCCAGCCCTGTGAGTTGCTCCAGCGTCAGTGTGCTTTTACTGAGTGTCATGCCAGGGCTTTTTCCATCACTTTCTGGTACATATCGGTGAGCTTTTCCAGATCGGCCATCTTCACACATTCGTTGACTTTGTGAATGGTGGCATTCACCGGCCCCAGTTCGACCACCTGTGCCCCGGTGCGGGCAATGAAACGGCCATCCGAGGTTCCGCCTGTGGTCAGCAGTTCAGGACGCTTGTGATTCACGTCTTCAATGGCGCAGACCACGGCTTCGAGTAAGGTGCCTTCGTCGGTCAGGAAAGGGTGACCGCTGAAAGTCCAGATAAGATCATAATCCAGCCCGTGGGCATCCAGCACTGAATGGACTTTGCGCTTGATGTCCTCCACCGTCAGCTCGGTACTGAAACGGAAATTGAACTGGACGTGGAATTCACCGGGGATCACATTGGATGCGCCTGTACCTGCAGTGACATTGGCAATCTGAAAACTGGTCGGTGGGAAGTAGTCGTTGCCATTATCCCACACCGCGGCAGAGAGTTCGGCCAGGGCCGGCATCGCTTTGTGAACAGGATTATCGGCCAGGTGAGGGTAGGCAACATGGCCCTGGACACCTTTAACGATCAGATCGCCTGTGATGGAGCCGCGGCGGCCGTTTTTCACCACATCGCCGACTTCATGTGTGCTGGATGGCTCACCGACAATGCACATGTCGATTTTTTCATTACGCGCTTCCAGTGTATCCACCACCCGCGTTGTGCCATTGATGAAGGGGCCTTCTTCATCAGAAGTGATCAGCAGGGCGATAGAGCCTTTGTGATCCGGATTCTCAGCCACAAAACGTTCAATGGCAACTACCATGCAGGCCAGCGACCCTTTCATATCGGCGGCGCCGCGGCCGTGCAGGTAACCGTCAATGACTGTGGGTTCAAACGGCGGCGTGTGCCATTGCGCTTCCGGTCCGGCGGGCACAACATCCGTGTGACCGGCAAACACAAATAAGGGAGCCTCTGTGCCACGGCGCGCCCAAAAGTTGGTGGTATCTTCAAATACCATGGTCTCAATCTTGAAGCCCAGTTTTTCCAGTCGGGCAATCATGACATCCTGACACCCGGCATCTGCTGGGGTGACTGATTGTCGGCTGATAAGGTCTTTGGCCAGGGCGATGACTGGGCTGTCTGACATCCGTGTTTCCTTCTTAATATTGCGTAGTTAATGTGATTGTGAACGTTAAGCAAAAATGGCCTGATACTGATCCGGTTTGAATCCCAGGTGGTAACTCTGGTTGTGAACCAGTAAAGGGCGTTTGATCATGGCCGGTTGTTCCAGCATTAATGTGAGTGCGCTGTCGCGGTTGAGGGTATTTTTCTGCTCGTCACTCAGCTGGCGGAAAGTGGTGCCCCGTTTATTCAGCAAGGCTTCCCAGCCCAGTTCGGCTTCAAAGGCTTCAAGGAGGCTGCGATCCAGGCCGTCAGCACGGTAATCATGAAAACGGTACTCGATGCCTTGCTCATCCAGCCACTTTTTCATTTTCTTGATGGTATCGCAGTTTTTGATCCCGTAGGCGATGGTGCTCATAATCTAACCTGTTTTTCTGTCTGGCAGGAATAATAAAACAAGCCCCTTTTATAACGGGAATGAGCAGGGTTCGCAATGGCAAACCCTGATTGAAATGCGGGATGAGGACTATCTGTCCTGCGTTTGCAGGTAGATGACAGTGGCCGCGGTACGGGAGCCGACGTCCAGCTTTTTCAGCAGGCTTTTGATATGCACTTTCACTGTCGCTTCTGATATGAACAGCTGGACAGCAATATCTTTGTTACGTTTACCCTGAGCGACCAGATGGAGAATTTCTTTCTCTCTGCCGGTTAATGTACTGAGTGGATCGCCGGTGTTGGCGCTGTCTGCCAGATACTGACTGATTTGATGGCTGAATACCTGCTGGCCGGCAACGGCCTGATGCAGTAATACCAGTAGTTGCTCGGGTTCGGTATCTTTCAGAAGATAACCGTCTGCACCGGCTTTGATCAGTGCGCGAATATCACTGGGGTTATCGGAAACAGTCAGGATAACGACTATCGCCTGGCTGTTCTGCTCACGCAGCGCACGCAGGGTATCTAACCCGGAGAGCCCTTTCATATTGAGATCCAGTAAAATCAGATCGGGTTCGTGCTCGCTGGCAGCATCCAGAGCCTGATAGCCGTTACTGGCTTCACCGACCAGCTCAAAACCGGTTTCCAGTTCCAGTAACTGGCCGAGACCGCGACGCATCAAAGGGTGGTCATCAACAATTAAAACCCGGTATGCCGGCGTGTTACTCATGGTTATTATCCTGTGTCTGTAACGCAAATTTCAGTTGAACCAGGCAGCCTTTGCCCGGTGCGCTGGTAATGGTCAGCTGGCCGCCAAGGCTCTCGGCGCGTTCATTCATGATAGACAGCCCGTAATGGGCAGCCTTGCTGTGATCCGGATTGAACCCCTGGCCATCATCGGCAATTTCAACCAGTACATGGTTTCCCTGCTGAAGACAGTCAACGGTTATCGTATTTGCTCCGGCGTGTTTAATAGCATTGATAACCGCTTCTCTGGTCAGGTGGAGCAGGTGAATGTGCTGCGCTGCGGTCAACTGGATTGAGGGCAACTGATTATGAAGCAAAATACTGGCATTGGTTTGATTACGCAGCACGCTCAGCATGTCGTTCAGGGCGTCGCCCAGCTTGCCGGGTTTGACTGACAGGCGAAAGGTATTGAGCAATTCGCGAAGCTGGCGATAGGCCTGCGACAGGCCATTGTCAATATCATTGATCACACCATTGGCAGTTGCCGGTGATGTGGCCAGCTGACGCTTGAGCAGGGTGAGCTGAATTTTCAGATAAGACAGCGCTTGAGCCAGTGAGTCATGCAATTCCCGGGCAATGGTGGCCCTTTCTTCCATCAGCAGCAACTGCTCGTTCTGGACCTGGATCTGATGGGCGTAGAGGGCGCGGCTCAGCAGATGGCCGACACTGATGATCAGTGCCGGGTCCGGACACGGCAAGGTATGCTGCCACCAAAGCGTGCCCAGATGCTGGTTCTCCTGCTTCAGCGCATGATGATGCCAGGACTGATTCTCTGCCGGCTCTCCGGCCTGAAATTCCGTTCGTATACCTTGCCCTTCTTCAGCGACCAGCCTGATAGCGGCGAAGCCTTCCAGCTGTATCAGCCGGTCTAGTACCTGGCTGAAGTGCTTGGCCTGAATGCGGTTCATGGATAATAACTGTGCGCAGTCATACAGGGTTTTCAGTGCGTTGTTGGCTTCCTGCAGCCGGTGCGTTTTCTCTTCGACGGTGCGCTCCAGCGCCTGATAACTTTGCCCCAGTTCTTCAGCCATCTGATTGAACGCTTTAGCCAGGGTGCCAAGTTCATTCTGGCAGTCTTCCTGCACCCGAACGGCAAAATTGCGAGACTGTACCTGCTGGCTGGCGATGAGCAGGTTGTAAAGCGGTGGCACAATAAACCGCCGGCTGTACTGAATCGCAAATAACGCCAGCAGCAGTATCAGCCCCAGGCCCAGCCCGGCAATGATGGCCATTATCTGCAGTTTCTGCTTTGAAAATGCTTGTAACTCATAGACAAAGTGATCGATTCGGTCGACAAATTCGGGTACCTGGTGGATAAAAAAATCAGGGTGCTGACCTGTCAGTTCCGGGCTGATTCGTTGCCAGTCGTCCAGTATGGCCTGATAGCTTCGGGTCAGATCTTCTGGGGTGGTCAGCCCGAACAGGGAGGTCATCGCTGGGGTCGCCAGCGTCTGGCTGAAATGGGCGATATCTTGTGCATCCGCCTTCCCTTTTTCTGCCAGCTGGAATGCCAGCCGGTAGCTCTGCATGCGCAGCGAACCCGCCAGATTGACGACCTCAGCGTCATAACGGCTGGCATTGACAGCAAACATGGTTGCGCCTGTTGTCAGCAGAGAAAGTAACACAATTGCCAGCATGACACTGGCAACCGTTCCCGTGACACTTCCGGCCAGCAGGCTTGACCTTGGCAGGGTATTTGAGGGAGATGAATCCGGACGTTTGGGCACACGTTCTCCTGCTAAGCGTGGGAGGCTTTCCATTTCAATTAGACTGTTTTCGCTGATGGTGAGCATTTTGTGAAGTTAAGCGTTGTACTTTCTTGATCTCAAACAAGCTTAGGCCCGAATTACCTCCTTAGGGGTATGTTACGACCAGAATACCCACAACTAATATATGTCTATACTTTGACTGTTTATCACTGAATGTGTTGCCTTTTAAAGGCAGTGGAACGAATACGTAATTCATATGGCTGATTTAGCACGACGATTCTGGCTCCGGCGAGACAGTGCGCTACAAGCGCCTCGTTTACCCTGGATGATTGACGATCAAGCGTTCACGGACAAGTGTACCCGTTGTCAGGCGTGCCTGAATGCCTGTGAGACAGACATCATTGTGCAAGGCGATGGCGGTTTCCCTCAGGTCGATTTTCAGCGTGGTGAATGTACGTTCTGTTACCAGTGTGCACAGGCGTGTCCGGAGCCGTTATTCCGTCCGCGCCAAGACCCGCCCTGGCAGGTCAGTATCACAATGTCTTCTGCCTGTTTAGCGAAACAAGGTGTGGACTGCCGAACGTGCGGAGACGAATGCGAACCTTCGGCCATACGCTTTGCCTTGCAGCCAGGAAAGGTTGCTCAGCCGGTAATCAGTGACGCAGATTGCACCGGCTGCGGTGCCTGCCTGTCCGTCTGCCCAACTCAGGCCATTCAGATTCAGTCTGTCACTAAAGTGGAATAACACGCTTATGAAGCAACGAAGTGCACCTTGTCATTCAGGTTCAGCGGTATCTGCCGGACCCTCATTTCTGCCTGAAGAAGTTCATATTTCCAGTCTGGTGGTGCATGTCAAACCAGAAGGGCTTGTGCAGGTAAAGGCACAGATCAATGCACTGCCACAGGCCGAAGTGTACGGAGAAAGCACTGTCGGCAAACTGGTTGTGGTACTGGAGACGCCAAGCCACAGAAAAGTGACAGACATTATTGACACTATCAATGCATTTGAAGATGTGCTGACGACGTTTCTGGTATTTCACCAGGTTGAGCAGCAGGGACCTGACTTTGAGGACACACCATGAAAATGACCAGACGGGCGTTTGTTAAAGCAAATGCGGCAGCATCGGCTGCAGCCGTGGCAGGGATCACTCTGCCTGCATCGGCAACCAATCTGATTGTGAGTTCGGATGAAACCAAAATTCACTGGGATAAAGCCCCTTGCCGCTTTTGTGGTACCGGCTGCTCGGTGCTGGTGGGGACGCAGGCGGGCAGGGTGATAGCGACTCAGGCCGACCCAGAAGCTGAAGTTAACCGGGGTCTTAACTGTATCAAGGGCTATTTTCTGTCCAAAATTATGTACGGCGCTGACCGCCTGACAACGCCTTTGCTGCGGATGAAGAACGGCCAATACCACAAAGAGGGTGACTTTCAGCCAATCAGCTGGGATCAGGCGTTCGATATCATGGCTGAAAAATGGAAAGCAGCGCTGAAAGCCAAAGGGCCAACCAGTGTCGGTATGTTCGGCTCTGGTCAATGGACAGTGATGGAAGGCTATGCGGCCTCCAAAATGATGAAGGCAGGGTTCCGTTCAAATAACATTGACCCGAATGCCCGACACTGTATGGCGTCGGCTGTAGTGGGCTTTATGCGTGCGTTCAATATGGATGAACCCATGGGCTGCTACGATGATTTTGAACATGCCGATGCGTTTGTGCTCTGGGGCTCGAATATGGCCGAGATGCACCCTATATTGTGGACGCGTATTACAGACCGTCGGCTCAGCCACCCTCATGTCAAGGTCAACGTGTTATCGACCTATTATCACCGCTCATTTGAGCTGGCGGATAACGGGATGATCTTCCACCCACAGACTGACTTGGCTATCGCGAACTTCATTGCCAACTACATCATTGAAAATGATGCGGTGAACTGGGATTTCGTCAATAAACATACTCATTTCAAACGTGCTGATACCGATATCGGCTATGGTCTGCGCGACGATGATCCTTTGCAAAAAGCCGCTGCGCATCCTAACTCAGGCGTCATGCATAACATGACGTTTGAGGAATACAAGAAATCCGTGTCTGAATACACGCTGGAAAAAACCGTTGAAATGTCCGGCGTGGAGAAAGACAAGCTGATCGAACTCGCCAGGTATTATGCTGATCCGGACACCAAAGTGATGTCACTCTGGACCATGGGTATGAACCAGCATACTCGCGGTGTCTGGATGAATAATCTGGTATACAACATTCACTTGCTGACCGGGAAAATTTCCCAACCCGGCAACAGTCCGTTTTCTCTGACTGGGCAGCCGTCGGCTTGCGGCACCGCGCGTGAAGTCGGTACGTTTGCACACCGCCTGCCGGCGGATCTGGTGGTGACTAATCCTGAACACCGTGCAACGGCAGAAAAAATATGGAAGCTGCCTGAAGGCACTATTCCGCCAAAGCCTGGTTTCCATGCGGTGCAACAGGATCGCATGCTGCGTGATGGCGTTCTTAATGCCTATTGGGTGATGTGCAACAACAACATGCAAGCAGGTCCGAATATCAACAAAGAGCGTCTGCCGGGCTACCGTAGCCCGGACAACTTTATTGTGTGTTCAGACCCTTATCCGACAGCCACTGCCCAGTCTGCGGATCTGGTACTGCCAACGGCCATGTGGGTCGAAAAAGAGGGCGCTTACGGCAATGCTGAACGTCGTACTCAGGCGTGGTATCAGCAGGTGGCTGCACCGGGTGAGTCGAAATCGGATCTCTGGCAAATCATGGAGTTCAGTAAACGCTTCACAATGGAAGAGGTGTGGGACGAGGCTTTGCTCAATAGCATGCCGGAGTACAAAGGCAAGACGATGTATGACGTGCTGTTCCGTAACGGCCAGGTGGATCAGTTCCCGCTGGAGCAAGCGCAGGCGCTTAATGATGATGCCAAAGCGCAGGGGTATTATGTTCAGAAAGGGCTGTTTGAAGAATATGCCAGCTTTGGCCGCGGTCATGGTCATGATCTAGCCCCTTACGATGATTACCACAAAGCCCGTGGTTTACGCTGGCCTGTGGTTGAGGGTAAGGAAACACGCTGGCGCTATGCCGAAGGATCAGATCCTTATGTGCCTGAAGGAAAAGGTTTTTACTTTTACGGTCAGCCAGACGGCAAAGCCAATATTATTTTTGCGCCTTATGAACAGCCGCCGGAAGTACCGGATGAAGAATACGATATGTGGCTGTGTACCGGCCGGGTACTGGAACACTGGCATACCGGCACCATGACCCGCCGGGTACCTGAACTGTACAAAGCTGTGCCGGATGCGGTGTGCTACATCCATCCTGATGATGCGGAAAAACGCAATTTGCGCCGGGGCGATGAAGTCATTCTGACCTCCCGTCGCGGTGAGGTGCGTTGCCGGGTGGATACCCGGGGCCGTAACAGACCACCGGTCGGACTGGTTTTTGTTCCTTTCTTCGATGCCCGGGTGTTGATCAACAAACTGGTACTGGATGCCACTGATCCCCTGTCAAAACAGACAGACTATAAAAAATGTCCAATCAAGATCAGAAAGGCGTAAAGGGAGTCGACCATGAAAATTACATCTAAATTTGCCAGTGGCTTGATGGTCTTGTTACTTGCATTCGGGGCGGCTCATGCCGCTAACGAAGAGCTGGTGGGCGGTAACGGTGGTCTGCATTCGTTACGTGGTCAGACGGAAATTAAAGATACTTTTCCCGGTGAAAACTGGAAAAAGTACCCGAAAGACGGCCAGCCGATTGACAGCGATTATGTGTATCAGCCGCCGCTAATCCCACACACCATACGCAACTACGAGGTGTCGCTGAATGCCAATAAGTGCTTGTCGTGCCACAGCTGGAAATACGCCAACGAAATGGGGGCGACTAAAATCAGCGTGACTCATTACCGCTCTCCTCGCCACGGGCAGGTTTTGTCAGATGTGTCGCCCAGCCGCTATTTCTGTTTGCAGTGCCATGTGCCACAGGCCGATGCGACTCCCTTGGTGGACAACACGTTCAAACGGGTTGATGCCCTGGATGAAAAATAACGACGGAGCCAGTTATGAATATCATTAAACGCTTCTGGCGTCGTCTGAGTTCGCCGAGTAAAGCGGCAGCGGGTGTGGTGCTGTTTCTGGGCTTTATGGGTGGTTTACTGTTCTGGGGGGCATTTAATACAGGGATGGAGGCCACGAACACTGAAGCTTTCTGCTCTGGCTGCCACGCACCCATAGTGAAGGAGATACGTGAAACCATTCATTACTCAAACCGCTCGGGTGTGCGGGCGATTTGTTCAGATTGTCACGTTCCTCATGAGTGGACAGACAAGATTGTCCGTAAAGTCCAGGCATCGAAAGAGCTGTTTGCGTTTGCGATGGGGACGATAAACACCGAGGAGAAATTTCAGGCCAGGCGGGGGCACCTTGCTCACCGTGAATGGAGCCGAATGAAAAACAACGACTCCAAGGAATGCCGGAACTGTCACCAATTTGACTACATGGATTATTCTGAGCAAGGGTCACGCGCAGTGAAACAGCATTCAGAGGCGCTCGCTTCAGGAGATAAAACCTGTGTGGATTGTCATAAAGGGATAGCCCACCGACTGCCTGATATGAGAGACGTTGAAGGCTGGCAATAAGGAGAGAGCAATGAGTACTCTAGAATCGATTATCTGGCATGTACTTGGCTATGCCGCCATGCCCGTGATTATATTAACGGGCTTTCTGATGGTTGCGGTTGTGTCTTTATGGATACTCTCAATCGGTAAAGATAAACCTGGCCGTTAAGTACAGCCATTTCCCTGACCAGGCGGCTTGTAGCTGATAACTAAAGCCGCCAGCCAGGCAGTATAGAGCGGCAGCCAGTCAGTCAGCAATGCAACAAATGGTGTGTGGCCTGTAAGCCAAATTTCACCCAAGTGAAGTACAGCAACGCAGGCCAAACCAAGCAAACAGATAATACGAAACACATTCCGCCCCATACATATATCCTTTGAAAATCTACGGATAAGTATAGATACAAATGCTAATTGTTATCAAGTGCATTTGTGGGCTATTTATACATCACTTAATAAAGTGCCAACCAATGAATCCTGCCCAGGATAACACCAGTAGTATCCAAGCTATCGGACTCTGTGTGACGATTTTCTGCACTTCAGTGTGCTCCGACTGAGCCTGAACCGTGGGATCGGGCGCCGTTTTTTCTTTTAGCTGCTTCTTACGAAACTTATCCCTTTCGCGCGCTTTGGCCTTTTGCTGTTTTTTATAGAGTTCGATGCCCTTCTGAATCCCTTGTGCGATCAGCTTGGTCTGTTCTTTTGTCTGTCCGGGTTTTTGTGTGGCTCTGGCAATTTGCATCGCTTCAGCTTGCGTTTCTGGTGAGGGTGATTGGGTCGTTTTGTTCATTGCGTGCTCGTTAATGGTAAATGTATCGATTTAATAGCATTTTATACCGTTGTTGTACTTGTGCTAAATGGCTGCATTTTGTAGGAATATTCCTACATATTGTAGTGTTTCACATCAACCAGCGTGCGATTTTTTTGGATCACAAGCTGTAGTAAGTGAATGAAATACCATTAGTTATTATCGTGATATTGAAATTGTTGCTTCTGAAGAAATCATAGTACTTTTCATTGTTTGTTAAATATACGTAAAACCGTGATCAAGATTACAGGTTAAGTAATTAATCCGTGCGTTATAACGCAGAACGAATGTCTGTACCTTTGCCAATTGATCCATATCATTTATTGTCAGGAAAGATAAATATGATTTTCCTGTTTCTGAGCGCCACACGCATGTATTCAATAGATGCTTACGACAGCAATGGTCTGCTTAAACCTTCCGGCTTGTTATGGTTAAGTATGCTGTTCAGTGCCAGGGGGTGGGGAGTATTTGTCATGGCTGGTGTAAGCCGGGCACAAGGTGCTGAGCTGCTCCAGTTGTTTTTTCCTCATACTGAGAATTTGTACTTCTTGATGGGGATAGGTTTGCCAGCCGTGTTCCTGATGTGGCTGAGTGGACTGAGACATAAAAATAACAACATGATAAATGGAGTATGGCGGTACGGCAGATTTGTTTTGCTGCTTGGTTATGCTCTTGATTTAATATTGCAAGTGTACCAACTGACATTGTTAAGAGGCGCCTTTAGCTGGCCGGCAGCGGTTACTTTGCTGGCAACCATTTGGCTAATGGCTTATCTGGTACGAAGTTCCCGAGTCAGACATACATTTGCCAATTAGCCTATGGAGAAAGTGTCAGATGAATGATTTGGGAAGAGGAGTTGTGCTGTTTAGCGCCTTACTTAGCCCTTTGGCAATGGCAGACTGGTTATTGAATGTGAACCTGGAGCTGTCAAGTGCAGGTTATCGTCAGTCGGTAGCGACTTCAATACAGTTGCTACCGGGTGAGGAAACAGTGATCTTCGGTACAACTGAAGGTGAGCAGCGGCGAAAGTTTTTCGGTAGTGCTGAATTACTGGAAGTATCCGCAGAAGAAGTCAAAATTAAATTTAAAATCCAGGAGCAACTGGATGATGGTGCCTGGCGGATATTGGCGGCACCAGTGATTTCGACCGGGCTGGATACACCAGCATCATTTGAGTCGTCGCAAGACGATGAACTGAACTCAGTAAAGCTGCAAGTTGCCGTGATGTCAGCGTAAAGTTTCAGCATATTCTGGATAAATGTGATAAAAGCGCCTTTTTGGCGCTTTTTGCTTTTTCTCTGCAACATTTTGTCGAAAATGAGCGTTTTTCTGACTTGGCTGTCCATGATCAATATGCTTAACTCAGAGTAAATTACAATATACTTTTCTTCTTGGGTGCTGCAATCAGACTGGTTGTATTATCAAAGAGCTGAGTATAGAAAAACGCAATATTGGGAGAATGAATGTGACGCCACAAAGTGCCATTTTACCTGAAGCGGGCCCGTATTCCTTGGTCTGTGTGTTTAACCTTGTAGGAAATAAAGACAAGGTTATACGTCAGTGCCAGGGGCTGCTTGAAGTAGCGGAAAAGCTAAATCAACAGCACGTGAGTGCCTGTATTCACCTAAGCTTTGGTTTCGGCAAAGCGTTCTGGCAACAATTTGAAAAAGGGTGTCCTAACGACTTTGAAGAGTTTGTGCCTTTGGGAAGCGGTGATGTTACTGCGCCATCCACGGGCGGTGACTTGCTGCTTCATGTTCACTCTAATCGGCATGACCTGAATTTTCATCTGCTGAGCAGCTTCATGCAGCCCATAGCTTCGGAAGTGGAATTGATCGATGAAACGAATGGCTTCCGGTATCTGGACGCCCGTGATCTCACCGGTTTTATTGACGGCACTGAGAATCCGAAGAAACAAGCGGCCAGACAAGAGATTGCAATCATTCCTGATGGGCCATTTGCCGGAGGAAGCTTCGTGATGCTCCAGCGGTTTGTTCATAATTTACCTGCCTGGCATGCTGTGAATGTTGCTCAGCAGGAGCAAATTATCGGGCGCACTAAACCAGATTCAGTTGAGCTGGATGAGGTTCCGGCTGACTCACACGTGGGCAGGGTGGATCTGAAAGAAGAGGGGAAAGGGTTAAAAATTGTACGTCATAGTTTGCCATACGGCACTGTGAGCGGTGAACATGGCTTATTGTTTATTGCCTATTGTGCGCAGCAACGGAACTTCCGCGAAATGCTCGACAGTATGTATGGTGAAAAAGACGGGCAGACTGATAAGCTGCTGGATTTTACCAAGGCGGTTACCGGCGCTTACTTCTTTGTACCCTCGACAGAAATGCTGATGCAGCTGCAGGGATGATTTTGATCATTCAATGATGCAAAAATGCCGCCTGAAAAGGCGGCATTTTATTAACTCATACTTTACATCAAGGTGTTTTACTTCTTGATGCGCAGTACAGGTGTTTCACCCACGGTGACGGCGCCGGACAGCTTACTCAGCTCTTTGATTTCATCCATATTAGAAATCACCACAGGCGTAAGAGTAGACTTCGCTTTTTCTTCTAGTACAGCCAGATCGAACTCAATGATAGTGTCACCCACTTTCACTGTTTGACCTTCTTCTGCTATACGTGTGAAGCCTTCGCCTTTCAATTCAACGGTATCAATCCCGAAGTGAACGAACAGCTCTACACCGTCATCAGACTCGATAGAGAATGCGTGGTTGGTTTCAAAGATTTTACCGATTGTGCCGTTTACCGGGGCAACCATTTTGTTACCTGCTGGTTTGATAGCGATACCGTCACCAACAATTTTCTCAGCAAAAACAACATCAGGCACATCTTCGATATTTACGATTTCACCTGAAAGCGGGGCGATGATCTCAATAGCACCAGTTTCATTGGTGTCGTCAGAAACCAGCTTCTTCAATTTGTCAAACAGACCCATAGTGTTGCTCCTAAGCGTTGTTATTCTATCTGCAGCTATCTTAGCAGATGGTTTTTTCTGCGATAAATGTCTCTACGTGTGCTTCGATTTCCGCGGCAGTTGGCAGAGCAAGTGCTTGCTCGGCCATCAGCTTCACATCAGCAAAGTTACTGTTACGAATCACTTTTTTGATGCGTGGGATTGAAATCGCACTCATGCTGAACTCATCAAGGCCCATACCAAGCAATAGCAGGGTCGCACGATCATCACCAGCTAACTCACCGCACATGCCAGTCCATTTACCTTCCTTGTGGGAAGCATCGATGACTTGCTTGATGACAGTTAACACTGCGGGTGACATTGGATTATATAGATGAGAAATCAGCTCGTTACCACGGTCAACAGCCAGAGTATACTGGGTTAAGTCGTTTGTACCAATGCTAAAGAAGTCAACTTCTTTGGCTAAATGGTGAGCAATTGCTGCTGCAGCTGGTGTTTCAACCATGACACCAACTTCAATCTTGTCGTCGAAAGCAATGCCTTCTTCACGGAGTTCTGCTTTGTAGGTTTCCAACTCGTTTTTCAGTTCACGAATCTCTTCGACAGAGATAATCATCGGGAACATCACACGCAGCTTACCGTGTGCAGAGGCACGCAGTATAGCGCGCAGCTGAGCACGCAGGATTTCACGACGATCCAGGCTGATACGCACTGCGCGCCAACCCAGGAATGGATTCATTTCTTTTGGCAGGTCCATATACGGCAGATCTTTATCACCGCCGATATCCATGGTGCGGATGATCACTGACTGACCAAGCATGGCTTCTGCCACATCTTTATAAGCCTGATACTGTTCGTCTTCGGTCGGCAGTGAATCGCGGTCCATGAACAGGAATTCAGTACGGTACAGACCAACACCTTCGCCACCGTTACGGTTTACGCCTTCACAGTCTTTTACTGTACCTATGTTGCCGCACACCTCTACCTGCTGGCCATCAAGGGTAATTGCCGGCAAATCTTTCAGTTTCGCGAGTTCATCTTTTTCTGCCTGATACTCATCGCGAATGGTTTTGAACTTTGCCATTTCGTCTGCTGACGGATTAATAACGATTTGGTTATTAATGGCATCCAACACCAGCATGTCACCGTTTTTCACTTGTTTGGTGATGTCGTTCGTACCCACAATGGCAGGTAATTCGAGTGAACGAGCCATGATTGAGGTGTGAGACGTGCGGCCACCGATGTCGGTAGCAAAACCCAGCACGTATTTCAGATTGATTTGCGCCGTTTCTGAAGGCGTCAGATCGTTGGCCACCAGTATCACTTCTTCATTGATGGCACTCAGATTGACTATGTTGATACCCAGTGCGTTTTTCACCACACGATTACCGATATCACGGATGTCGGTGGCACGCTCTTTCAGGTACTCATCATCCAGAGATTCCAGCGTGGTTGCCTGCTCTTCAATGATAGCGTGGATCGCACAGGCGGCTCGTGCTTTGTTATCTTTAATGAAGGCTATGATTTCCTCTTCAAGCTCTTCATCTTCAAGCAACATGATGTGGCCTTCAAAGATGGCTTCCTTCTCTTCACCGAAGGTAATACGTGCTTTCTCTTTGATAACGTTGAGTTGCTCAGAAGATTTCTGACGCGCATTGAAGAAGCACTCAATTTCTTTTTCGATTTGATCGGCAGAAATGGGTGACTTGTCGAGAGTAATCTCTTCTTCCTGCAGTAGCAGCGCTTTACCAAAAGCGATGCCAGGAGATGCCAGGATACCTGAAATCATAGCCTTACCTTAAATTTAACAAACAACTAGGGAAATAATGTACTGCGGCCGATTAGTGCAGCTGGTCCATCAGGGCAACCAGGTGATCAACAGCTTCCTGAGCTTGTGAACCTTCAGCTGAAATGGTGACCACAGTACCTTTAACCAGGCCTAGTGTTTGCAGTTTGAACAGGCTTTTAGCACTTGCGCTTTTACCATTAGAAGTCACTGTGATATCAGCGTCAAAACCTTTGGCTTCTTTAACGAATTGCGCAGCAGGACGAGTGTGTAGGCCGTTTTCTGCAGTGATCTCAACTTGCTTCTGATACATTTTTCACCCCGATTCTTAATATCGTATTATGTAATAATCACGTAACTGAAAGTAAGCTTAATCCCAATAGCGAAAGCTTGCTAATTTAGGTTCTAATTTCACATTCACTTACATTGATTTAGTCTATGTCTGAAACCCATTCTAAGAGGTTTGTGATCCGGCAAACATCGACCAGGTCAATTTTCACTCTTTTATTTCGATGCTGAAAATAAAAGCGTGGTCGGATTTATATTAAAGCTAAGGTCAAAAAGCAATAAAAAAGCCCCTATTGAGGGGCTTGACTTTAACAAATGCTTATCAAAAATGGCAGTTTTGTGATCACTGTTGGGTTTCTTTTTCTGTAAAGATACCAGCGAACAATGCCGATGAGAGATAGCGCTCACCTGAACTCGGTAGCACTACAACAATGTTTTTACCAGCGAATTCCGGGCGCTCTGCAAGGCGGTTTGCTGCAACCACAGCGGCACCTGAAGAGATACCTGCCAGAATGCCTTCTTCTTCCATCAGACGCTGAGCCATAGCTATCGCATCTTCCGAGCTGACACGCTCTACTTCATCAATCAGAGACAGATCCAGGTTGCCAGGGATGAAGCCTGCGCCGATACCCTGAATTTTGTGCGGAGCCGGTTTGATCTCTTCACCGTTCAATGCCTGAGTAATAACGGGAGATTCGCTTGGCTCAACGGCAACCGTGGTGATGGCTTTACCTTTCTGCTGTTTGATAAAGCGGCTAACACCAGTCAGAGTACCACCGGTACCTACACCAGAAACGAACACATCAATGTCGCCTTCGGTTGCATCCCAAATTTCCGGGCCTGTGGTCTTTTCGTGAATTTGCGGGTTAGCAGGGTTATCAAACTGCTGCAGCAGCAGGTATTTTTCCGGATCAGAAGCGACAATTTCTTCTGCTTTCTCAATCGCACCTTTCATGCCTTTTGGTGCTTCGGTCAGAACCAGGTTGGCACCGAGTGCTTTGAGCAGTTTACGACGCTCCAGACTCATACTCTCTGGCATCGTCAGAGTCAGTTTGTAACCGCGGGCGGCGGCAACAAAGGCAAGGGCAATACCTGTGTTACCACTGGTAGGTTCAACCAGCTCTACACCTTGTTTCAGCACGCCACGTTTTTCAGCATCCCAAATCATGTTGGCACCGATACGGCATTTAACGCTGAAGCTTGGGTTGCGTGATTCAATTTTTGCCAGAACATTGCCTTTGCTGACACGGTTCAGGCGTACCAATGGGGTATTACCAATTGTCAGAGAATTATCTTCGTAAATCTTACTCATGCTTGTCGTTCCTTGGTGACACGTTATCAACAAATGATAGTCAAAGCATAATCGCTGACCACGCATTGGAAAGGAATTTATTGTTATATCTTAGAGTTATAAGAAAAGGTGTGAACTGTGCCGCTTTATTATTCCTTATGAGTAATATGAAGTGATACTGAGAGCATATTGACTGAGCAGAGGTCGCGAGAAGAGAGGAGCAAAAACTCCTCTCAGGCAGGGTTTACTGACGACGGTTGAGCATGGGCTGCCGGTAATGATCAACCCACATGGCTGTTGCGCCGCAAACGGCGACAGGCATGACAAACAGGTTCAGAATCGGTGTCATGGTACACAGCATGACAAGGCTGCCGAAGCTGAGGGATTTGCCGCGACGCTCTTTGAGGGCATCACGCATGGTATTGAAGGGGATCTTGTGGTTGTCGAAAGGGTAGTCGACATACTGAATCGTCATCATCCAGGCACTGAACAGAAACCACAAAACCGGGCCAAGTGTCTGCCCCACCATAGGAATCCATAGCAGTATCAGTAAGCCCAGGGCTTTGGGCAGGTAATACCTCAGCTTGACCCACTCACGGTGCAGGATACGGGGGAGATCTTTGATGATTGCCCCGATTCCGGCGTCAGGCGGCGCCTCCCCAGTCAGCTTGGCTTCCAGGTGTTCGGCTAACAGTCCGTTAAACGGCGCGGCTATCCAATTGGCAATTGTACTGAAAAAATAGGACAGTATGACCAGCAATGCGATGGCTAATAAAGGCCACAGCAAATAAGACAACCAATCCAGCCAACCGGGCAAGCTGGATAGCCAGCCGTTAATCCAGTCATCCAATTGAGTCAGTGTGTATCCGAATGCGGCACCAAAAAGCAGGATATTGATTAATAGTGGAATGATCACAAAACGACGCGTGCCTGGCTGTATCGCCAGAGAAACGCCGCGAAAAAAATAACCTGCCCCGCCAATGGGTGTGGTGTTGTATGTCGCTTTAGACATCGTTGGTCTCCTACTGGATTTCCTGTTGCAATGCCAATATAAGGCGTCAGGATATGGATGCAGGCATAGTAACGGTATCTATAACGACTAATCAATTGGGGCGTATAGTCTCTTAAGTCAAATTTGCCAGCAGTTTGGCGGAAAATTGTGCTCAAATGCACTATATGACATCAATCACAACATTGAACTTCTCTTTCGGATTTGAGTTTTGATACATTAAGGATAATACCTTCATGAGATAGGCTGTTTAGTTCAACAAAAAATCTCAGGTGTGACTCGCTAAGTTGGTCTGCGTCTGAACAGCAATCGTATTCAGACTGAATGGATTCACTGCTTCAGGCCGTCTTTGTCAGGTAAACAAGTTATTCAGAGTATTCATAATGCAGGAATTGCGTCTGGTTCTAATTATTGTGGGAGTGCTGGCTATTTCAGCGCTTCTGTTGCACGGATTGTGGTCAAGCCGGAAGGACAAACCCGCCAAGTTCGGCGAGAAGCCCATTGGCCGACTGGCAGAGGGTAAGGAAAAAGATAATGAAGGCTTTGATCAGGACGGAATAGGTTCTGTCAGGGTTGTTGCCGGTAGCCCGGTTCCGGAAGGAGCAGCAAAGCGGGCCGAGCGAAGAGAGCCTGAGCTGCATTTCGGTGACGAACTGGAGATCGATCCTTTGTTCAGTGCCGCCGCCGATCCTGTTGATCAAGAACGCAAGCCGGCCTCATCCAGTTCGGCGACTGAAGTAGAATCTCATCCGGTAACGCCAACCGAACCGCCAAGGAAAACTGTTCAGGAAACTGTTCAGGAAACTGTTCAGGGATCTGTTCAAGAGTCGACTCAGGCCTTGGTACAGGAATCGGTACCGACGAGAGACCCAGCACCGGAAAACGTCTGGCAGTCAGTGCCGGAAACCATTCACGACCATGCACAGGCTCAGGATTCAGAACCGTCATTCACTGTGTCGGGTGAGGTTTCAGACTCAGATTCTGCACCGGAGCACACATCATCTGCTGCCGAACAGGGTGGAGTGCTTTCACAACAGTCAGAAGCTGACATAGCTGTGGCGCAAAAAGTACAGGCTGAAGAGGCGCCGCCTGAGCCTGATTTCCTGGTTCTGAATGTTCATGCCCGCGGTGGTGAAATGCTGACGGGTGTGAAGTTGTTCCAGTGCCTGGAACGGCATCATCTGATTTATGGTGAAAACTCGGTTTATCATCGCCATGTTGATCTGGCAGGTACCGAGCCTGTGCTATTTACTGTCGCGAACATGGTCAGCCCAGGGTACTTCCCGCAAGATCAATTGGATGAGTTTGCTACACCTGGCATTGCTTTTTATCTGATGCTGCCTTGCCACGGCCGTGCCGATGACAATTTCAATCTGATGCTGCAAACCGTACAACGTATTGCGGATGAGATGGGCGCTGATATTTTGGATCACGAGCGTAATCTGATTACGCCACAGCGCTTGAAAGGTTACCGGGAAAAAGCGAAAAAATACCTGTAACAGGTGTGAATATTGCCCAGAATTTATCAATAACAGGGCCCCGGTTAGGGGCCCTGTGTTTTAGTGTTCAGGAATCGGTAATATGACTAATAAAGGTGAGTGATGGCCCATTGCACTCAGGTGCTACCGCCACAAACAATACCGTCCTGATACCCGCTAGTGATAGCGATAAGAATTGATGTAGGAAAAGAAAAATGACAGACATCCAAGCCAGGCTGATCTCCCTGCGTGAGCAGCTTGCTTATCATGGCTACCGGTATTACGTTCTGGATAACCCTGAGGTTCCGGACGCTGAGTATGATCGTTTAATGCAAGAATTACTGGCGTTGGAAGCTGCGCATCCTGAACTGATTACGACTGACTCACCCAGCCAGCGTGTTGGCGGTGAGCCTTTGGCGGCTTTTACCCAGATCAATCATGAATTGCCTATGCTGTCGCTGGATAATGCATTTTCTGACGAAGAATTGCAGAGCTTCGACCGCCGAATCCGAGAGCGTCTGGCAGCAACAGCTGCAGTGTCTTATTGCTGTGAACCCAAACTGGATGGCCTGGCCGTCAGCCTGATGTATGAAAACGGCGTACTGGTTCAGGCCGCTACGCGTGGCGATGGCACCACGGGCGAGAACATTACCGCCAATGTTAAAACCATTCGCGCCATTCCATTGAAATTACGCGGCAGCGACTGGCCGGTGCGACTAGAGGTGCGTGGTGAAGTCTTTATGCCGAAAAAAGGCTTTGAAGATCTGAACGCCCGGGCAGCAAAAAAAGGTGAGAAAGTGTTCGCGAATCCGCGTAATGCGGCTGCAGGCAGCCTGCGCCAGCTGGATCCGCGCATCACAGCGACCCGGCCTTTGAGCTTTTATGCCTATTCAGTTGGCGTTGTTGAAGGCACGGAGCTGGCAGGCAGCCAGTATGAGCGCTTATGTCAGTTAAAAGAGTGGGGCCTGCCAATGTGCCCTGAAACACGGTTGCTGCATAACCTGAGTGAAGTGATTGGCTTCTATCAGGGGATAGGTGAAAAGCGTCAGGCGCTGAGTTATGAGATAGACGGGGTTGTCATTAAGGTTGATGGTATCAGTCATCAGCAGCAACTGGGATTTGTTGCCAGAGCGCCAAGATGGGCCGTGGCGTATAAGTTCCCGGCACAGGAAGAGCTGACGCTGCTAAATAATGTTGAGTTCCAGGTAGGCCGGACCGGGGCAATTACGCCTGTGGCGAAATTGCAGCCTGTCATGGTTGGTGGAGTCACAGTGAGCAACGCTACGCTGCACAATGCCGATGAAATTGCCCGTCTGGGCGTCATGATTGGCGATACTGTGGTAATCCGCCGTGCTGGCGATGTCATTCCGCAAGTCGTCTCTGTGGTGCTCTCTCGCCGGCCTGATGATGCGCAGGCCATAGTGTTTCCGGAAACCTGTCCTGTTTGCCAGTCTGCACTTGAGCGGGTGGAAGGAGAGGCGGTGACACGCTGCTCTGGCGGTCTGATTTGCCAGGCTCAGCGTACAGAAGCCTTAAAGCATTTTGTATCACGCAAGGCGCTGGATGTGGATGGCTGCGGTACTAAGGTCATTGAGCAACTGGTCGACAAAGAAATGGTCGAAACGCCAGCCGATTTATTTAAGCTGTCTGCCGGGATACTGACAGGTCTTGAGCGCATGGGGCCAAAGTCAGCCCAGAAGCTGGTTGATGCATTCCAGAAGGCAAAACAGACCACCCTGCCTCGTTTTCTGTACTCACTGGGGATTCGGGAAGTGGGTGAAGCGACCGCTGCAAATCTGGCAAAACATTTCTTCACATTGGAAGCCGTAATGGCCGCCACGCCGGAGCAACTTGTTGAAGTGCCTGATGTCGGGGCAATAGTTGCTGCCCACACGCATAATTTTTTCCAGGAAGAGCATAATCGGGCTGTGATCTCTGACTTGTTAAACCAAGGGGTTTACTGGCCAGATATTGAAAAGCCGGCTGATGATGCGGAACTGCCTCTTGCCGGAAAGGTGGTGGTGCTGACCGGCACACTTTCCCAGCTCAGCCGTTCCGGTGCCAAAGAGGCATTAGAGGCGCTTGGTGCCAAGGTTACAGGCAGCGTTTCCAAGAAAACGGATTTGCTGGTTGCGGGAGAAGCGGCAGGTTCCAAGCTGACCAAAGCACAAGAGCTGGGCATTGAAATCTGGGATGAAGCGGAACTGCTGGCCAGACTCGGATCCTGATTGTTTATTTAAGCTGTGAAAATAGATGAAAGCCTGTCTGACTGAGACAGGCTTTTTATTTATTGGTTTGGTGAATAACTTTTTTCGAATCATGTTTTTTATGATCGGATGAAAAGCATTTTAATAGCGATATCAGAATAAATTAATGGAAATTTAACAAAAATGGCATAAGAAGTAAGATCTTACATTTATGTGAAACGATTGTTGCAACATGCATAAAACTACTATCAAGATCTCATTAATGAGATGGTTGTTTTTATAAGTAGTTGTTATTTATCGGTTATTGTTTGGGTTTATTGGTGTTATTGCAGTTTCATGACTAGGATCACTGTTACTGGATAAATTTGCGCTGAATCATATTTTTTTAACGACAAATTAACTTCTGATTGATGTTTTGCGCTGCGAAAGTAGTCTTAGCTGTGAACTTATAAAGTTCTCAACCAAACAAAAATATGGAAATGCAAACTCACTATAAGTTTGACTGACATATTGGGGAGAATCACCTGACGTCAACGGCGGCCAACCATTTTGACGCAGGTATACAGCTAGTTTTTTAGGAGTTTTCCATGGAAAATGTGTTCAAGCGTTCGGTATTAGGAATTGCGGTTGCAGCAGCTGCAACTATGGCTGCATCAGCACAAGCAGCACCAGCAACAGACTCTGTTGATCTTTACGGTCAGATTGCTGTCTCTGTATGGCAATTCGGCGAAGATAAAATCGGTGGTGGTGATGCACCGCTGAAAGTTGAAAACGAATCCCGTTTCGGCCTGCGTGGCTCAAAAGATCTGGCCCGCGGTCCAAATTTGATCTGGCAGCTGGAAGGCGGTGACGTCGGTGATAACGGTGGTAACTCCGGTCTGGGTGTGCGTGATACTTTCGTGGGTGTGAGCTTTGATGACGGCGGTAAAGTTCGTTTGGGCCGTATGCTGACGCCTCTGTATGAGATGATTGACTGGCCGTATTCAGGCCAGCGTGCCGGTGCTATTTTTGACTGGGGCGGCGATGTCGTTGGCGGTGCACGTTACGATCGTCAATCTAATATGGTGCGTTATGACTCAGGCAACTACAGCGGCTTTACCTTTAACGTAGCGGCTGGTCGTGGCGATGAAGGCAATAAAGACTCTAACTTCTACGGCGTTGGTGCACATTATTCAACGGGTATGTTTACTCTGCATGCTGGCTATGAAGCTGGTTTCGACCGTAAAGTAAGTGCATCTTCCGTATTCTATGATGCGTACTTAGCTCAGCAGCCAGGTAACAAACCAACTTATTCCGATGTAGAAGGTGACACACTCTCTGACACCAATGCTTATCTGCTTGGTTTCGAACTGAACCTGGGTGATTTTGGTCTGTACGGTGCGTTCAAAAACGAAAAAGCCGATTACGCAGATACAACCCTTACTGTTGATGGAACTGACATCAGTGTGACTGATTTGGATATCGACCAAAACAGCTATTCTGTTGGTGCAGTGTACAACGGTGTGGCGAACTGGCAGTTTAAAGCCAACTATGCCGCTAACCTGGAAGCTGATGCTAAAGGTAACTCAGTTTCAGGTACGGAAGATTACATCGTTTCTGCTCAGGCGCTGTACTTCCTGGATGACTCTGCGCTGACGTATGTTCGTCCATACATGATCTCGAAAGACGACTCAGACGCTGAGTTCGGTTGGGGATGGGGAGTAGAATACTACTTCTAATTGCTCAACTGCTACTGCCTTATTTCATTTTGGCCGGCCTTGAAGGCCGGTCCTTTTGCTTAGCTGGGTTGGGCAATCATTGTTTAGATAAGCCGTTTAAAACAGCAATGTTAAGGCAAGCAATGTCAGCGTTGGACTGGGATTTCAAAAGCACCTTTAAAGGTGCTTTTTTTATTGCTAACACAAAACCGCCGCCAATGGCGGCGGTGATTTTTTTTCGTTTCAGCGGATCAGGCTTATTTATCCATGTTGCTGATTGCCCAGCTCAGAAATGCTTTTCTGCTCTCAGGGCTGGCTTGTTCAAACCAGTATTTCAGCATGTTATCGATATCAGGATGATTGGGCACTTGTGCTGTATTGGTTGTACCTGGCTGCGATTGTGGCGCATTGTGTAACGAAGCAACACTTTGGGTTTGGTTGTACTCTTTGGTCAATGTGACGTAATTTGGTGAGATATCAAACCCAACGGACAGCGTATCCGACTTAACATTAATAGGTTTGCCGTTATCAAGTATGTCGAAGCTTGGCGATTTATCGTATTGCTGGCCTTGTGCCAGGGTATCAATACGTGGAACCTTAAGTTCCAGTTTGGTATCAGTGGCTTCAAAAAGTGCAACAATAGGGACTGAGTCGTATTTTGTCTTCAGACTGCCCGATTCCATGACAATTTTTCCAATGCGAAAAACGACCTGGTTTTGTCCGTCAGGCAATTCCAAAACAGGCTGATGATTAAAACCAAGTGAGGAATAACCAGCATCCTGGCCATTGACAACCAGAAGATGGACACCTTTCGGCAGTTCTACATTTACCTGCGCCATTGACGGAGAAGCTAAAGCCAACAGCGCAGATGACAGGAGTAACTTTTTCAGTTTCATTGGGCACATTCCTCAAGCGCTAAGGGAGTTTTTGAGTAGGGTTTGTAAAAATACAGTTTACTGAGGCTGTGAGCGGGGTAAAGCAGTAAAACTGGCAAACTTGTATAATCTGAAGCTGGTCACTCTCGCTACGCTCGATTGCATCAGGTTTTCATCTCTTGCCTGAATAGCAGGTTGAGGATTGGCGTGTCAGTGGTAGAATGCCGCTAATGCTCACTTATCGTTTGAATCATTTAGATTGAAGGTCTTTTCATGACGGTTAAAACTCGTTTTGCTCCAAGTCCAACAGGCTTCCTCCATGTCGGCGGTGCCCGTACGGCACTGTATTCCTGGCTATACGCTAAACACACTGGTGGCGAATTTGTACTTCGTATTGAAGATACTGATATCGAACGTTCCACCCAGGAAGCTATTGATGCGATCATGGAAGGTATGGAGTGGCTGGGCCTGAACTGGGATGAAGGTCCATATTATCAAACCAAGCGTTTTGACCGTTATAACCAGCTGGTTGATCAACTGCTGGCTGAAGATAAAGCGTATAAGTGCTATTGCTCAAAAGAGCTGTTGGATGAAATTCGTGAAGAGCAAATGGCTGCTGGTCTGAAGCCCCGTTACGATGCCAGTCACCCTCGTATTATTGCAGCCAATGCGGCGGCAACTGCAGACTCTCCGTTTGTGATTCGTTTCCGTAATCCGAAAGAAGGAAGCGTTGTTTTTGATGATCATATCCGTGGTCGTATCGAAATCAGCAACAGTGAAATGGATGATTTGATTATCCGTCGAACTGATGGCAGCCCGACGTATAACTTCTGCGTAGTGGTTGATGATTGGGATATGCAGATCACGCACGTGGTACGTGGCGAAGATCATATCAACAATACGCCTCGTCAGATCAACATCTACAAAGCCTTAGGTGCGCCAGTACCTGAGTTCGCACATTGTGCAATGATCCTGGGTGATGACGGTGCCAAATTGTCTAAGCGTCATGGTGCGGTAAGCGTGATGCAATACCGTGATGACGGTTATCTGCCTGAAGCGTTGCTAAACTATCTGGTTCGGCTGGGATGGTCACATGGCGATCAGGAAATTTTCTCTCAGGAAGAAATGATTGAGTTTTTCAGTCTGGACGACATCAGCAAGTCTGCATCTGCATTTAACACAGACAAACTTCGCTGGCTGAATAATCATTACATCAAAACCTGCGAGCCTGAATACGTGGCTAAGCATCTGCAATGGCACCTGGACCATCAGGCTATTGCTACCAGTAATGGCCCGGCTGTTACAGACGTGATTCAACTGCTGGCTGAGCGTTGCGATACCCTGGTTGAGCTTGCTGCTCAGTCTCGCTATTTCTATCAGGATTTCTCCGCATTTGATGAAGCCGCGGCGAAAAAGCACTTACGTCCGGTGGCTAAAGAGGCACTGGAACTGGCGAAAGCCAAAGCGCAAGCCTTGGATAGCTGGAATACTGAAGCATTACATCAACTGATTCAGCAAACCTGTGAGGAGCTGGAGCTGGGGATGGGCAAAGTCGGCATGCCGCTGCGTGTAGCGGTAACGGGTCAGGGACAATCACCATCGGTGGACGCTGTAATGCATTTGATCGGTAAAGAGCGTGTTGTTTCACGTATTCAAATGGCTCTCGACTATATCGCACAGCGCGAAGCGAATGCTTAATCACCACTGTCATTGAGTGGCTGAGTACAGATAAAGTTTTGAAGATGAAAAGCGGAGGCCAGTGCCTCCGCTTTTTCTTTGGGTGGAGCGCTATTTGTTTTGTCTTTCAAATGTATCTACGCAAACCCAAAAGTTTTGTGCGCCAGCACAGTATTGCATGGCATCTTGTGGGATTTGAGTTGGTGTTCCGGACAATGTATAAGCCAACGCATTAAAGCTTAACGCCATCAGTGCGGCTGTTACGAACATTGCGAACTTTTTCATAGCTCTCTCCTTTTGTGGCGGCACAAAGTGATAGGTGAAAAGAGAATGTTATGGACATATTCTCTGGTTTTCTTTTATCACTTGGTCTTTATCACTATTAGACTAGAACAAGATCATATTTTTCAATTATTAAAAAGAGTCAGAATCTTGTCATGCAAATAGAGTGGCCGAGCGGTGAATAATTTCACTTTGAGCAGGAAAAAGCCGTGTCTTATCTCATCAGTGAGACAGAAGGAAGCAAAGAAGAGAGTAGAAGCGTGTAACGTTTGGGGAATGGCGCTCCCTGCAGGAGTCGAACCTGCGGCCTTCCCCTTAGGAGGGGGACGCTCTATCCTGCTGAGCTAAGGGAGCCTTTCTGAAAATGCAGAAAGGCCATTATACCCAAAAGTGATGAATTATTAAGTAATTAGTATCTGCGATCTGGTTGCTTGGTCAGTAAATCGCCAGGTTGGATACTGGCAGCTAAATCGCTTTGTTGCACACTGCCTTCCGCGGAAGTTTCATAGACGCGGTCGACAACCAGCGTCATGCTGGTTTCAACCATCCGGTTACGGGAAATACCGTACTGGTCGATGAACCCGGCGGTATGCCAGAGCTTTAATTCATCACCCTGTTTTACGCCATGGACTCTGCCGACATTGATCTGTACCTGATTGCCATGTGCATTAATGACTTCAGGCAGACTGGCCCGGCAGGCCAGAGACGATTCCATGTCCAGCATGATATTCCGGCTTAAACGTTGCAGCGCAGCACCATAAGGTGATACCCAGAAGCGGGCGCTTTGAGTATCTACCTGGCTGATGCGGGAAAACGGCCATTCTGCTACTTCCCGGTATTTCCGCTGGGACAGAATTTCCCCCGTTTTGCCGTTGATCACCATGGTTTCTACGGAAAACTGTCTGTTAATTTTGTCATCAGATAGCAGGCTTTGATCAAGCGTGGAGGTCAGATCCGTCACCTGTCCGCTGATAATATATTGTGCATCATAATCTTCCGCCAGCATCATCATAGCGTCGGGATTACCTGGCTGGAGAGGGATCTCACTGGTGCCTGTCACAACAAAGCTCTGCGATTGCTTACCAATCTGCCGCTTAAGTAACTGGGTAAAATCTTTGCCGATTTGGTAAATGCCCCCCAGCGCCGCTTGTTGAGGAACACTGAGCGAGAAATCACTGATCAGCAGGCCTTTCTTGTACTGGATGTTGTGGCAACTTTTTGCCGACGGGTAGATATCAACCCTGGCGGTGACATAGTAATTGCCGTCCTTGGTAAACGCCTTGCTGATCTGCACGTGGCGAACTTCGGTGCCATTGAACTGATAATCCTGCCTGTCTTCCTGAAAGTAAGGCTTCATTTGCGCAAAGCTGGAAAAATCAGCCCCTGAATAGTACATGGCGCGGTAGACAGCGTCTTCAATCGCATTGGTTCGGGCCGATGTTTTACTTTCCAGCAAGATAGCCTGGCCAGTCACTTCAAACCAGGCGGCCTGTAGTGGTAAAGCAGTGAGCATTCCCAGACCCCAAAGGGCTTTCCTGAGCGTCTTTTTCATAGGTTTTCCAATCTCGGGGGCGATTTCGGTACGATAATTGCTAAGTTTTGTGTGTCGTTCAGGTTGAATCACCATGGATTCATGCTGATTAGCCTATCAGCTTTTTGCTGTGCCAACATCCTGAGTCGCTAGCTGATGCATGCAAAGAGTGTTCCCAAAATTTCGAATTGGGAGCGAGGCAATGAAAAGTCGTAAAGTTTTCGAGATAGCGGACGATAAAAAGCCATTGTCTCGTTTCTTCCGGAGCAGGGTAGAATGAAAAAATTGACCATCTTGCTGTTGTCGCTGCTGACAGCATCATGTGCATACTCACCAATTTATAATGGTAAAGAGAGCTATACGGGCAGCAATTTTCTGCTGGCGGAAACGCCTCGCCATACCATGGACTTTTTTATTGAAGGTCTGACCAAGCAGTTGGTCGATTCGAATCAGTACCTGACAGCGAAAACACCGCTGGCCGTGACTTCATTTGTTGATATGCAGCAGATGAATGAAACAAACTGGCTGGGTAATGCCGTTTCTGAAGGCTTCATGTATCACATGCAGCAATTGGGATACACTGTGGTGGATTACAAGGCAACCGGTGCGATACGTGTGACAGCGGAAGGGGATTTTTCCCTGAGCCGTAACTGGAAGGAACTGGCTGCTGAACAACCGGTGGACTATGTACTGACCGGGACAATGCTGCGCCAGGGTGGCGGGGTGTTGATCAATGCACGTGTGATTGGTATGCGCTCCCGCGTCGTGATCGCCAGCGCCCAGGGATTCCTGCCGGAAGACCGGATCGGACGCGATTTGGATACACTCAATAAAATGCGTCTGGAAAACGGTGTTCTGATTCGCTCAGAAGCAACAAAATTTGAGAACAATTCAATTATTTTAAAACCTTAGGAGTCACTATGCGGTTTTGGTGGATGGCTGTTTTGCTGATTACCCTGTCTGGTTGCCAGCCGTTAACAGAATTTCGCGATATCAACTTGCTGACTGCGGTTGGCTACGCTTCAATCAGCGAGCAACGCGGTCAAACCCTTGAAGAAAAACGCATTCGTGCGATGCGGGCTTCGAAAGTGGATGCTTACCGTGAGCTGACCGAGCAGGTCTATGGCATGCGTATCAGTGCCAGGACGGGACTGACAGATCAGCAACTTGATTCAGAAGAGACCGATGGCGCGGTGGACGGCGTGATTCGCGGAGCAGAAGTGATCCGCAGCTACCCGGTAGGCGATAGTTATGTGACTGAAATGCAGCTCGATTTAAATAAAATGGAGCGAATGAAGCAGCAGGGTGAGGTCTATCATGTACCTGCGAATCAGGAAGTGATGTTCTAAATACGCTTTCGTCAGGCAAGGCGGCAACTTTATGCCAGTCAGGTTGCCGCCTTGTCTTTGTCTCTAACTCTTTGCTTCTTCTTTCGGCTTGTCTGCTGACTCATCTATCCGAAAAACGGGAAGTTGCCAGCTGAAACGAATCGCGGCAAGGCGCAGCAGAAACCCTGTCACCAGTGTGACCCCTATCGCAATGTTCTCCGACACACCAAAGTGAAGCTGGGCCATGTAGAGTCCGGCAGCAATAAATGCGACCGAAGCGTACAGCTCTTTGTGAAGCACTAATGGCGTGCGACGGCAGATCAGATCCCGAAGCAAACCACCAAATACACCCGTTACCACGGCGGCAACCAGACAGATGATCACAGGTTGCCCCATATTCATGGCAACCCGGCAGCCCAAGATGCTGAATACGATCAGACCTAATGCATCTAAAATAACGAATATTTTATGAAAGCGAACCACCAGAGGCGCAATCCAGGTGGTGGCTAACCCCGCCAGGCACGTGATAAGCAGATACTGCGGGTTGGCAATCCAGTTCAGGGGATAATGACCCAAGAGTATGTCCCGAACCGTCCCGCCGCCTATGGCTGTTGCACTGGCAACCAGCATCACACCAAACCAGTCCATGTGGCGCTTGCCGGCAGCCAGAGCGCCTGTCATCGCTTCTGCGGTGATCCCGACAATATATAAAATGGTTAATAGCATGAAAATCAGACTCTTAGTGAATAGGGATAAGGTATTGGGCGCAATGGTAAATGTGATTCAAGTCAATATCCAATGAAATTTTTGAGTGGTTTCATTAGCTGACGTAATTCTGACACCCGAATGCCAAACAGATAGCCTTGCAAGCCATTCTGACTGAGAGTGTCTACGAGATGGGAGTGAACAGTTTGAATGCTACCAGTTCGGCCTTGATTTATAACGTTTTTGCACAGAGACAGACATAGAGCACATCAGTGTCAAATAACTGACGGGTAATGGGCGGGGGATTCAGGCTTTCAGGTTCGTGCCTAAGGAACGCAGATTCTGTGCAACACCTTCTTTGTTGTATGTCTGGTGATGACCCAGGCTCTGCTGGAACAGATTGTTAAGTTTGTGGAAACTGAGCTGCGCACGCTGCAAAGCGGCACCGTTAATCTCGTTCTGGCTTCGGCATTCGTCAACCAGCGCCTGGATGGCTTCCACTTGACGGGTAAGCTCAGGATTTTCTTTCAACTGACTGCTTTGCGAATGTCGGGCGATTTGCTGATCCTGAAGCTGGATTTTATCGACCAGTGATTTTTTGTCACTGGCATGCCGGGTAATGTCGCCAGCCTCACGGTTCACAATTGACGCCCTTTCCTGCTCTAGCAGGCGTAACAGAGCCTCAAGCGTGGCATGTTGCTGGGCAAGTAATTGTTCTATGGTTGGCGACATGTTTCTGCACTCCGGCGCTGAATCTGCAAGCTATGGATAATATCAGAGCCCGCGTAATTCGTCCTCAAATCGCAGCATATTGCTGGCCAGTCGATCCGCATCAACCTGGTAGGAACCATTGCTGATGGCATTTTTAATCGACTCGACCTTGTTGCGATCAAAGCTCGGTTCAGCAGCCAGTTGCTGATGAATTTGCCCGACCGCACGTGCCTGCGAGCTCAGTGAGACCGCATCCCGAGGCGTGTGACCAGACTCTTCTCTGGCCTCGGTCCTGCCTTGTGTGTTGTTCGTACTGCTACTGTTGCGCAGGTTGCTTAACAGCTGACCACTACGCAGGGAATCAATACTTGCCATAATCGTGTTGCCTTTAACAGATATTCATCGTTGATGCCCTGCTATCGGCAAGGCTATGACTAACTTTAGCATTTTTTTCGTTCAGTACTTCACTGTGACTTCACCAACTGCGGTAATGGTCGCATTGATAATGCGGCGTGACTTATTGTTCTGCACCCGTATGTCTTCACCCAGAGAGCCATCGGACAGCGCTGTCCCCTTAGTTACTATGTTCAGGCCACTCTGGCCTGCTCTGATCAGCACGGAATCGTTACGGCATACCAGGCAGATATCATTACCCAGTACGGCCTCACCCAGGTTGATATTACGTTTTACTGTCGAGCCGATGATTTGCTCAGGGTATTCGAACACTATGCCTCTCTGATAACGACTCTCAACCTGACGTACCTGCAAGTCTGAGTCGGCAATGACTGCGCCGCGGGCCAGTGGTCTTGCGGCAACGACTCTGGGCAGCAAGAGGGAAACCTGCACCGGTACGTAAACCTGCCAATTTGTTGAAGGGCAGCTGACCAGAACGGTGACATTGCCGGTCAGAGACTGCTTACCCGGCACAGACGTATCAAGTGCGTCTTGGCAATCACCAATGCGTAACCGGTTATCCAGCTCGGAGGCTGTAATGTCCAATTCTCCGCGCTCTGGTTTGTCCACCAGGCTTCTGATGTGATCCGCTGCTGCCTCGCGCACATTACTGAGCATATTATCGCTAGCAGCAATTGCATTCATGCTTAAGAAACCGCACAGTATGCCGATAAAGATTAAACAGAGTGTAAATTGTGTTCTTCCTGTCACGCTTTTCGCTCTTTTTATGTCGCTTTCTGGGGCTACAATTGCCCCATGATAGGGGATTTTGACTCGGATTACCCGTTGATCCTTCAAGATTGTCTATTTTTACAACAATTCATTTCGACAACTTTGGAGTCACGTTATATGTCGGGGATATTGGATTCTGTGAACCAGCGCACTCAGCTTGTGGGACAAAACCGTCTCGAGTTGCTGACCTTCAAGCTGAACCGCCGCCAGCGCTACGGCATTAATGTCTTCAAGGTCAAAGAGGTACTGCAGTGCCCTAAGCTCACAGCCATGCCGAATCTTCATCCGCTGGTGAAAGGGATAGCCCATATTCGTGGTCAGACCATTTCTGTGATTGACATGAGCCTGGCAACTGGCGGACGTCCGATTGAGAGCACAGAAAATTGTTTTGTGATCATCTCCGAGTTTAATCGCTCTGTGCAGGGTTTTTTGGTGTCTGCTGTTGAGCGAATCATTAATATGAACTGGGAAGACATTCTTCCGCCTCCTAAAGGTGCAGGCAGTGGTAACTACCTGACCGCGGTGACAGAAATTGATGGTGAATTGGTCGAAATTCTGGATGTGGAAAAAATCCTGGATGAAATTTCACCAAGGCACACGGAAGTGTCACAGACATTGCGGGATGAGATGATTCGTGACAATCCGGTCACTCGCCGCGTACTGGTGGCTGATGACTCCAGTGTGGCGCGTAAACAGGTGCAAAGGGCAATTGAATCAATCGGTTGCGAGTGCATTCTGGTGAAGGATGGTAAAGAAGCCCTCAACAAGCTCCGTGAAATGGCAACAGAAGATAGTATCTATAATCAGCTTGATTTAGTGATTTCTGATATCGAAATGCCTGAAATGGACGGTTATACCCTGACGGCGGCCATCAGAAATGATGCCAAACTAAAAGATTTACATGTTATCCTGCACACCTCGTTGAGTGGGGTATTTAATCAGGCCATGGTAGACAGAGTCGGTGCTAATGCGTTTATTCCCAAGTTTAATCCTGATGAACTTGGCGCAGCAGTTAAAGCGGCCATGCCTGAATAAACTAACGTTAGAGTAGTAGATGACAGCCATAACAATTAAAGACCAGGAATATCGAGATTTTTGCCGTTTCTTGGAAGGTCAATGCGGTATCATTCTTGGCGACAGCAAGCAGTATCTGGTTCGGAGTCGCCTGAGTCCTTTGGTCAACCGCTTTGGTCTGGCGTCGCTCTCTGAATTGTTGCAGATTGTGATCAGTGGCCGTAACCGTGAATTACGGGTCGCGGCAGTTGATGCCATGACAACGAATGAGACACTGTGGTTCAGGGATACCTATCCGTATACTGTACTGGCCGACAAGATCCTGCCGGAACTGGCCACGAATAAGCGGCCGATACGCATCTGGTCTTCCGCAAGCTCTTCAGGCCAGGAGCCATACTCCATTGCCATGACAGTACTGGAAACACAGCAGCGCCGCCCTGGTATGTTGCCACTGGGCATTCAGGTGACTGCCACAGATATTTCGCAAACCATGCTGGATATGTGCCGGACGGGTGTGTATGACGCTCTGGCGTTAGGCCGTGGCCTGTCCCCGGAGCGCCGGCAAGCGTTTTTCGAACCGATTGGCGACGGGCGGATGCGAATTGGCAGCAAGGTAAAGCAGATGGTAAATTTTCGTCCGCAAAACCTGAAAGACAGCTACGCGTTGCTCGGTAAGTTTGATGTGATTTTCTGCCGCAATGTCCTGATTTATTTTGCGCCAGAGATGAAAGCGAAAGTGCTCAATCAAATGGCGGCCAGCCTGAACCCAGGCGGTTACCTGCTGCTGGGCGCATCTGAGTCTCTGACCGGACTGACTGACAGGTTTGAGATGATCCGCTGTAACCCGGGTATTATCTACAAGCTGAAGTGATTCCGTCGTAGTCGAGCCGACGCATTAGAACTGATGCATGAGAACAGAAGTATTAGAACAGAGGGGTCCGTAATGGACCCTTTTTTGCATCCCTGCATTTGTGCTTTGCCCCCGCAAGACTGCCGGCATCGCCTCCTTTCGTTCCGCTATCACACCATTTTCAATATTGGCACGCCCTTTGCAGATAAATCAGTAAGTGATTCAGGAGGCAGACGATGGCCATTTCTTTTGATAAAGCATTAGGTGTGCACCAATACACAGTTGGTGTCAGGGGTAAAAGGGCTGAAACCCTTGCCAGTAACATCGCTAACGCCAATACACCCGGTTATAAAGCAAAAGACATGGACTTTCAGCGCGCGCTGAATGCGGCAACATCAGAGGCAAAAGTTGGCCTCAGCCGTACCAATGAGCGGCATATTGCTGCCTCCACCAAAGTCATGGGTGAACAGAAGTACCGTGTGCCCGATCAGCCGGATACCGGTGATGGCAACACGGTCGATGCTCAGTTGGAGCAAAACCTGTTTATGCAAAACGCGCTGGAGTATCAGGCATCGCTGGATTTTCTGGGCTCGAAATTCAGTAATCTGAGCAAGGCATTAAAAGGGGATTAATAAATGAGTTTGTTTAACGTTTTTAATGTCACCGGTTCGGCAATGAGTGCGGAATCCGTACGTCTGAACACCACGGCCAGTAACATGGCGAATGCCAACACCGTCAGCAGCTCTGCGGCACAAACGTACAAGGCGCGTCACCCTGTGTTCGAGGCGGCGCTGCAAAGTGCCAGCTACCAGCGTGAAGAAAGTGTTCCTGTAAGGGTGAAAGCCATTGTCGAAAGCCAGAAGCCTTTGACGGCGGAATATAACCCGGCACACCCTTTGGCCAATGCCGAAGGCTATATCTATAAACCGAACGTTAACGTGATGGAAGAGATGGCGAACATGATCTCGGCTTCACGTTCCTATCAAAGCAATGTTCAGGTCGCAGATGCCAGTAAGCAGATGCTGATGCGAACACTGCAGATGGGCAAATAAGGGTAGGGAGTAACTGACATGACCGGTATTAAAGGCACAGGTCAAAGCCCTTTGTCCTATATTGACCAGCTTAAGAGCATGCAGGAGAAAAAACTGCAGTCTGAGCAGAAAGTAACTGGACAACAAGAGCTTAAGCAGGAAGATTTTCTGTCATTGCTGACCAAGCAGATGTCGCAGCAAGATCCGTTCAAACCTGTTGGTAATGATCAGATGATTGCGCAGATGGCGTCGTTTGCCACAGTTGACGGCATCAGTAAGATGAACGAACAGTTTGGTGGCCTGAATGCTGCCATGACATCCAATCAGGCCCTGCAGGCATCTTCTCTGGTCGGCCGCGATGTGCTTGTTCCGAATCCAACCGGTTCGAAATCTGCCGAAGGTGGTGTCGCGGGAATGGTTAAGTTGCCGCAATCGCTTAATAACCTGATTGTTCGGGTTGAAAATGCGACAGGCGAGCTGGTACGCAGCTTTGATTTAGGCTCTAAGCCTGCCGGTGATCATCGCGTGGCATGGGACGGTAAAGATGACCGCGGCAATATGTTGCCTGCCGGTAAGTATCAGCTGAAAGTCAGCGGACTGGCCGACGGCAAGAACTCAGAATTTGACGTTTCGACTTACGCCAACGTGAACAGCGTGCTGCTGGGCAATGGTGACGGTAATGTCATGCTGAATCTGGCTGGATTTGAGTCCCCGATTAAGCTGGCTGAAGTGCTGGAAGTCGGCAAGGCATAACGCCGGACGCATTAATAAATCACCAGCGACATCAATAAGGTGTGGCTGGTGAACAATAAGTACGCTGTACACAGAATTCAGGAGAGTCACCTATGGGCTTTAATGTCGCACTGAGTGGACTGGGCGCCGCCCAGAAAGATTTGAACACCACAAGTAACAACATTGCCAACGCCAATACCTACGGCTTTAAAGAGTCGCGGGCCGAATTTGGTGATGTGTATTCAAACTCTATTTTTTCCAACACCAAAACTACTACAGGTGGTGGTGTCCAGAATTCTGTGGTTGCTCAGCAGTTTCATGAAGGTTCCAGTATTTATACCAACAACCCGATGGATTTGCGTATTTCCGGTACCGGCTTTTTTGCCGTATCAGACCAGCGTCTGGAGCCGAACAATAACAGCCTGACCCGTAACGGTGCTTTCCATCTGGACAAAGATAATTACATTGTTAACTCAGAAGATCAGTTCTTATTGGGATACGGTGTGGATCAGGAAACGGATCAGGTGGTCTCTTATGAACCACAGGCGCTGAAAGTGCCGGATCAATTTGGTCAGCCGAAAGCCACCAGTCAGGTCGAGATTGGTGTCAACCTGCCTGCTAACGGTGACCCGAAAGACATCAATCAGTTTAACTTTGAAGACCAGGATACCTATAACAAATCCACTTCTGTCACCATGTATGACTCCTTAGGTCAGCCATACAAAATGACCAGTTATTATGTGAAGGACAATACGCAGCCAAATCGCTGGGCGACGTTTTATACCGTGACGGATGCCGACGGTGAGAAGCCGCTGGACATTGCCGACGGTGAGGCAACCAATGCCGCGGGACATACCGGCGCACTGGTTGATTTTAACTTCGACGGAACAGTCGCCCAGGTAAATGGCGGTAACCCGATGATTTCTGAAGCTTTCAGTGCAGCTGGTCTGAGCATGAACGGTGCGGATGGTTCACAGACGCTGAACTTTAACTTTGATGCCCCTACTCAGTTTGCGGCGCCGTTTGAAGTGCGTAAGTTCAGTGAAAATGGTGCCACCACAGGTTATCTGGCCAAAGTGGATGTCGATGCCAAAGGCTCTATTGTGGCAACCTATAGTAACGGGGAAAACATTACCCTAGGCCGTGTCGGTATGGTTCGTGTTCCGAACGAGCAGGGGTTGCTGTCCAAGGGCGGTACTCAATGGGCGGTAAGCCAGGAGTCGGGTGCTGCTGTTTGGGGGGAGGCGACCTTCGGTGCGTTTGGTTCGGTGAAAAGCGGTACGCTGGAGCAGTCAAACATTGACATGACTCAGGAACTGGTGGATTTGATCACCGCGCAGCGTAATTTCCAGGCCAACTCCCGTGCCCTGGAAGTGGACAACAGTCTCCAGCAGACCATACTGCAAATTCGTTAATCTCATCTCGTCTGACATTGCCGCCTGAGCCTCTGATGGCGGCAATGTTTGTCCGACACCTGTCTTTCAGATGCCATTTCTTTGGCACCTCGCTGGTTTCCCATCTGCGTTATGGCAAGCATCTCTCACTAATTACCTGATCTTTCGCTGTTTCATGACTGTTTTTCAGCCATTTACCAATGTGGTACGTATATTGCTTCTATAGCTGCAGTACTGATTGGGAGACTCGAAATGGATCGTGCACTGTACCTGGCAATGAGCGGCGCTAAACAAGATATGTATGGCTTGCAGCTTCATGCCAACAACCTGGCTAACGTTCGTACGACTGGCTTTCGCGCTGATTTAGAGCAGGCGCGGAGTATGCAGGCGTTTGGCGAAGGCATGCCGTCCCGTGTGTTTTCCATGACAGAGAGACCGGGGCAGGATTTTGCCCAGGGGGCAGTGATGACAACAGGCCGGGATCTGGATGTTGCCGTAGAAGGTAACGGCTGGCTGGCGGTATTGGATGCCAGCGGCCAGGAAGCCTATACCCGTGCCGGTCACCTGAAAATCGATCAGACAGGCTTGCTGCAAAACAGCAATGGCAGCCTGATGGTCGGTGAAAATGGCGGCCCGATTTTTATTCCTCTGCCAATCAGCAAAATTGAAATCGGTAAGGATGGCACTGTTTCGGTCCGTCCTCAGGGCGCACCGGCCGATGCGATGGAAGTGGTTGATCGCATTAAAATGGTGAAGCCGGACAACAGTGAAGTTTTTAAAGACGTTGATGGCCTGTTCAAATCCAAAGTGCCCGCGCAGATATTTGATGCCGATGCTGAGGTGACTCTGCTGAGCGGTGCGCTAGAGGGCAGTAACGTGAATGCCGTGGGTGAAATGACCAGCATGATAGATCTTCAGCGTCATTTTGAAATGCAAGTTAAGTTAATGAAAACCGCAGAGGAAATGGACCAGGCGTCCTCGTCTCTGCTGCGTTTGGGCTAATTAGGAAAGGAATAACACATGCATCCAGCATTATGGGTCAGTAAAACCGGTCTTGACGCTCAGCAAACAAACATCTCGACCATTTCGAATAACCTGGCTAACGCCTCGACCATAGGCTTCAAAAAGAGCCGCGCAGTGTTCGAGGATCTGTTTTATCAGAACATCAACCAGCCTGGCGGTCAGTCCACTCAGGATACGACCTTGCCATCCGGTCTGATGCTGGGGGCGGGTTCAAAGGTGGTGGCAACACAAAAAGTGTTTACTCAGGGTAATACCCAGACCACCAATAACGCCATGGACATGATGATTGAAGGCGATGGCTTCTTTCAGATCCTGCTGCCGGACGGCAACATAGGCTACACCCGGAATGGTCAGTTCACTATCAATGAAGAAGGCCAGATGGTGACCTCAGGTGGCGGTTATTTGCTGCAGCCTGAAATTGTCGTGCCGGAAGATGCGGTCAGTATTACTGTCGGTACAGACGGTGAAGTGTCTGCCCGTATCCGTAACCAGCAGGAAAGCCTGGTACTGGGCCAGCTGACCACGGTCGATTTTATCAACCCGGGCGGTATGGAGCCTATCGGTCAGAACCTGTTCCTGCCAACCGGTGCGAGCGGCGATCCGCAGGAAGGCGTGCCAGGTCTGGAAGGGTTTGGCCAGATCCGCCAGTCAATGCTGGAAACGTCCAACGTGAACGTGACTGAAGAGCTGGTCAATATGATTGAAGCTCAGCGCGTGTACGAAATGAACTCCAAAGTGATTTCAACCGTTGACCAGATGCTGAGCTATGTGAACCAGCAGCTTTAATTAAGAGTGGGGTCTAAGATGAAAAATTGGTTGTTGACTGCTTTAATACTGACGCTGACCGGTTGTGTCCAGATGCCGGAACAACAGGATGAGCTGACACAGGCGACGACCAATGTCGATGCCGTAGAAGGGAATCAGGATTCATCGGGCGGTGATTTGATTGACCTTGTACGTCGTCGTGATGATCCGCAGGCCGGCGACCCGGCCTGGAGCAGTGTTCGCCCGCAGGATAAACCGGCTCATTACGCCACGGCGACCGGTTCTTTGTTCAGCCAGGCGCTGGCGCAGGATATGTATGATGATACCCGTCCGCGCGGGATCGGTGATATCGTGACCGTGATGCTGGCTGAGAAAAACAAAGCGAATAAAAGTGCCAGTACCGATCTCGACAAGTCGACAGATCTTACCATGGACCCCCTGACACTCGGCGGCAAGCCGCTGACGATTGGCGATCGCGACATCTCTTACGATGTCAATAACTCCAATACCTTTTCAGGCAGTACCTCAGCCGACCAGAGCAACAGCATCCAGGGCTCAATTTCAGTCGAAGTGGTTGACGTATTGGCGAACGGTAATCTGCTGGTGCGCGGCGAGAAGTGGCTGACACTCAACAGCGGTGATGAGTATATCCGGCTGAGCGGCACGATTCGTCCTGATGACATCACGCAGGAAAACACCATAGAATCGACCCGGATTGCCAATGCCCGCATTCAGTATTCCGGCACCGGCGACAGGCAGGATGTGCAGGAGCAGGGCTGGCTGGCCCGGTTCTTTAACGTCAGTTTGTAAGCCATGTATTTCCCTTTAACCGCCACCCGACGATGAGAGTATGACAGTGACCAGACAAATGCTATGGGCAGGACTCGCCCTGTTGATGGCTTTCCCTTTGCAGGCCGCCCGAATTAAGGATGTCTCTGAAGTTGCCGGGGTGCGGAGTAACCAGTTGTCAGGTTACGGTCTGGTTGTTGGTCTGCCGGGAACCGGGGAAACTACGCCATTTACCGACCAGAGCTTCAATGCCATGTTGCAAAACTTCGGCATCCAGTTGCCGGCAGGCACCAAACCCAAAACCAAGAATGTGGCCGCTGTAGCTGTCAGCGCGACCTTGCCGCCTTTCACCAAGCAAGGTCAGCATATTGATATCACTGTTTCTTCTATCGGCTCGGCGAAAAGCCTGCGCGGCGGCACCTTGATTCAAACTTTCCTGCGCGGCCTGGACGGTAAAGTCTATGCGGTGGCGCAGGGCAGCCTGGTGGTTGGCGGCTTCAGTGCCGAAGGTCTGGACGGTTCTAAGCTGGTGGGCAATAACCCGACGGTCGGCCGCATTGCAAACGGCGCGATTGTCGAGCAGGAAGTCCCTAACCCGTTCAGCCGCGGCGATCATCTGACTTTTAACCTGTTTGAATCTGATTTCACCACAGCGCAACGTATGTCAGATGCCATTAATCAGTTTCTCGGCCCTGATATGGCCGCGCCCATTGATGCCACTTCGGTACGTGTACGTGCGCCGCGAGATGTGAGCCAGCGGGTGGCTTTCCTGTCGACTATCGAAAATCTTGAATTCGACCCGGCCGAAGGCGCGGCGAAAATTATCGTGAACTCCCGTACCGGGACAATCGTTGTCGGGCAGCATGTAAAGCTTAAACCGGCAGCGATTACCCACGGTGGTATGACAGTGTCGATCCGGGAAAATCCTACTGTCAGCCAGCCCAATCCATTCTCCGGCGGCGAAACTGTGGTGGTACCTGACTCTCAGATTGAAGTGACGGAAGAAGACTCCCGGATGTTTAAGTTCAATCCGGGGATCACCCTGGATGAGCTGGTACGCGCGGTCAATCAGGTGGGGGCTGCGCCTTCCGATCTGATGGCGATTCTGCAGGCACTGAAACAGGCTGGTGCCATTGAAGGCCAGCTGATCATTATTTAATTATGGCTGGCACCTTGTGTGAAGGTGCTGATGGAAAGACCATTACAGGCAGATAACTGACGATGAAACCGACGGACCCAGGCTTTGTCAACGACCTTGCTAATCTTGACAGACTTCGTGCTGGCATCAAAGGCAAAGGGGATACGGAATCTTTGAGAGCAGCAGCAGAGCAGTTTGAAGCCCTGTTCACTCAAATGCTGTTTAAATCGATGCGTCAGGCCAATGAAGCCTTTGAGTCTGATCTGATGAGCAGCTCAAACACCAAGTTTTTTGAAGAAATGCGCGACGAGCAAATGTCCAGTGAACTCAGCGCCCGCGGTTCGCTTGGTCTGGCTGATCTGATCGTAGAACAGCTCAGCGCATTAGAGCAGCCACCGGCAACACCGGAAGAGCAGGCGAAAGCGGCGCAAGAAAAAGCCGCCGGTTTCGAAGCCATTCAGCAGTCGCGTCAGGTGTCTGCCGATGATGTGCTTGCTAAAGTCTTCGCTGCCAAAGATACAACAGCTATAGACACGGCGGCTAAAGATAAGATTGCGTCCGCGCCGGATCAAGCGGCGATACCAGCAGCTTCTGCCACTACGCCAGCCGAGCTTGTTCGTTCGCCACTGCGCCAGCCGCAGGAAAAACCGTTTTCTTCGCCGGAAGATTTCGTGACCCGCATGCGTCCGTTTGCTGAAAAAGCGGCAGGCATGCTGGGCACCGATCCGGCAGTGCTGATTGCGCAGGCGGCACTGGAAACCGGCTGGGGTAAAAAAGTGGTTAAAAATGCGGCAGGCGACAGTAATAATCTGTTCAACATCAAAGCGGACCCACGCTGGGCCGGCAATAAAGTGGCCACTCAGACGCTGGAATACCATGACGGCATTCCGGTTCAGGAGCGGGCGGCATTTCGCTCTTACAATAGTTATGAAGACAGCTTCAACGACTATGTCCGTTTTCTGAACGACAACCCGCGTTATTCAGAGGCACTGGCCTCGCCGCAAGATCCGCGCCGTTTTATCCGTAACCTGCATCAGGCCGGTTACGCGACCGATCCGAAATACGCTGATAAAATCATCAATGTGATGGAGTCAGTGAAAAAGCTGATGAAATAAGTGTCATTAAAGTCACTGGATCCCCGCCGAGCGGGGATGATAAATGTCACTAAAATTCATTGATTTAGTGTTATTCCCACGCAGGCGGAATTCTCAGATCACGGCATGTCAGCGATGTGCCGAGCCGATGTCGCCAGCGGTTTTCCAGCAAAACTTCCTGCTCCCCCTTTCCGGCAACGAATTGCCCATTTCAGGCTACCTGTCTTTGTAACTACATGAAAAATAAAAACATAAATGTTGGAATGATTTTTGCTTATTAATCTCCAGTAAAGTAACTCCCCCGAGGTTTTCTGGAGGCGCAATGGCGTTCGATTTGCTCAGTTTGGGCTCTCAAGGTGTGTTAACAGCGCAAAGGCAGCTGAATACCACCAGCCATAACATCAACAACGTCAATACGGATGGTTACAGCCGCCAGTCTGTGGTGCAGCAGACCAACGATCCCCTGTGGTGGGGCGGCAATAACTACGGCACGGGCGTACACGCGGCAGAAGTTCGCCGCGGTTATGATCAGTTTGCCACTAACGAGCTGAACCTCACCACGACCAATCACAGTTACGCCACTGAGCGCGACGGCCAGCTGGAGCGGCTCGATAAGCTGCTGGCAAACAGTGCCAGTCAGGTGCCGCAGGATATGAACCAGTGGTACGACGCCGTCAAAGCAATGGCTGACAGCCCCAATGATCTGGGCACCCGCAAAGTGGTGCTGGAAAAAGCCAAAATGGTTGCGGCCGGTTTGAATGACACCCACCGGGTTCTGGCCGAACAGAAAGACGTCACCAATGACGTACTGGCAAAAACCCTGCACAGGGTGAATGACATTGGCCGCGAGCTGGTGGAAATCCATCAGGCTTTGCTGAAAACCCCGGCCGGCGGCGCAGATAACGACCTGATGGACAGACATCAGCAGTTAATCAATGAGCTGTCGACCTACACCAAAGTCACGGTTACGCGCAAGAACGCTGAAACCTTCAACGTACTGATTGGCAGTGGTCATACCCTGGTGTCCGGGACCCATTCCAGCGAGCTGCAAATGATCAATGGCGAGCCGGATCCGCAACAGACCCAACTGGCAGTGGTGGCAGGTAAATCCCTGAAAGCCATAAGCTCGGACGATGTTGGCGGCAAATTGGCGTCACTGTTTGAATACCGTGACAAAACCTTGCCACAGGTGATGGATGAGCTGGGCAAAATGACCATAGGTTTCACCGAGTCGGTGAATCAGCTTCAGTCACAGGGGCTGGATCTGAACGGTCAGGTGGGTGAAGCCATGTTTACCGATGTCAATGCCTCTGAGGTTGCCGCCTCCCGCGCGCTGATCCCCCAGGGCTCAAGTGCGCAGGTGAAGGTGTATATACAGGATCTCAGCAAGTTGCAGGCCGGTGAGTACGAGCTGGGATTCAACGGCAGTCAGCATACGCTGAAAATGCCGGATGGTTCTTCGCAGTCCGTCATTCCGAGTGGCCTGCCGCCGAGTTTCGATGTTGATGGCGTGCGGATAGAAATTGCCGCTCCGATTGCCAGCGGCGAAAAAATCCTGCTGCGGCCTACCCGCAATGCGGCCAGAGACGTGCAGGCTGAAATGACAGATCCGGCAAAAATTGCGGCGCAGAGTTATCTCAGCTCTGCAACGCAGGCGCAGGGAAAAGCCGAGTTTGCTATTACATCTCCCGGCCCGTTACGTGAATTCCAGGTTGCGGTATCACCCGACTCCTCGCAGTTTGCGGTGCTGGATATGCAGGGCAATGTGCTGCAGGCTCCGCAGCCTTATCCGCCAAGCGGGCAGGTGGTGGTCGGCGGCACCGGGTTCACTCTGAGTAATGGTGCGGCAGGCGGTGACGTCTTTGCCGTTAACCTGAATGCGGCCACCGGCGATAACGGGAACCTGATCAAAATGCAGGATCTTCAGGATATGAAGCTCATGAATAAAGGCCGATCCAGCGTGATCGACGTCTATGAGGGGCTGAACACCGAAATGGGTGTGCAGCGCGCATCGGCCGCACGTCTGAAAGAAGTGGGTCGTCAGGAAAAAGAAGCTGCAGAGAGCCGTGTGGCTGAAATATCCGGCGTCAACATGGATGAAGAAGCCGCAAACATGATGAAGTTCCAGCAGGCCTACATGGCATCGTCCCGCATTATGACGGTGGCGAACGAAACCTTTAATACTTTGCTTAATGCCGCGCGATAAGGAGTTAAAGCCGTATGATTAGCCGAATTGCCAGCTTTCATAACTATCAGTCCGTGGCGAATGATATGAACCGCCAACAAGTGAAAGTCGCGGATAACCAGGAACAACTGGCGTCCGGCAAGCAATTGCTGACCGCCGGGGACGATCCGGTTGCCTCTATCTATGTGCAGAATTTTTCACAGCAAAATACGGAAATTGATCAGTCGCTGCGCTCTATCACTCTGGCACGTAACCGCCTGAACAGTGAAGAAACCGCGATTTCCGATGCGGAAACCCTGCTCGATGACGCCAAACGCAAAACCATGTCTATGGTGAACGGTTCGTTGTCAGATGATGACCGAATCGCACACATGCAGGATTTGCGAGGGCTGTTTGATTCCGTTATCCACTTAGTCAATACCCAGGATGAATCCGGTAACTTTGTTTTTGCGGGCAATCAGTACGACAAACAGCCGTTTTTCCGTGACGGCAACGGCAATGTCAGTTATGTCGGCGACAGCTATCAGCGGATGTCTAAAGTGTCGCCGAACGTCGAAGTGCCTGTGAATGATCCGGGCGACAAGCTGTTTATGAACATCGAGAACCCGTATGGCGATTATCAGCCGGATTACGATCTGCAGTCTGGTTCGCTGTTGCTGCTGTCGCATGCCCGGAATAACAACCACTCAGACAATGCCAGCTATACCATTGATTTTACGCAGACGGGGTCAGGGGCGGTTTACGATCTTTATCAGGATGGTTTGCTGGTTGACAGTCAGCCCTTCGATCCGAAACGCGGAATCGAGTGGGGGACATTGTCGGTACAGCTGGAAGGCGAAGTGACAGACGGTGATCAGATCACCCTGAGCCGGCAGGATACTTTCAGTCTGTTTGATTCTTTCAAACGCGGAATTGAAGTCTCTGCCCGCGCACCTTCTGATGCCTCAGCAACCGCTGAATTGCACCAGGTGGCAGAAGAGTTTTCACAGGCGTTCAAGCATATTAACCGGGCGCGATCAGAAGTCGGCACCCGGCTGCAGACCCTGGATCGTCAGGCCGATATGCATGAAGACTTTAAGCTGGTGATCAATAAAGCACGCGGTACGCTGGAAGATCTGGACTATGGCAAAGCCGTGGTGGAGCTCAATGAAAATATGCTGGCGTTGCAGGCTTCCCAGCAGGCGTTTGCGAAAACTAAAAACCTTAGCCTGTTTAACTATATCTAACTTCCGGTCTCGGCTGGCCGTTTAATGAGCCCCTTTATCGGCATTTCAGGTAAGGGGCTTTGTTTTATCTTTGCCGCTGTCAACTTGCCGGGCGGCAAGGCTTGGCGGCAGAGCGGTTCAATGAGCTGGCATGGCTTTGCCGCTTTGCTTCAATTGCCACTGAAATATAGTACAAAGCCATGAAAATAAAGACTTATTATTTATGGCACATTAATTGCTAAAGTATTATTGTGATTTTCATTAACGACATTTTTACTAACGCTGGTCCCGCTTCACTCTCTGATGGGTTGACGTTGCGGGTAGCTGTTTCGCTAACAGCGAAAAGTCAAAGGAGAGCAAAATGGGTGTAACAGTGAACACCAACGTGTCTGCCATGACTGCGCAGCGCTACCTCAACAAAGCATCTGAGGGCCTGAGCCAATCCATGGAGCGCCTGTCTACGGGTAGCCGCATTAACAGCGCCAAAGACGATGCGGCCGGTTTACAGATTTCCAACCGTCTGATTGCGCAGACGCGTGGTCTGAACGTGGCGATGCGAAATGCCAATGACGGTATTTCAATTGCGCAGACCGCAGAAGGTGCGATGCAGGAATCCACCAGTATTCTGCAACGTATGCGTGATCTGTCGCTGCAATCGGCGAACGGTGCCAACTCGGATGACGACCGCGTTGCTATCCAGGAGGAAATTACCGCGTTGCAGGACGAGTTGAACCGTATCGCGGAAACCACTTCGTTCGGTGGCCGTAAACTGCTCAATGGTACTTTCGGTGAAGCGGCCTTCCAGGTCGGTGCGGATGCCGGTGAAGCGATTGTTGTCGGTCTGGACAGTGTCCGCGCTGACGAAGCGAAAATGGGCGGCAGCTTGCTGGTCTCGACCACGACGATTCAACCGGACGCAACGCTGGCCGCTGATACCAATATTGAATTGAGTGTTACGGCAGCAGACGGCACGGTCACGCCAGTGGCTATCGGTCTTATTGGCGGTGATGATGTGGAAGAAATTGCCACCCGTATTAATGGCCAGAATGGTCTGATTAATGCGTCCGTGACCGAGAAAGGCGAGCTTCAGTTGGTCTCCAGTGACGGTACCGTGGGTGTCACCAATGGTGCGATCAGCATGATCAACAGCGATGGAACGACTGTCGCGGGTGATATCGCCGGTACGGCGACTGATATTACTGTCTCGCAAGTCGATGTATCAACTGCTGGTGGGGCGCAGCGTGCTGTTCCTCTGATTGACTCGGCGCTGAAATATATCGACAGCATGCGAGCCGATTTGGGTGCAAAGCAAAATCGTCTGACGCACACCATCAATAACCTGGCCAATACCTCTGAGAATGTGTCTGCCTCGAACAGCCGTATCCGTGATACCGACTTTGCGAAAGAGACAACAGATATGACTAAGAATCAGATTCTGCAGCAAGCAAGTACCTCTATTCTTGCTCAAGCCAAACAGATTCCGCAGTCTGCACTGAACTTGCTGCAGTAACCTCTAAACGCAGTATTTTGATTAAACGGCAAGGTGGCAATACCTTGCCGTTTTTTATTGGTGCCAGCTAATAAAAAATTAGCAAATAAATAGCAAAAAAATCCTGTAAAGTTTTCTTCCTTACCGCCGATAACCCTTATAGAACAAGAAAGTGCGCCACTGCTTAATCAAGGTAATGAATTCTGATTCATTGTTGATTGTGTTCAGTTTCACACTTTTTTGCCCAGTAAAAAAATTTCAAAAAAAATCTTAAAGCTTTCTTCACCAGTGCCGTTAAAGGTGATGTACGAAGAATAACTCGGACTTGCCGGCTGAGCTGGTCAAGCCACAAAGAAGCACAAGTAAGGAGAATTACTATGGCAGTTACAGTAAACACTAACGTTTCTGCAATGACCGCTCAGCGTTACCTGAACAAAGCTAGCGATAATACAGCAGCTTCTATGGAGCGCCTGTCTACCGGTTCACGCATCAACAGTGCAAAAGATGACGCAGCAGGTCTGCAAATTTCTAACCGTCTGATGACTCAGAGCCGTGGCCTTGACGTAGCAGTACGTAACGCCAACGACGGTATCTCAATGTCTCAGACTGCTGAAGGTGCGATGCAAGAAACCACCAGCATCCTGCAACGTATGCGTGACCTGTCTCTGCAATCGGCGAACGGTTCTAACTCAGATGACGACCGTAAAGCGATTCAGGAAGAAGTAACAGCACTGAATGATGAACTGAACCGTATCGCGGAAACCACGTCTTTCGGTGGTCAGAAGCTGCTGAATGGTTCATTCGGTACCCGTGCGTTCCAGGTGGGTGCAGATTCCGGTGAAGCCGTACAGCTTACGCTGAAAAATATGCGTTCTGACAGCGCTGACATGGGTGGTAGCCTGATGGTTTCAACTAACCAGGTGGCAGATAAAAACTCTACCCTGGATGCAGATACAACCATCGAGCTGAGCGTAACAGATGCTGACGGTAATGCGACAGCGGTAAGCATCGACCTGGTTGGTGGTGACGATATCGAAGAAATCGCGACCCGTATCAACGGCCAGAATGACCAGATCAATGCGTCTGTTTCTGAAAAAGGTGAGCTGCAAATTTTCTCATCTAACGGCACTGTCGGTGTGACTACCGGTACTATCGCAATGACTGATACTGCGGGTAATGCTGTGGATGCCTCAATTGCAGGCACAGCGGCTAATATCACAGTGTCTCAGCTGGATGTCAGCACAGTCGGTGGTGCACAGCAAGCAGCAGCCATTCTGGATGGTGCTATGCAGTTTGTTGATTCACACCGTGCAGAGCTGGGTGCGAAACAAAACCGTATGGATCACACCATCAGCAACCTGAACAGCATCAATGAAAACGTGACTTCTTCTAACAGTCGTATCCGTGATACTGACTTTGCGAAAGAAACCACAAACCTGACTAAGAACCAAATCCTGCAGCAAGCGTCGACCTCTATCCTGGCGCAAGCGAAGCAGGCGCCTCAGGCGGCACTGAGCCTGCTGGGCTAATCCGTTCAGTAAAGCGGCAGGGGCAAGCCCTTGCCGCTTTTTTCGATCAGAAGGTGTCAGAAAATGGACGTAAAATCTGTATTAAACCCTTCATTTCTATCCCGCTTTTCTTCAACCGGTGCGAAATCACCTGTTGGCACAGATGTTGCAAACCCTTCTGTTGGTCATCCACGCGAAGATTCTTTGGCGGTCGCAACCCCAGGGCACAATACCTCAGGTGTGGCAGCGAACACGGACGTCAGACGCGTAGAGCAGTCGGCCAGGTTGGAAGAACAGCAGCAGTTACATCGCCAGCAATTAGAGAAACTGGTGGAAAGTATTGAAGATTTTGTCGGCTCAATGAATAAAGGGCTGGCATTTAGAATTGATGAAGAGTCTGGACGTCAGGTCGTTACCGTTTATGAAAAAGCAAGCGGTGAAGTGGTCCGGCAGATCCCCGATGAAGATATGTTGGCGCTGTCACGTCAGATAGCTACCTATACCACCGGGCTTTTGACCACCAAAGTGTAATAGTAACTGATTGAGGTTGTAGATGAATATTGGCGCAATGGGTACGGCATCCGGTTTGGATATCAATGCCATGGTCGACAAGATTGTCGCCGCAGAGCGGGCGCCAAAAGAAGAGCGCATCAATCAGCGAAAAGAGCAGGCCAATGTTGAGCTGAGTGCTTACGGGCGCCTGAAAGGTGCACTGGATGGTATGAAAACCCTGATGGCAGACATCAGGCAGAACCATACACTGGCTGAGCGTACCGCTTCTTCAGACAATCAGGATCTGGTGTCTGTCCGTGCCAGCCATGAAGCGCAGCCCGGGCGGTATTCCGTTGAAGTCAAGCAACTGGCGACTTCGCATAAAATAGCGTCCCAGCCGGTTGATGATAAAACGGCAATGGGTGCCGGAAAATTGACACTGTCCGTCGGTGGTCAGTCTTTTGACGTTTCATTCGACCAGGATCAAACTAAACTGCTGGATGTGGTTCGTGAGATAAACCGTCATCCGGATAACAAAGGCGTGCTCGCCACTGTTATTAAGGATGCCAGCGGCGCCCGGTTGGTGCTGAACTCCGATAAAACAGGGGCTGGCAATCCGCTGAAAGTGACTGTCGAGGCGCAAGCCGGCAGTCCGTTGCAGTCTTTTGCGTTTGATACCGGTAATCCCGGCAGCCCAATGCAGGAAATGCAGGCTGCCTCTGATGCCAAAGTGCTCATTGACGGCCTGGCAGAAGTGACGAGCGACACCAATACTCTGACAGATGCGATTCCCGGTTTGGATATAGATTTAAAGCAACTGTCAGCGAATGCCGAAAAGCCGCAAGCCGTGATTGAAATCGGCTACGACAAAGACAAGGCCGGGGCACAGATCGAACGGTTTGTGAACGCTTACAATCAGTTTTACGACACCGCTCTGGAACTGGGTAAATTTGACCCGAATACCCAGAACAAAGGGCCGCTGGTTGGTGACAGTATGCTGCGCTCATCGGTTCAGCAACTGCGAAACGCATTCAGTACGCCGCTGGAAGAAGGGCCATCGAGTTTGCAGACCCTGAGCGAGCTGGGTGTGACAACCACACTGAGCGGGCACCTGGAAGTTGACTACGATAAACTCGACAGGCAACTGAACCAGAATTTTGCTGCTGTCGGTGAATTTTTTGGCAGCCGTAAAGGTTTTGCCCGCCGGATTGAAGATATGTTACATGCTTATACAGGTGTGACCGGTAGTATCTCGAACCGGGAGAAAAGCATCAATGAGCAGGTGTTAACGCTCAATGATGATCAGCGCGATCTGGACCGCCGGATGGAAGGCGTCTATCAGCGCACCCACGACCAGTTTTCTGCAATGGATCATGCCATGGGGCAGATGCAGAGCCAACTGGGATCAATGATGAGTATGATGCCGCAGATGTAATAGCGGATAACAAGAGGGAAGGCAATGTCAAACAAGATGATGCAAACCCTGGCCGACATTGATCAGCAGCTGAATCAGCTTATCAATGACGGTACGGACATTGACGTGGACACCCTGTACCGCTTGCTGGCGGATCGCCAGACGGTGCTGAATGATCTTAAAGCCGTGCCAGAAATGCTGGATCAAGTCAGCTGGCAGGAAGCAATAACCCGAACATCGGATTTGCTGACAAGATTGCGCGAAAGGCGCGAAAAGTCAGCAAGTCAACTGAAACGATTACAGCACGGACAACGTTCGCTGCAGGCATATAATCAATTTCGTTAAGGTAACATCATGAGCATGAGAGGAAATCTACAGGCTTATAAACGAGTCTCAGTAGACAGTCAGTTAACATCCGCATCACCTCACCGTGTGATTCAAATGCTGATGGCGGGTGCCATAGAGCGTTTGATTCAGGGTAAAGCGGCTATGGAGCAAGGATCAATTGCCATCAAAGGTGAGCGCCTCGGTAAAGCTCTGGATATCATCATCAGCTTGCGTGGCTGTCTGTCATTTGATGATGGCGGCGAGATTGCCAGCAATCTGGACTCGCTGTATCTGTATATGATTGAAAAAATCACCGAAGCCAACCAGAAAAACGAAGTAGAGCATGTTGATGAAGTGATCGACATGTTAAGGGAACTGAAGTCAGCGTGGGATCAGATTCCTCCTGAGCATCACAATATTACTCAGATGGAGTATTAATCCGTTTACGAGTCAGTATTCAGCTTCCTACTTCCCCCGCACGATTTTGGCCGTTAATAGTCTATTAATTGTGTATCCGGCGTAATTCCGTGGCACTGGGCTCACAGCTTTTCACTGTGCCCGGTTGCCAAGTCCTGTTCTTTTATTACAATGGGCAGCATCAGTTTTGGTTGCTGTTCCGTTTGAATACGCCATAAGAATACATAAAGACAGGCAAATATCACTTCTATGCAAGGTTTAGCTAAGACCCTCGTCATTGATGACGACCCGCAGCACCGTCACGATCTCAGCGTGATCCTTAATTTTGTCGGTGAGCAGCATGAAGCGATATCCACCGATGAGGCTGAAGGCGCACTGTGGGAACAACCCTGGGGCGCCTGTTTGATTGGCAATATCCATTCTGTTAAAAAACAGAATCAGGTGCTGGAACAACTGCGTCAGCGATATCACATTCCTGTGTTATCCATGCCTCAGCATGAAAAAGCAGTCTCAGGCATGCCGAATTTTGTCGGCACCCTGGCCCATCCTCTGCACTACAGCCAGTTGATGGATGCGCTGCGTCATTGTCAGGAATTCCAGGGCAAAAATCATTTTCAGGTGCCGCAACTGTCCCGAAAAAATACCCTGTTTCGCAGTATGGTCGGGCGCAGTGACAGTATCAGTCAGGTCCGTTACCTGATTGAACAGGTTGCAGGGACGGACGCCAGTGTGTTGATCCTTGGTGAATCCGGTACAGGTAAAGAAGTCGTTGCCCGTAATATTCACTACCACTCCTCTCGTGGTAAAGGCCCGTTTGTGCCAGTCAATTGCGGCGCAATCCCAGCTGAGCTGCTGGAAAGTGAGCTGTTTGGTCATGAGAAAGGCGCATTTACCGGCGCGATATCCTCACGCAAAGGGCGGTTTGAACTGGCGGAAGGCGGTACGCTTTTCCTGGATGAAATCGGTGATATGCCGATGCCGATGCAGGTTAAGCTGCTGCGCGTTATTCAGGAACGTTGCTTTGAACGTGTGGGTGGCAATCAGAGTATTAAAGCCAATGTCCGCATTATTGCCGCGACCCACCGTAATCTGGATACTATGATTGCAGAAAACCTGTTCCGGGAAGACCTGTTTTATCGTTTGAATGTATTCCCGATTGAAACGCCGCCGTTACGTGAGCGACTGGAAGATATCCCTCTGCTGCTGCAGGAATTACTGTCCCGGATGGAAGCTGAAGGGGCGAGATCGGTGCATTTTACCCCGAGAGCGATCACCTCTTTGATGGAGCATGACTGGCCAGGCAACGTGCGTGAACTTGCCAATCTGGTCGAGCGCTTGATGATTCTCTATCCGGGTGAAATGGTGGATGTGAACCATTTACCGGTGAAATACAGGTACTGTGATTTGCCGGATTTCCGTCCTGAAGAGCGCATGATGTCTGTTGAGGAACAAGAACGTGCGATGTTAGCCGATGTCTTCGCCGACAGTTATGATGAGCAGGACGAGAGTTTCGGTTTCAGCGATTTACCACCTGAAGGCCTTAACCTGAAAGAAATGCTGGCAGATCTTGAGATTGACATGATTCGTCAGGCACTCGAAGCGCAGGGTGGGGTGGTTGCTCGGGCAGCCGACATGCTGGGCATGCGACGCACAACCCTGGTCGAAAAAATGCGTAAGTACAATATCTCGACCAAAGAGTCTGTGCGTGAAGAGTCTGTGCGCGAATAGCATCAGCGAGTAAAAATTTATCCTGGAGTATTGTAACTTTTATGCAGTACTCCAGACTCTGACAGGAGTGATGTCAATATTCTGACATCACTCTTTTTTTATGGGCTTACCATAACTTGTTGTTTTTTGTTGAATATTTTTGGCATAAAAAGTGCTTATTTAGTGTAACAAAGGACAATGCGAAAGTAGGTGTAAGGTGGAAGAAGGGCAGTCTGTCTCCCCGCTGGGAAACCTGAGTCAACAGGTCAGCCGGTATAAGCAAGTGATTGAAGTCATGCCGACTGGCGTGATCTTGCTCGATGGAATGGGAATGGTATGTGAGGCCAACCCTGAAGCTGTCCGCCTGTTAGGAGAGCCATTGGCCGGGGAACGCTGGCTGGATGTCATACAGCGTGCCTTTGCGCCTCAGGAAGATGACGGCCATGAAATTTCTTTACGCAGTGGTCGTAAAGTCAAACTGGCCATCTCCGCGTCAGCCAGTGGACAGCTTATCGTGATCACTGACATGACAGAAACCCGCCTGTTGCAGTCCCGCTTCAGTGAGATGCAACGCTTATCCTCACTGGGCCGTATGGTTGCTTCGCTGGCGCATCAGGTCAGAACACCGCTGTCCAGTGCCATGCTATATGCTGCAAATCTGGCCGCGCCTCAGCTGACCGCGCAAACCCGCGACAGGTTCCAGAGCAAACTGATGGACAGGTTGCGGGATCTGGAAAAGCAGGTCAATGACATGCTGCTGTTTGCCAAAGGCGGTGATAACAAAGTGGTGGCACCTTTTACGCTCGAAGCCTTGTTCAATGAACTGGACGCCATGATAGAGGCCCAGGTGGTGTCCAATCAGGTGGATTTCTCGATTGAGTGTGATGATGAGAGCCCCAGTGTTCTGGGTAATGTGAATGCCCTGGCGAGTGCGATCAGCAATCTGATCACCAATGCCATTCAGATGTCAGGCAAAGCATGCAAAGTCTGTTTGTCGGTACACTGCGACGCCGACATGATTCACCTCAGCATTACCGATAACGGTCCCGGCATTGCCCCTGAGATGCAGAAAAAAGTGCTGGAGCCTTTTTTCACTACCCGCCAGCAAGGCACAGGCTTAGGGCTTGCCGTGGTGCAGATGGTGGCAAAAGCCCACAATGGCAGCCTTTCGCTGTTTTCCACCCCGGGAGAAGGCGCCTCATTTACGCTCAGCCTGCCTAAGGCAGAAAGCCATGAGCAAGACTATGAATTAACAGCAACAGGAGACAGGCAATGACGAGCCGAGTACTGATCGTTGAGGACGACGAAGGTCTGCGTGAAGCTTTAGTGGATACACTGGCGCTGGCAGGTTATCAGTGGCTGGAAGCAGACAGTGCCGAACAAGCCCTGTTGCTGTTGAAATCTGAGCAGGTGGATATTGTGGTATCCGATGTTCAAATGGCCGGTATGGACGGACTGGGCCTGCTGCGAAATATCAAGCAACACTGGCCCAAACTGCCGGTACTGCTAATGACAGCCTATGCCAATATTGAAGATGCTGTACTGGCAATGAAAGACGGCGCCATTGATTACATGGCAAAGCCTTTTGCTCCGGAAGTGTTACTGAACATGGTCAGCCGCTACGCGCCTGTGCAAGCGGTCAGCAGCCAGGCGATAGCCGCTGATGAGAAAAGCCTGAAATTACTGGCGCTGGCCGAAAGAGTCGCGCAGACTGACGCCAGCGTGATGGTACTCGGGCCGAGCGGCTCGGGCAAAGAAGTCATGTCGCGATACATCCATGAGCACTCACTGCGCCGTGAGGGGCCTTTTATCGCGATCAATTGTGCCGCCATTCCCGACAATATGCTGGAAGCGACCTTATTCGGTTATGAAAAAGGCGCCTTCACCGGTGCGGTTCAGGCCTGTCCGGGAAAATTTGAACAGGCACAGGGCGGTACCATCTTGCTGGATGAGATCAGTGAGATGGACCTGAACCTGCAGGCGAAACTGCTGCGTGTCTTGCAAGAGCGAGAAGTCGAGCGTTTAGGCAGCAGGAAAAGTATCAAACTGGATGTGCGGGTGCTGGCCACCAGTAACCGGGATCTGAAACAATATGCGGCGGAAGGAAATTTCCGGGAGGATTTGTACTACCGCCTGAATGTTTTTCCGCTTGTCTGGCCGTCGCTGTCTGAACGTCCGGGCGATATTATGCCGCTGGCCAGTCACCTGGCTGATCGGCATTGCAAGAAACAGGGCATGCCATCGCCGGTCTTTTCTGCTGCCGCGCAAGCCAAACTGCTTCAGTATGGTTGGCCCGGTAATGTCAGGGAGCTGGATAATGTTGTCCAGCGCGCACTGATTCTGGCCGGTGATGCCGACATAGGTGGCGAACATATTTTGCTGGAAGGCATGGACTGGATGGATTCACACAGCCTGCAGCATGCTATCAGCCTGGCTCCGGTGGCATCGCAGGAAGTGAACGACACATCGGTACATGTGATACCACCTGGTGTGTCAGGGGCTGACAGCCTGGGCAGCGAACTTCGCGAACAGGAATTTGCCATTATTCTGGAAGCCATACAGGCCTGCGAAGGCAAACGAAAAGAAGTGGCGGAGCGATTAGGCATCAGCCCGCGCACGCTCAGGTATAAATTAGCCAAGATGCGGGACGCCGGAATCGAGATCCCAGTTTGACCATAAAAGCGGAATTAACAGATTAATTTCATATTTTTGGCGTTAAGCTTGCACAACTTTATCTTTTAAGATGCGATCAATTTAGATTGTGTCAAAAAAGTACCACGGAGATAACCTATGAAAGTCAACGGATTTATGTCAGAAATGCAGGCAATGCAAATGGAAGCCAGCAATGCGTCACGTCCGGCGACTGGCGCTAAGGTCAGTGCTGATTTTGGTGCAGCCCTGCAAGATGCGATACAAACGGTTAACGGATTACAGAATACATCCAGTGAGATGACCAGTCGTTTTGATCAGGGCGATCGCAGCATTTCGCTGTCAGATGTCATGATCGCGCGAAATAAATCCAGCGTGGCTTTCGAAGCAACCGTCCAGGTTAGAAATAAGCTGGTTGAAGCTTATAAAGAACTGATGAATATGCCGGTTTAATTCAGGAATTAAGTGAGTGTCGGAACAAACATCCAACGAACTCGCCATAGCGGGTAGTGCTGCAGCTCCTGTCGTTGCCAACAGCGACCTGGATCTGCAAAATCCGGATCTTGAAGAGAAGAGTGCCAGCACACGTGTTGACAGCATGCTGGGCAACCTTGATTTGCTGCGTCAGATTATTCTGGTGCTGTCAGTGGCTATTTGTGTCGCTTTGATAGTGCTGGTCGTCGCCTGGCTCAAAGAACCGGAAATGCGTCCGCTGGGTAATTTCTCCACTGAAGAGCTGATTCCGATTCTGGATCATTTTGACCAGAAGCAAATTGAATACCAGCTGGAAGGCAATACCATCAGGGTGCCGGCTGATAAATACGGCGCACTTAAGCTGGAGCTGACCCGTGCCGGACTGAATAACCCGACGGCGGAAGGTGATGATATCCTGCTGCAGGATATGGGATTTGGTGTTTCACAGCGTCTTGAACAAGAACGGCTGAAACTGAGTCGCGAACGTCAGCTGGCAAGAGCCATAGAGCAGATCAGACAAGTGCGCAAAGCGCAGGTACTGCTGGCGATGCCAAAGCAAAGCGTTTTTGTCCGTCATAATCAGGAAGCGACGGCCAGTGTATTTCTGACCCTGAGTACAGGTGGCACGCTGGGTCAGCAGGAAGTGGACTCCATTGTTGATATGGTCTCTACCGCCGTGCCGGGCCTGAAACCCAGCCGTGTCACAGTCACAGATCAACACGGTCGTCTGCTCAGCTCCGGTACTGAAGATCCGGCAGCCACGGCACGCCGGAAAGAATACGAACTGGAGCGCAAACAAGAGCAAGCCTTGCGCGAAAAGATCGATGCAATCTTAATTCCTGTCCTGGGGCTGGGTAATTACACCTCTCAGGTCGATGTCTCGATGGATTTCAGTGCCCAGGAAGAAACGCAAAAACGTTTTGATCCCAATACGCCGTCTACCCGCAGTGAATATACGCTGGAAGATTACAACAACGGCCAGTCTGTAGCGGGTATTCCGGGCGCGCTGAGTAATCAGCCGCCGCAGGATTCAGCGATACCGCAGGATGTGATTGACTTACAAACCGGTAAAGGCGGCAACGGCTCTGTGCACCGGGAAGCAACGCGAAATTTTGAACTGGATACCACTATCCGTCATAAGCGTTCGCAAACCGGCACTATCAGCCGTCAGACGGTTTCAGTGGCAGTGAATTATAAGCCGCAGCTTAATCCGGAAACCGGCGAAATGACCCGTATTCCGGTGACCGAAGAAGAGCTGGTGAAAATCCGTCGTCTGCTGATGGGCGGGGTTGGCTTCCTGCAGGATCGCGGCGATATGCTGGAAGTGATTTCCGTACCTTTCGCCACTCAGGAGCAAGAACGCATTGTCGACTTGCCTATCTGGGAACACCCGAATTTCAATACCTGGATTCGCTGGCTGGCTGCAGCGCTGGTTATCATAGTCGTGCTGGTGGTGCTGGTACGCCCTGCCATGCGCAAACTGCTCTATCCGAACCAGGCTGCCGATGGTACACCTCTGGATGAGAATGGTCTGCCTATCATGGCGGGTGACGGTTCAGATCTGATAGGGGCCGATCTGGACGGTGTTGACGGTATCGATTTAACCAATAACAACCTGGATCTGCCAAATCTGCACAAAGACGACGACTTGCTGAAAGCCGTGCGTGCACTGGTGGCCAACGAACCGGATCTGGCGGCTCAGGTTGTGAAGAACTGGGTATACGAAGATGGCAAATGAAGTCGCGACTACAGATGAAAAACCGTTCGACATTAATAGCTTAAGTGGAACGGATAAAGCAGCCATCCTGTTACTCAGTCTGAATGAACAGGATGCGGCTTCCATCATACGCCACCTGGAACCCAAGCAGGTTCAGCGCGTGGGTGGGGCGATGGCCAGCATGAAGGAACTGAGCAATGATAAGGTGACGGCTGTGCACCGCCAGTTCCTGACCGATATCCAGAAATATACCAGCATTGGCATGGGCAGCGCCGACTTCGTCCGCAATACCCTGATCGCCGCACTGGGTGAAGATAAAGCCAATAATCTGGTTGATCAGATCCTGATGGGCAGTGGCTCCCGCGGCCTGGATTCTCTCAAATGGATGGATCCACGTCAGGTGGCCAGCATCATTCTCAATGAACACCCACAGATTCAGACTATCGTGTTGTCGTATCTGGATCCTGAGCAATCGGCAGAGATTTTATCCCAGTTCCCTGAGCGCGTGCGCCTGGATCTGATGATGCGTATTGCGAATCTGGAAGAAGTTCAGCCTGCTGCCCTGCATGAGCTGAACGACATCATGGAGAAGCAGTTTGCAGGTCAGGCTGGTGCTCAGGCCGCGAAAATTGGCGGCATGAAGGCGGCAGCCGATATCATGAACTACCTCGACAACAATATCGAAGGTCTGTTGATGGATCAGATCCGCGAGAACGACGAGGAGATGGCCGTTCAGATCGAAGACCTGATGTTCGTGTTCGAGAACCTGGCCGAAGTGGACGACCGGGGTATCCAGAGCCTGCTGCGGGAAGTGCCTCAGGAACTGCTGCAAAAAGCGCTCAAAGGGGCCGACGATATGTTGCGCGAGAAAATTATGCGCAATATGTCCAAGCGTGCTTCTGAATTGCTGATGGATGACCTTGAAGCGATGGGGCCGATACGTGTCTCCGATGTGGAAGCAGCACAGAAAGAAATTCTGTCTATTGCCCGTCGTCTGTCTGAAGCCGGTGAGCTGATGCTGAATGGCGGCGGTGGGCAGGATGAATACCTCTAATTCAGCCGGGGAAGCACAATGACGATTGAACGCCGTCGGGGCTTTGTCCGCCTGAGTGGCCACCAGGCAGAAGAACTGGAACGCTGGGCTTATCCCGATTATAGCGATGAAGATCGCGGCCCGGTTGAGAACGCGTTAAATTATGATCCGGGCTGGCGCCCCAGAGAGGTGCCGGAAGAGGAGCTGGCTCCCCAGCCACTGACGGCAGCGGATCTGGACGATATCCGCCAGTCTGCCTATGAAGAAGGACTGGCCGAAGGCCGGGCTGCCGGTCATGCTGAAGGCTTTGAAACCGGAAGACAGGAAGGTGCTGCCGCCGGTCATCAGGAAGGGCTGGAGGCTGGCCGTGAAGAAGGGCTGGCTGCCGGACAGGAAATTGTTGAGCAGCATGTGGCTCATTTAACGCAGGTTTTTGACAAACTCGCCCAACCGCTACAGCAGGTCGATCAGCAGGTCGAAAGCCAGCTGGTGGAGATGGTCAGCGTGTTGACCCGCGAGTTAATCCGGGTTGAAGTGCAGACCAACCCGCAGGTGATTCTGTCCACCTTACGCGAAGCCATTGCCACCTTGCCGCTGGCCTCTCAGTCGATTACGGTGCAGCTGCATCCGGACGATCTTGCGCTGGTCACCGCTGCGTACAGTCAGCAGGAACTCGAGACCCGTCGCTGGCAGTTGCTTTCAGAGCCGGGGCTTGAGCGCGGTGATGTCCAGCTCAGTGCCGGTGATTCTGCGGTGGATTATCGAATGGAAGATCGTGTTCGTCATCTGTTGAGCCAGTTTCTGGGCATGAATCAGCGCCCTGCTGACAGTTCATCACAGGATAGCGCGGAATGACCCTGTCGCAGCGGCTGGGTAGCTACCGCTTACAGGGGCTAGCCTGTCGCCCCGTGGCCTCCGGGCGGCTGGTGCGCGTGGTCGGTTTAACGCTGGAAGCCATTGGTTGCCGGGCGCCTGTTGGCAGTGTGTGCCGTGTCGAGGCGGTACAGGGCAGTATCGAAGCCGAAGTTGTCGGATTCAGTGGTGACACCCTGTACCTGATGCCCAGTGAGCAGCTGACCGGGGTGATGCCCGGCGCTAAAGTCACGCCTGTGATGAGCGACGGTGGCCTGCCGGTGGGTCCTGAGTTGCTTGGCCGGGTTATTGACGGCATGGGAAATCCCCTGGACGGCAAAGGACAGATTTATACCTCGGCCCGGGCCGCACTGAATGCGGAGCCCATCAACCCTCTCGCAAGAAAACCAATCAGTGAACCTTTGGATGTCGGATTAAAAGCCATTAATGGGCTGCTGACCGTAGGTAAAGGCCAGCGCATTGGCCTGTTTGCCGGTTCCGGGGTGGGTAAATCTGTCACTCTGGGCATGATGACCCGGGGCACTACGGCGCAAGTGGTGGTGGTCGGACTGATTGGTGAGCGTGGCCGCGAAGTCAGAGAATTTATTGATGAGATCTTAGGTGAAGAAGGCCGCCAGCGCGCGGTTGTGGTGGCAGCCCCTGCTGATGCTTCTCCTCTGATGCGCCTGAAAGGGTGCCAGACTGCTCTGACCGTGGCGGAATATTTCCGCGATCAGGGCTTAGATGTTTTATTGCTGATGGACTCGCTCACTCGCTTTGCTCAGGCGCAGCGTGAAATTGCTCTGTCGATTGGTGAGCCACCAGCCACCAAAGGGTATCCGCCCTCTGTGTTTGCCAAGCTCCCGGCCCTAGTTGAGCGCGCCGGCAATGGCGGCGATCATCAGGGGTCGATCACGGCATTCTTTACTGTGCTGACCGAAGGCGATGACTTGCAGGATCCTATCGCCGATGCATCACGAGCGATTCTTGACGGCCATATCGTGTTGTCACGTGAGATGGCCGATGCCGGCCATTATCCGGCCATTGATGTTGAACGCTCCGTCAGTCGTGTTATGCCCGCCATAGTGGATGAAGAGCAGATGCTGATGTCGAAAGCGGTTCGGCAGATATTGTCTATTTGCCGCAAAAATCAGGATTTGGTGTCTATCGGCGCCTATAAACCCGGCTCAGATCCGGCGATTGACCAGGCCTTTACGTTAAAACCCAGGTTGGATCAGTACTTACAGCAGACAATGAAAGAGTCGGTTCCTTATGACATGTGTGTCAACATGCTCCGTTCTGCGCTGGGAGCCTGAGGATGAAACACCTAAGCGGCATGACCGGAGGCGCGGATGTCTGATCAGGCACTGAACCTGATTCTTGAACAGGTCAAAGACAAAGAACATAACGCGTTTCTGGCACTTCAGCAGGCTAAGCGGGATTTGGACAGCTTTTATCAGCAACGTGAACAAATTGAAAAATACCGCTACGATTACTGCCTGCAATTGACCGAGCGTGGTCAGAATGGACTGACGGCCAGCCAGTTCAGCCATCTGCATAAATTCCTGGGTCAGTTAGACGAAACTCTGGTTCAGCAGGGAGCGGCCGGCCGTGAATTTGAACGTCAGGTAGAGAAATGCGCTGAGTTCTGGCAACAGGCCCGTACTGAACGAAAGTCGGTTGAATGGCTGCTGGAAAAAAAACACACAGAGCGGGAACAGCGTCTGGCGCGTCAGGAGCAAAAGTTAATGGATGAGTTTGCCACATTGCAATCTGCCCGCCGCCGGTGTTAGTCGCTTATCGCAGTCAACTCAAGAGCTGGTTCACTTCTTGCATAGTTTTGAGTATAGCCACGACTTTGGTCGTCAAATAATTGTCAGTGTAAGGTAGCTATGAAACCGTCCAGCAGCATTTCTGTCGATTTTAGCGCGTCCGGATCCTCTGTCCGGCCGGGTAAGCCTGCTCGTTCTGACAGCCGTGAAGAACCGGGACTGTCAGGGTTTTCATCACGACTTGAGTCTGCCGTCCACAGTGAAAATAAGACGGCGACTAAGCGTCAAAAAATTGAATCGTCTGCCGCGCAGCCGGCAAAAGCCAGTGACAATACCGCGCAAACACACAAGGCGAAAGACAGCCAGCGGCAAGAAAATGCAGATAAAGTGACTGCCAGTAAAACATCGGAAGCGCCGGACGACCCCGCGCAGACAGCGGAGAACGTCAAGCCTGAGTCTGAGGGCACTGAAGAAAGCATTCGCGCCGAGGCAGAAGCACTGTTAGACAGACTGAATGCCTCCAGCCAACAGCTGCAAATGGCAAAGGATGGCAAAGAATTGCCACCTGAAGCTGAAAGCAGCGAAACGGAAGGGGTGGAGATGGGCTTATTGTCGCCGGGTTTCTCTGTCCAATCCGGCGTTCAGACACTTGCTCAGACTGGTGATCTGTCTGAGGGTGGGGGTGATGATGACAGTGTGACGGCCGGACAGTCGGGTAAGCTTGCCGAGATGCTGGCGGCAGTCACTAAAGGGACAGCTTCTGATGCCAAAGGTAAAGGCGATAAACCTGACTTGACGCTGGTGGCTGGCTCGGTTCAGTCCGCTATTCAGGGTGACGCCAAGGCGGGCAGCGAAGGAGATACACAGCCAGATTGGCTCAGTGATGCTATTGCCCGGCTTTCTGCTTCTGCCAAAGGCGGGGAAGCGGGTCTGGCTGACGGCGCAAATGCTAATCAGGCCGGAGCCGGTCAATCGGGCGTCTCTGCATCGCTTCAGGCGGCTTTGGCTGATGCCGGACTGCAGATGGATACAGCGCAGAAAGAAGCGATGGCGACGGGGGCAGCATCAGGCACCAATGCGATCACCGGGCAGCCTACTTCACTGGCTGCGATGCAGCGAGCTGAAGCGCAGGCACAACCTACCGCACTGCCTTTACAAAAAGAGATGGCTGGTGAGCAACTGGCGGAGCGGGTGCAGATGCTGATGAGTAAAAATCTCAAGCATGTCGATATTCGTCTGGATCCGCCTGAATTGGGCCGGATGCAGATAAAACTGGCCATCAATAATGACCAGGCTTCAGTCCAGTTTCATGTCGGTAACGCGCAGACCCGGGATCTGGTTGAACAGGCCATGCCGCGACTGAGAGAGCTGTTACAGCAGCAAGGTATCCAGTTGACCCAGGGCAGCGTCCAACAGGACGGTAATCAGCAGTTTGCCGGCCAGCATACCGGGACCCAACAGGGTGAAGAAGGCTTGGCCAGAGGCGGTCAGAGCGGCCAGTCGCAACAGGATGATGACGATGGCAATGCGATTGCCGTGACTGTCAGTGAACCAAGCGACGGCATTGATTATTACGCATGACCTCCAGTGGCATAGCTGGCATCCTGCGACACCCAAGTGACTATTATTGACCCGCGAACGGAATTGGAAATATGGCTGAATCAGCGGCAACAACAAATAGCAAAAAACGCATTTTATTGATTTTAATTGCTTTGGTCCCCGTACTTCTGGGGGGCGCAGCAGCCTGGTTTTTTCTGTCTGACGATCAGTCTGCTGCTGATAGTGACGGCATGTCGGCAAGCCAGTCATCAGGTAAGCCGGAACCGGCTTATTATGTGATTTTGCCGCATCCCTTTATTTTTAATGTGACGGGAGATACCCAGCAGCGGCTGGTACAGGTAAAAGTACAACTCATGGTACGCGGTGATGAGAATGATACTCTGGCCCGTCAACACATTCCTTTGGTAGAAAGCACCCTGCTTCAATCTTTCGGTGCAGCCAGTGTGGAGCAGCTTCGTTCTCCCAGCGGACGGCTTGAACTACGTCAACAGTCGCTGCAATCGGTGCAGTCTGCGCTGGTGAAAGTGTCTGGCAGCCCTGTGGTCGAACAGGTACTGTTTACTGGCTTTGTAATGCAATAGGTTCCCAGTGACTGATTTATTAACCCAAGACGAAATTGATGCGCTGCTGCATGGCGTCGATGATGTAGAGGATGATCACCCCCGGCAAGAGGAAGGCACTGGGGTTATATCGTTCGACTTCTCATCGCAAGACCGCATTGTCCGTGGCCGGATGCCGACGCTTGAGCTTATCAATGAGCGTTTTGCCCGTCATATGCGGATCAGTTTGTTCAATATGCTGCGCAAGACGGCAGAAGTGTCGATCAATGGCGTACAGATGCTCAAGTTCGGCGAGTACCAGAACACACTGTACGTTCCTACCAGTTTGAATATGGTGCGTTTTCGTCCCCTGAAAGGCACGGCCTTAATCACCATGGAAGCCCGGCTGGTCTTTATTCTGGTAGAGAATTTCTTTGGTGGCGATGGCCGTTTTCACGCCAAGATCGAAGGGCGTGAATTCACACCGACTGAGCGCCGTATCGTCCAGATGCTGCTGAAACTGGTGTTTGAGGACTACCGGGAAGCCTGGTCACCCGTGATGGGCGTGGAGTTCGAATACCTGGATTCCGAAGTGAATCCGACTATGGCGAATATCGTCAGCCCGACAGAAGTGATAGTGGTGAGCTCTTTCCACATTGAAGTGGACGGCGGCGGCGGCGATTTCCATGTTGTGATGCCGTACTCCATGGTGGAGCCGATCCGTGAATTGCTCGATGCCGGCGTCCAGAGTGACAAAATGGATACCGATGTCCGCTGGAGCAAGGCCCTGCGGGATGAGGTGATGGATGTCGAAGTGAATCTGCGTGCCAAGTTGCTCGATATTGACCTGACGCTGCGGGATCTGATGGAACTGCATTCCGGCGATGTTATACCAATTGAATTGCCCGAAACGGCCACTCTCTATGTTGAAGACCTGCCGACTTACCGCGGTAAAATGGGTAAGTCAGGCGATCACGTAGCGATAAAAATTTCCAAGAAACTGAAGCGGCCAGATACGGTGAAAACGGACCTTGCCTTCCTGGATGGCGATGAATTGAGTCCGACTTTCTCCGCCACTGACCCGATTGACGATTAATACAGGTGACTTATGTCAGATAAAGACCAACAAGTAGCTGACGACTGGGCGGCAGCCCTGGCCGAACAGGCCGACGACAATATTGAAGCCGCACCGCTGGAAGAACTTACAGATGAAAGTACCCCTATTTCTGATGAAGAACGTCGTCGTCTGGATTCCATCATGGATATTCCGGTCACGATATCGATGGAAGTCGGGCGCACCAAAATCAGTATCCGTAACTTACTGCAGTTGAACCAGGGTTCCGTCGTAGAGCTGGACCGTGTCGCCGGTGAGTCGCTGGATGTACTGGTCAATGGCACTTTGATTGCCCACGGTGAAGTGGTGGTGGTCAACGATAAATTCGGTATTCGTCTGACCGATGTGATCAGCCAGACTGAACGTATTAAAAAGTTGCGGTAACTGGGATGAAAGCATTGAAAAGCACATTGCTCGCTGGTCTGGCAGTGATCAGCCAGCCGGTAAGGGCGGCCGGGGCGCCGGAGCTGGATATGGGCACAACGATAGGTTCATTGCTGCTGGTACTGGTTCTTATCGTGTTTCTTGCCTGGCTGCTGCGCCGCATGAAATTGCCGGGTGTGAGTGGCGGAGATAACGGGTTGCAGATTGTCCGCCAGGTGGTGGTTGGCCAGCGTGAGCGAATCGTGCTGGTACAGGTGGGTGACGAGCAGTTACTCATTGGTGTGACGCCGCAAAATATTTCAATGCTGACCAAGCTGGAAACCCCCTTGCCGGTCAGTGCTGGTGCAGGCAACGGTGAGTTTGCTCAGCAACTCGGTAAGTTGTTGAAAAGACAATGATGTATAGATCTAACTTCTTTATCTGGGTTATCGGTGCGCTTTGCCTGCTGCTTTCCGGCATGGCGAGTGCGCAGAGCGAAGATGGCGGGCTGGGCAATGTGGCGGGCAATAATGTCACCGTCAGCGAGATGCAGAGCGATAAAGGGGCGGCAACCCTGCTGACCACCAAAGGTGGTGGTGGTATTCCGGCATTTTCTGTGTCGGTGAACCCGGATGGCACCGAAGATTACTCAGTCACGCTGCAAATCCTGGCCTTGATGACCGCGCTGGGCTTTTTGCCAGCCATAGTGATCCTGATGACCTCATTCACCCGCATTGTGGTGGTGATGTCGATTTTGCGCCAGGCGCTCGGTCTGCAGCAGACCCCGTCAAACCAGGTGATTATCGGGATTGCCCTGTTCATGACTTTCTTTGTCATGTCTCCGGTTTTGGATGAGATCAATACCAAGGCCGTTCAGCCCTATATCAATGAAGAGCTCTCTGCCCGTGAAGCCTTGACGATTGCTCAGGATCCATTGCGCCAGTTCATGCTCAAACAAACGCGGGTGAAAGATCTGGAAACCTTCGTTGATATGTCGGGTTCGCAGGCGACAGACCCCCAGCAAGTCCCTATGACAGTCTTGATTCCCGCTTTTATCACCTCGGAACTGAAAACGGCGTTTCAGATTGGCTTTATGCTGTTTCTGCCTTTTCTGGTGATCGATCTGGTCGTGGCTTCAATATTGATGGCGATGGGTATGATGATGCTGTCGCCGATGATCGTCTCACTGCCGTTTAAACTTATGTTGTTTGTACTGGTGGATGGCTGGAACCTGATCCTGTCGACACTGGCCGGCAGCTTCGGCACCTGATGACAGGGAGAGACAGACAATGACACCAGAAGCCTTCGTCGAAATTTTCCAGGAAGCCCTGTACATGGTCCTGGTGATGGTCTGTGTGATCGTCATACCCGGCTTGCTGGTTGGTTTGGTGGTGGCAGTTTTTCAGGCCGCCACCTCAATCAATGAGCAGACGTTAAGCTTCCTGCCTCGTCTGGTGATCACCCTGGTTGCGCTGATGGTGTTTGGTCACATGATGACCAGAATGCTGATGGATTATTTTCATCGCATCATTGAGCACATTCCTCAAATTCTTTACTGAGCAGATTGGTCATGACGTATCCGGCGGAAGTCATATTAGATTGGCTGGCCAATTATTTTTGGCCGCTGACCCGCATCGGCGCCATGATGATGAGCATGACCTTCTTCGGCGCCCGTTTCGTGTCGATGCGCATCCGGCTTTATCTGTCGCTGACAGTCACTTTTGCTGTGATGCCCATGCTGCCTCAGGTCCCTGATATTCCTCTGTTATCCTTTGAGGGCTTTCTCACCACAGGCCAGCAAGTGATCATAGGTGTCGCTATGGGGCTGGTCACTCAGTTTGTCACCCAGACTTTTGTCCTGTTAGGGCAGATTCTGGGCATGCAGTCCAGTTTGGGCTTTGCCTCCATGGTCGACCCGGCCAACGGACAAAACACCCCTGTGCTGGGCCAGCTGTATATGATGCTGGCGATCATGTTATTTCTCGCCACTGACGGTCATCTGGCGATGCTCAGGCTGGTGGTGCTGAGCTTTACCACTTTGCCGGTCGGCCAGTCTATGTTGCAGGCAGTGGATTACCAGCAGCTGGCGGGCTGGTTCGGCTGGATGTTCAAAGCCGGCTTAAACATGTCGCTGGCCGGGATTATTGCGCTGCTGACGGTGAATCTCTCGTTCGGTGTCATGACACGTGCGGCACCTCAGCTGAATATTTTCTCTCTGGGCTTCTCGTTTGCGCTGTTGCTGGGGCTGTTCGTCAGCTGGTATCTGTTAATGGGCATTCAGGCACAGTATGAAGAACACTGGCAACTGGGTACTGAGCAAATCTGCAGCCTGATCAGGCTGGATTGCTGATGACAGACAGGAGGGAGTCCGATGGCTGAGTCAGACGGACAAGAACGTACTGAAGACGCAACCCCCCGACGGTTGCAGCAAGCGCGGGAAAAAGGTCAGGTCGCGCGCTCAAAAGAACTGGCGTCGGTTGCGGTACTGGTATCGGGGGCGGTTGGCCTGATGTGGTTTGGCGAAATGCTGGCCGTTGCCTTGAGCGAAGTCATGCGCAAGTTCTTTACCCTCAGTCGCGAGGAGGTGTTTGATTTTACCAAACTGCTTGCCGTGACCGGGGATGCCATAGTGCATATGCTGTGGCCTTTGCTTCTGGTGTTGATATTTTTGTTTGTGGCGGCACTGATTGGTGCTTCCGCCTTGGGCGGAATCAGCTTTTCCGCTGAGGCGGCAAGGCCCAAGCTCTCAAGAATGAACCCGGCCAGCGGCCTTAAACGTATGATTGGAAAGCAAAGTGCCGTTGAGCTGGTGAAATCCATCCTGAAAGTCACTTTGGTGGCCGGTGTCGCTTACTACCTGATGTACAGCAGCCTGGAAGGTTTCTTTCAGCTCAGCATAGAGATCTATCCGAGTAACATCTTTCATGCGCTGGAGATTTTACTGCGCTTTGTGTTGCTGATCTGTTGCTCGCTCCTGGTCGTGGTGGCTATCGATGTGCCGTACCAGATCTGGCAGCATAACGAGCAGCTGAAGATGACCAAGCAGGAAGTAAAAGACGAACATAAAGATGTTGAAGGTAAACCTGAGGTCAAAGGCCGTATCCGTATGCTGCAGCGTGAAATGGCGCAGCGGCGCATGATGGCGGAAGTGCCGAAGGCCGATGTGGTGATTACCAACCCGGAGCACTTCTCTGTTGCCTTACGATATGACCCCACGCTGGACAAGGCGCCAGTGGTCATCGCCAAAGGTACCGATCACATGGCGATGAAAATCCGGGAAGTGGCCAACGAATATAAGATCGATATTGTGCCTGCGCCTCCGCTGGCACGCTCCCTCTATCACAGTACCGAGCTGGAACAGCAAATACCGGATGGTCTGTTTGCCGCTGTGGCGCAGGTACTGGCGTACGTATTCCAGTTGAAACAATACCGGCGTGGTAATGGTAAGCGGCCTAAGTTATCTTCAGGCGCGGTTGATATACCTCCTGAATTACGGCACTGATTGCTTGCGGCAAAATGTTTTGGCTGCAGGTCAAAAAATTGACTTATCAAGACGGTATAAATTTTGCTTTATGCGAAGCTTAGCCCGTTCAGTTGTCTGCGATTCACTGCCGCACCAAGTGTCAGACAGAGAATAGCGGTGAACACTGAGTGAGCACTGACGATTAACCGATTCCAACCAAATAAGAATGCATGAAGCTGCCGATACCCTTTTCAGATAAATTGCCTTTACACCGATTGCAGTCACTGCCTGCAATCGGCGCCCCTGTCATGGTACTGGCAACATTGGCGATGGTTGTGTTGCCAATGCCAGCAATGCTGCTGGATATGGCCTTTTCTTTTAATATAGCCCTGGCCCTTGTGGTGCTGCTGGTCACTGTGTATACCCGCCGCCCGCTCGATTTTGCGGCTTTCCCGACCGTACTGTTGATTGCCACCCTGCTCAGGCTGGCGCTGAACGTAGCGTCAACCCGGGTTGTTTTGCTGAATGGTCATGAAGGCCCGGAGGCGGCAGGCCAGGTGATCGACGCCTTTGGTTCTGTGGTTATCGGGGGGAACTACGCTGTTGGTTTAGTGGTATTCCTGATTTTGATGATCATCAACTTCATGGTAGTCACCAAAGGTGCGGGTCGTATTTCAGAAGTCAGTGCCCGCTTTACCCTTGATGCCTTACCGGGTAAGCAGATGGCAATTGATGCCGATCTCAATGCCGGGTTAATTGATCAGGAGCAGGCACGAACACGGCGCAGCGAAGTCACCAAAGAAGCCGACTTCTACGGTTCGATGGACGGTGCCTCTAAATTTGTCAAAGGGGATGCCATTGCCGGCATCCTGATCCTCTTTATCAATATTATTGGTGGCCTGATCATTGGTATGGGCCAGCATGATCTCAGCTTCAATGAGGCGATTCATATCTACAGCCTGCTGACCATAGGTGATGGTCTGGTGGCGCAGATCCCGTCTCTGTTGCTGTCCATTGGCGCAGCCATGATGGTGACTCGTCAAAATACTGACGAAGACATGGGGCAGCAGATGCTGTTCCAGATGTTCAACAACCCTCAGGCGCTGATCATCACAGGCGGGATTTTGTTTGTGATGGGTATTGTTCCTGGCATGCCTCATGTCCCGTTTCTGCTGCTGGCGCTGATCATCGGCCTGATTGCCTACTGGCGGGTGAAGAAAGAGCAACAGGCAAAAGTGCTGGCAGAATCCGCACCGCCAGAGGCGCTGGACAGCAAACCCGTCACCAAAGAGCTGTCGTGGGATGATGTTCAGCCTATGGATACCATCAGCCTGGAAGTCGGTTACCGCTTAATCCCTATGGTCGATAAAGAACAGGGTGGCGAGTTGCTGGAGCGGGTGAAAGGCGTTCGGAAAAAACTGTCGCAGGATTTCGGCTTCCTGGTACCGCCTGTCCATATCCGCGATAACCTTGAATTGCCGCCCAATACATACCGTATCAGCCTGATGGGGGTGAATAACGGTGAGTCAAACATCCACCCTGATATGGAGCTGGCTATCAATCCGGGTCAGGTATTTGGCAGTTTGGAAGGGGAGCGGACGACCGATCCCGCTTTCGGGCTGGAAGCAATCTGGATTTTAGAATCGCAGCGAGAGCATGCTCAGGCATTGGGTTATACCGTTGTTGACGCCGCCACTGTACTGGCTACCCATCTGAGTCAGATTCTGGTGAACAATGCTTCTCAGCTGCTTGGGCATGAAGAAGTCCAGAACCTGCTGGAAGTGCTGGGGCAGTCTACACCGAAACTGGTGGACAATTTCGTCCCTGATCAGCTGCCGTTAGGGGCTGTGGTGAAAGTGCTGCAGAACCTGCTGCATGAAGGTGTGCCTATCCGGGATATCCGCACCATAGTTCAGACTTTGTCCGAGTATTCCGGTAAGAGTCAAGATCCCGACATTCTCACAGCCGCCGCACGTATTGGCCTCAAACGCCTAATTGTTCAGGAAATCAATGGAATAGAGCCTGAGTTGCCTGTTATCACGCTTGTTCCTGAGTTGGAACAAATATTGCATAAAACAATGCAGTCTAGCGGGGGCGAGTCCTCCGGTATCGAGCCGGGTCTGGCAGAACGTCTGCAGCGCTCTTTGACCGAAGCCACACATCAGCAAGAGTTGAAAGGCGAACCGGCTGTACTGTTAACGTCTGGCGTATTGCGCGGCACGTTAGCAAAATTTGTGAAAAACACCATCCCGACACTGCGGGTGCTCTCTTATCAGGAAATCCCTGATGAAAAGCAAATCCGTATTGTGAATGCAGTGGGTAACTAGGTGTCCCCAGGCTGACTGAGTCAGCCAAAACGTGCAGGGTAATCCGTACCGGATGGGAAGACTGAATTGAAAATTAAACGATTTTTTGCCAAGGACATGCGAACCGCGCTGAGTGAAGTCAAAGAACAACTCGGTGCGAATGCGGTGATCATGTCCAATAAGAAAGTGACCGGCGGTGTTGAGATCGTGGCGGCGGTGGATAATGACGCCAGCGAAGCCAAGGTGCCGTCGCCGTCACAGCCTACCCGTGATGCCCTGGCTGAACGTTTGGGCGAGGCCAGGCGTAAATTGGCTGACGACAAGGTGCAGCTGCAGCAGCCCGGTAGCGGCCACTTTGCCAAGGTGCTGCAAAATTATGCTCAGGATCCCGAGACAGAAGTGGACTCCCTGTCAGCCTTATTACAGCGCCAGTCGAAGCACACCGGTGGACACCCTGCTGAACGTCAAGGATATGACTATTCTTCCCGTCCTCAGTCTGAGAACAGCCCTTACGGCAGTGACAGGCGTCAGTCTTCCCACCCTTATGGAGCGGGCGGACGTCAGCCAGCACCGAATGCTTACAGTGACTACCGCCAAAATCATGACGCAGATGCACACGCACCGGCAGGACGCACCGGCCGGGCAAATCCAGCGGCTGCGAGCCAGAAAAACAGTGCTTTTCAGAACCGTCTGGATCCCAGCCGGTTTGAACAGCGAGCGCCGCACCGCGAGGATGATCTTGATGCCATGCGCAGTGAAATGGCGTCAATTCGTCGCCTGCTCGAACATCAGCTGTCTGGTTTGATGTGGCAGGAGGTTGAGCGTCGCGAGCCGATGCGGGCCATGATGATTAAGCGTTTGGAAAAAATGGGCTTATCAGCAGAACTGGCCGATCAGCTGGCTTGTTATATTCCTGAAGATGTCCAGCCGCACAAGGCTTGGTCATCCTTGCTTCAGTTGCTGGCCGACCAGATCATTACCACTGATGACTGTATTCTCGAAACCGGGGGCGTGGTCGCACTGCTCGGGCCGACCGGTGTAGGAAAAACAACGACAATTGCAAAACTGGCCGCCAGAGCGGCGATGGACTTTGGTCCGAATGAAATTGCTCTGGTTACCACAGATACCTATCGTATCGGTGCACATGAACAGCTGGCGACTTATGGTCGAATTCTGGGCTGTCCGGTAAGAGTTGCTAAAGATGCCGAAGAGCTTGCCGATATACTTCATCAGTTACGGCATCGGCGCCTTGTACTGCTGGATACAGCAGGCATGGGGCAACGGGATCTTCGCCTGCAGGAACAGCTGGATACCCTGATGCATAATAGTGGCTCACAAATTCGTAGCTTTCTGGTATTACCGGCGACCTCCCAGCGCCGCGTTCTGCACGAAACCATTGAGCATTTCCGTCGTATCCCGCTGTCGGGGTGCGTGCTGACTAAGCTGGATGAAACCCTCAGTTTGGGTGAAGTTATCAGTGTCACATTGGAAAGTGCTCTGCCGATCGCATATCTGGCGGACGGTCAACGAGTGCCTGAAGACATTAAAGTCGCCACAGGACACTTCATGGTTAATCGTGCAAACGAGTTGTTGGAAAACGACATGGGCCAGCAAACCCACTTCTGGAGCAGCGACAGCGCAGATAACCAGGGGGCGGATTTTTATGATTGAGAACATGATGCACGATCAAGCAAGCGGCTTGCGCCGTATGACAAAACTGGCCTCGACCAAAGTGATCACCGTCAGCGGTGGTAAAGGCGGTGTGGGTAAAACCAACATCACACTGAATATGGCGATTGCCATGGCCCGTCAGGGCAAGAGAGTGATGGTGCTGGATGCCGACCTTGGCCTGGCCAATGTTGATGTGATGCTGGGGCTGCGAGCGGGTCGTAACCTGTCTCATGTCCTGTCGGGTGTGTGCGATCTCCGGGACATCATTATCGAAGGTCCTTACGGCGTAAAAATCATACCGGCCTCTTCAGGCACGCAAAATATGGCGGAACTGTCCAGTGCTCAGCACGTTGGCCTGATCCGCGCGTTTGCCACGCTTGAAGATGAAGTAGATGTCCTGCTGGTGGATACTGCTGCAGGGATCTCAGATATGGTGTTGAGTTTTGCCGGTGCGGCCCAGGATGTACTAATTGTCGTATGTGATGAGCCGACCTCCATTACCGATGCTTATGCGCTGATTAAAATCCTGAACCGTGAATACCAGGTGCAGCGGTTTAAAATTGTGGCCAATATGGTACGCAGTTACCGCGAAGGGCGAGAGCTGTTTGCCAAGCTGACCCGGGTGACTGAACGGTTTTTGCAGGCCAACATGGAGTTAGTTGCCTGTATTCCACTAGATGACAGGGTACGTCAGTCTATTAAGCGACAAAAAGTAGTCGTGGAAGCTTTCCCACGAAGCCCAGCGGCACTGGCCCTGACAACGCTCGCCAATAAAGCGTTAACCTGGCCGGTACCGAATAATCCGGCCGGACATCTGGAATTTTTTGTTGAAAAGTTATTAGTTAAACCAACACCTGAAGAGGTACCTCTGGGTGAATAAAGCACAAACATACGGCCGATATCAGGAATCCCCCCATGCTTTTGTTGAGCGGTATTCGTCACTGGTGAAGCGGATTGCGCATCACCTGATGGCGCGATTACCGCCCAATGTACAGCTGGAAGACCTGATCCAGGCTGGCATGATTGGTTTGCTGGAAGCACAACAGAACTATGATCCGAGCAAAGGTGCCAGTTTTGAAACTTTTGCCGGAATTCGAATTCGGGGCGCCATGCTGGATGATATCCGTCGTGGCGACTGGGTTCCTCGCTCCGTGTATAAAAACAACCGCCGGATATCTGAAGCCATTGCTCAATTGGAAAGCCGTTTTGGCCGCGATCCGAATGATCAGGAAATTGCTGAATATCTCGAAATGACACTCGAACAGTACCATCAGGCATTAAATGATGTTAATTGTGGTCGCCTAGTGGGTATGGACGACCTGGGTGTCTCAGAAGATACGGTAGCAACCGAAGATTCAGTGGCAGAAAACCTCCCTTTTCAGGATGTTGCGGACGGCAGTTTTCGCCACGCTCTGGCTGGTGCCATTCGTACATTGCCGGAAAGGGAAGCACTGGTGTTGTCGTTGTATTACGACGAGGAACTCAACCTCAAAGAAATTGGTGCCGTTTTAGGTGTCAGTGAATCCCGTATTTGCCAGATTCACAGTCAGGCAATGCAGCGTCTGCGGGCCAAGTTGTCTGCTTGGACTGCTTCATAAACACACGATTTAGAAGAAACACTGTGACCTCAGTGGAGGCAACTTTGAATAAAAATATGAAAATCCTCATTGTTGACGACTTTTCAACAATGCGCCGTATCGTCAAGAACTTACTACGTGACCTGGGCTTTAATAACACCCAGGAGGCGGATGATGGATTGACTGCGTTACCCATGCTAAAGAAAGGCGACTTCGATTTCGTAGTCACCGACTGGAATATGCCGGGCATGCAAGGTATTGACTTGCTCAAGCAGATCCGGGCCGATGCTAGCCTGAAACACCTGCCAGTATTGATGATTACTGCTGAAGCCAAGCGCGAGCAGATCATCGAAGCGGCTCAGGCTGGTGTCAATGGCTACATTGTTAAGCCATTCACCGCTGCCACGCTGAAAGAAAAACTGGACAAGATTTTCGAGCGTATGCAGTGATGCCGTCAGTCTGACGCTAACTAGGGTAGACACATATGATTTCACTTGAACAGGCGAAACAACTCGTCGCGCTGCTGGAAGAAGATCGGCAAGCGGACGCGGATGAGTTGTTCCGAAGCCTGGTGTCGGATTGTCGGGATCCGATGTATCTCGAAGTGGGTAAATTGACGCGTCAATTACATGACTCATTGCAGAATTTTCGTCTGGATCCCCGTATTGCTGATTTAGCGACGACCGACATTCCTGACGCACGTGGGCGTCTGAATTATGTGATAGACAAAACCGAGGAAGCGGCCAACAGGACAATGGATGCTGTTGAAGGCACCCTCCCTATCGCTGATTTATTGCGTGAACGTCTGATGCAAGTGAAACCCCAGTGGCAAAGTTTAATGCACGGGGAGATCACCCTTGGCGAATTTAAACGGCTTTGTCACGATATTGACGCATTATTAGTTCAGCTCGACGGTGACAGCGAGCAGCTTCACCGTCATCTGACCGATATTCTGATGGCACAGGACTTCCAGGATTTGACAGGCCAGGTTATTCGCAGAGTGATCGAACTTGTTCATGAAGTGGAACATCAGTTGGTTGAGATTCTGAAGGCTGCCGGTATTGAACAGAGTGAAAGCTCAGTGATAGTGAGCCAGAAAGACAAAACACTCTCCCCGGAAGGGCCAATTATCAACAGTGCTGAACGCACTGACGTCATGTCTACCCAGGATGACGTCGATGATTTGCTATCAAGCCTTGGATTTTAGGGGAAGCTTATGAGCTTTGATTTAGACGAAGATATCCTGCAGGACTTTTTAATCGAAGCCGGGGAAATTCTGGAATTACTTTCCGAGCAGTTAGTAGATTTGGAACGTCGTCCAGATGATACAGATTTGCTGAATGCCATTTTCCGCGGTTTCCATACTGTTAAAGGTGGTGCCGGGTTTTTGGCGTTAACGGCATTGGTTGACGCTTGTCACGGTGCTGAAAATATTTTTGACTTACTCCGTACCGGTAAACGCACTGTGACGTCAGAGCTGATGGATGTCATCCTTCAGGCACTGGATACCATCAATGTGATGTTCGCACAGGTGCAGAACCATGAGCCGATTGAGCCCGCGGAACAAAGCCTGCTGGATGCGCTGCATTATTACAGCCAGCCACCGGGAGCCGAAGAGATGGCGGCTGTTTCAGCCCCGGCATCGGTTGCTGCTCCCGTAGCGGCAACGGCACCGGCTTCGCCCGAGCAGCCTGCGATTGCCGGTGGTTCGGTTGATGAAATCACACAGGATGAGTTTGAACGTCTGCTCGATGAGTTGCATGGTGCGGGCGGAAGCCCAAGCCCGAGTGCAGCACCAGCCAGTGATGTTCAGAGTGCACCTGTCTCGACCGACATCGACACTGGCGATATCACCGATGATGAGTTTGAACGTCTGCTTGACGAGCTGCACGGTATAGGTAACGCGCCTGGCACTGAAACCACGGGGGCTGAAGTGTCGGCCTCGCCAGTTGTTGCACAAGCGTCCGAATCACCTGCTGCTGGCGACAGCGACTTAATGACAGATGACGAATTTGAACGTCTGCTCGATGAACTGCACGGCAGCGGTAAAGGGCCGTCAGATGAAGAGCTGGCGATCGCAACCAAACCGGCTTCCGCGTTACAGGCTAAAGCTGAATCAGCGCCTGTTACCTCTCAGCCCGTTACTGAGATGCCGCAACCTGTGGCGGAGCGTAAAGCAACAGGACTAAAAGAAAAATCCAAAACTCAGGCTGAAGCCACAGTACGTGTCGATACCTCTACGCTGGACACCATAATGAACATGGTTGGCGAGCTGGTATTAGTTCGTAACCGTCTGATCAGCCTGGGCCAGAACAGCAATGACGAAGAAATGTCAAAAGCTGTTGCGAACCTGGATGTAGTGACTGCAGACCTTCAGGGCGCGGTGATGAAAACGCGGATGCAGCCAATCAAGAAAGTCTTTGGCCGTTTCCCGCGTGTTGTTCGCGATCTGGCCCGAAGTCTGAAAAAAGAAATCGTGCTGGAAATGCGCGGTGAAGAAACCGATCTCGATAAGAATCTGGTGGAAGCGCTGGCCGATCCTCTGGTTCACCTGGTGCGTAACTCAGTCGATCACGGTATCGAAATGCCGGATAACCGCGAGAAAGCCGGCAAGCCGCGTATTGGCACGGTACTTTTGTCTGCGGCGCAGGAAGGGGATCATATTCTGCTGACTATCGAAGACGATGGCGGCGGTATGGACCCGGATCGACTGCGTCAAATCGCCGTTGACCGTAATGTCATGGATGCCGATGCCGCCGCGCGTCTGTCTGACAGCGAATGTTATAACCTGATTTTCGCGCCCGGCTTCTCGACCAAAAAAGAAATCTCAGATATTTCCGGCCGTGGTGTCGGAATGGATGTCGTAAAAACTGCTATCAGCCAGCTGAACGGTTCCATTTATATTGATTCCAATCTGGGCAAAGGCACACGCATTGATATTAAAGTGCCGTTGACGCTGGCCATTTTGCCAACGCTGATGGTCGGTGTTGCTGACCAGCCATTTGCACTGCCTCTGGCCAGTGTAAATGAAATCTTCCATTTGGATCTCAGTAAGACCAATGTGGTTGATGGGCAGCTGACTATCATAGTGCGCGATAAAGCGATCCCGCTGTTCTATCTTCAGGATTGGCTGGCAGGTCACAGTGTTTCCAAGCGGGAAAGACAGCTTGGGCATGTGGTGATTGTTCAGATAGGCCATCAGAGAATGGGCTTTGTTGTGGATACGCTTATTGGGCAGGAAGAAGTGGTGATTAAGCCGCTCGATGAGTTATTGCAAGGCACACCTGGTATGGCGGGGGCCACCATTACCAGTGATGGTCACATTGCACTGATTCTGGATGTCCCCAACCTTCTGAAACATTACGCAGGCCGCAGATAATAATAATTGACAGGGGCTTAGAAGGCCCCTGTTCATTCAGGCCTGATTGCTTACGGAAAGATAAAACATGGCTGTAAAAGTGTTGGTGGTGGACGACTCCAGTTTTTTCCGCCGCCGGGTGAGTGAAATTATTAATGCGGATCCGCGCCTTGAAGTGATTGGCGATGCTGTTAACGGTAAAGAAGCCGTTGAAAAAGCGCGGACACTGAAGCCTGACGTCATCACTATGGATATTGAAATGCCTGTGATGGATGGTATCACCGCAGTGCGCGAAATCATGAAGTCGAACCCGACACCTATCCTGATGTTTTCGTCGCTGACCCATGAGGGCGCGCGGGCGACATTAGATGCTCTGGACGCGGGCGCGTTAGACTTCCTGCCGAAAAAATTTGAAGATATTGCGCGTAATAAAGACGAAGCAATCTCTCTGCTGCAAAAACGTGTCGCCGAGCTGGCCCGTAAACGTGTCTTTATGCGGGCGCCTGTGCGTACCAGCACTCCGGTTTCGCCATCGCCGGCTGATCGCCCGCTGACGTCAAGCCGCCCGGTCGCAAGTACGGCCACTGCCACGACGCTGACACGATCAGCACCGTCACAGGTTCGTCCGACCGCGCGGTTTAAAGCGACAGGTAAACAGTATCAGCTGATGGCGATAGGTACATCGACCGGCGGCCCTGTGGCGCTCCAAAAAATTCTGACACAGCTGCCTGGCTCATTTCCGTACCCCATTGTTTTGGTGCAGCATATGCCTGCAACATTCACCGCGGCGTTTGCTGCGCGTTTGAATAACCTTTGCAAAATCGGTGTGAAAGAGGCCGAAGATGGTGATGTACTGCGTGCCGGTACGGCTTATCTGGCACCTGGCGGTAAACAAATGATGCTGGAAGGCCGCCCGGGTAATGTGCGTTTACGTATTATTGATGGTGGCGATCGTATGAACTACAAGCCTTGTGTCGATGTCACTTTTGGCTCTGCAGCCAAGGTGTATCATGACAAGGTGCTGTCTATGATCCTGACAGGAATGGGCGCAGACGGGCGTGACGGATCGCGTATGCTGAAGTCGGCCGGCGCAACCGTCTGGGCACAGGACGAAGAAAGTTGTGTGGTATACGGTATGCCACAGGCGGTTGCCAAGGCAGGGATATCGACCGAAGATCTTCCTTTGGATCGCATTGCTGAGCGTATTCTGATTGAGGTTGGCTTAGCTTAAGGAGATGTCGTGGTAGTCTGGAGCATTGCCAACCAGAAAGGCGGCGTGGGGAAAACCACCACTACTGTCAGTCTGGCGGGCCTGTTAAGTGAACGAAACAAACGCGTATTATTGGTGGATACTGACCCGCATTCATCACTGACGACATACTTGAATTTTGATTCTGATCGCCTTGAATCCAGCCTGTTTGATTTGTTCCAGCTGTCGACAATTGACCGTGACACTGTCAAACCACTGGTGCTGGAAACACGATTTAAAAATATCCATCTGATACCGGCGCACATGTCGCTGGCGACCTTGGATAGAGTCATGGGGACTCGCAGCGGCATGGGATTGATTCTGAAAAAGGCACTGAAATGCCTGGAAGAAGAATATGATTATGTGCTGATTGACTGCCCCCCGATCCTGGGTGTCATGATGGTGAATGCGCTTGCTGCCAGTGAGCGCATTTTGATTCCGGTGCAAACGGAATTTTTGGCGATGAAAGGTCTGGAGCGAATGATGCGTACTTTGCAAATCATGCAAAAATCCAGGCCGGATGAATTCAAAGTCACTATTGTGCCAACCATGTATGACAAACGAACCAGGGCCTCACTGGAAACCCTGCAAGAACTGAAGTCGCGTTATGCCAATCAGGTCTGGGCTTCGGCTGTGCCCATTGATACCAAGTTTCGTGATGCCAGTATCAAGCATATGCCGCCATCTCTGTATGCCCGTGGCTCTCGCGGTGTGTTTGCGTATAAAACTTTATTGAATTATCTGGAGCGGCTTGGTCAAGATGAGCGATAACGCAAAGCTGTCCAGTGAACAGGCATTAGATGATTACTTTTTCGGGCTGCTGGATGATTCTTTGCTGCCCGAAGAGGGTAGCGTGGACGCTGTCGGCCCGCAGGATGACCTGCCAGCGTTAGCTGAGGAAAATGACGGCCAGATGTTGTTGTCTGATTCTGCTGTTGCTGATGAAGCAGCGGCTGAGTTGCAAAATGGCAGTGAGCCCGATGATGCGATAAGTCTTGCGGTGAACCCCCAGACTCATCAGCCCTTTGATTTTAATAGTCTGGATCAATCCGGGCGAGATAACTCGTCTGTGAACTCGTTTGCAGAAGGTGGCGAACCGCCATCACTGCGGGCAATGGCAACCCAACTGCCGAGTGCTGCTGCGCCGGTTTCGTTGTCCGCAGAGCCAGAGCTGAGTGTACCTGAAGTCAGGTTTACCCCGCCGCGAACGAGAACGGATCTTGAGCAGTTGCAGCGTCTTCTCGATCAAATGTCAGAGATGCAAGAGGAAGTGATTGTTGAAAGTGAAGCCTGGATTGCCGAGCAACAGCAATTGGCTGAACTGGAAAAACAGCAAGAAGTTAAGCAAGAAGATGTTAAGCCAGCCGTTTTAGACGACCCGGGCTGGTTTGAGGATGACAGCGCGCTGACTCAGCATCAGAACACTGCGCCAGAGCCGCTGCAAAAATCGTTGACAGTGGCTGCGCAGGCGTCAGCTGTTGAATCGGCTCCCTATGCAGAGCCGCAAAACAGTGTCCAGCTGATGCAGATGCTGCCTAAGATCGCTGAGGCTCCGGCTGTTGCTGACAAGGCGGCGCAGGTGGCTGAATTGGAAACAAGCTCTCAGCCTCAGAGTGAAATAGTTGCAACGGAGCCTGTTCCAGACATTCTTGATAAAGAAGAGAGTGTGCAGGAAACTGTGGCCGATGCCGCACCTGAGCTGGCGGCTGAGCCGCCACCGCCTTCCTGGGCATTACCTGGCGCCAGTGAGCAAACAGAATTTCAGGCGCTGTTTTTTGCTGTCAACGGTGTGACTTTTGCTGTTCCGCTGACAGAGCTGGGAGGGATTCACCAATTGGGTGAGATGAGTCACCTTATTGGCCGCCCGGACTGGTATCTTGGCTTGCAGCCGGTACAGAACCGAAAGCTGGATGTGGTGGATACCGCCAGATGGGTGATGCCAGAATCTATCTACAATGATGACCATCAGGAAAATTACCGATATGTGGTCATGTTGGGAGAAAGTAAGTGGGGACTGGCTTGTGATCAACTTCACGGAACAGAAACCCTGACAAAACAAAGTGTTCGCTGGCGAGAAAAGGCAGGTAAACGGCCTTGGCTGGCGGGTATGGTTAAAGAGAAAATGTGTGCTTTAATTCATGTCAATGAACTCATTTCCATGCTGAAAGCGGGTTTGGACGTGAAGAGCGTTTTGTGACGATGGCCGGAGAGGATACAGCATGTCGCAGGTAAGTGTTGCCGAGATTCAAAAAGAAGACAGTAACGACCAGGTATTACAGTGGGTTACCTTCCAGCTGGAAGAGGAAACCTACGGTATCAATGTAATGCAGGTTCGTGAAGTGCTGCGTTATACTGAAATCGCCCCGGTTCCGGGCGCGCCAGATTATGTGCTGGGAATTATCAACCTGCGTGGCAATGTGGTCACAGTGATTGATACCCGTGCACGGTTTGGCCTGATGTCAGGTGAGATTTCAGATAATACCCGTATCGTAATCATTGAAGCTGAAAAGCAGGTTATCGGTATTATGGTCGACAGTGTGGCAGAAGTGGTTTATCTGCGTAGCTCTGAAATCGACAGTACGCCAAGCGTGGGCACTGATGAAAGTGCCAAGTTTATTCAAGGCGTCAGTAACCGTGACAATCAACTGCTGATCCTGGTTGATCTGAACAAGCTCCTGTCTGATGAAGAATGGGAAGAGATGGCGTATCTCTGATGCCTGCTATCTTGCTTGAATGGCTGCCTTTGGTTGTTGCTTTGCTGGCAGTGGTGATAGCGGTTGTGCTGGTCCGGCGTGAGCGAAAAGCACGCCAGGATCTGGAAACCAAGTTTGCAGCAGCAGAGTTGCTGTTAAAAACCGCCAGACAGCAGCAGGAAAGCTTAACCAAACAGTTTCATGAGTTGCGTGCGGGTACGATGGCTATGAGTAATAAAATGGCCATATTAACCCGCCAGCAGGAAGAGCTGTCTGAGCGTCAGGGGGAAATGGCCATGCAGGATCCCGATGGCCGCCTGTACAGCCGCGCCAGTAAAATGGTCGAGCTGGGTGCCGATGTTAATGAGCTGATGGAAGAGTGTGATTTGCCGAAAGCGGAAGCTGAATTGCTGTTGCGGTTACAGCAGCGCATGAATAAAGGCCGGCGTTAGCACTGTTGCTTGCTGGCTGTTGTTTGTGGATAGCGACACCTTGCCGCTTTTATTCACGTTTTCTGCTATTTCATCACGGTTTCGGTTATTCACGGCACCTGTGTATAGCTTCGGTACACGCCTTAGTACATAGCTTCAGCGCCAGATTCTGCCGCTTTACTGCACAATAGCGTCAGACGGTTTCGTTTACAGACACAGGCCCTTCCCATCCGGGAGGGGTTTTTCCGTTTAAAACCCACGAAAAAGCAATCAGTTCGGCTATGATCACGAACAGGGCGGGTGGGATGTTATCTCCGGCCTCGAGGTTATTGAGGTACTCAGCCAGTGCCGGATCCTGGTGTATCAATCCTCCCTGGGCTTTGGCCTGCTCGATGATCTCTCTTGCCCAGTCGTCATAACCTTTCGCTGACACATAAGGGGTGTTATAGCCATCGTAGCTCAACGCGATAGCCCGGTTTTGTTCTGTTGTCATACGCTGATCCTGATGCCGCATTGTGGGTGGATGTCCGGCGCTGAATCATCATGGGTTGGCGTCTGATGAAAACTCACGGACTCACAGTTAATCTCCAGCTGTTTCAGGCGACGCATCAGCTGAGGTGTTAACTGTTCTGTCAATGTCAGTATGTCTGACTGCTCGCAACTGAAAGCCAGATTGAGCTGGCTGTCCTGCCAGATGGCAGTGGCTTCTAACGTGTTCGACTCACCGACAGGTAATCCCAGTTTGACTGTCCAGGCCCGGCCGGGCGATTGCCGTTTCGAGTCTTGTTGCGATGCGTTTGAATGCACACTGAGACGGATTTCGCGGCCGTTACTTTGCGGTAAATGCAGTATAAAAGGCGTGTTTTCGTCGCGTCCGGCTGGCGCACCGGCAATACGCTGCTCGGCGGCCAGGCGGATCAGTGCTTTGAGTTCGGTTTGTGAATCAGCCGGCAGGCTGGCGAGTAACCGAGCAAGCGGACTGTCGGGCTGTGTCAGCTGGGTTACCAGTGCCTTCAGGCTGTCTTTACCGGCCCCTTGCTGTAACCAGGGTGCGATATCGGCCGGCGTGCGCGGCAGCACCAGCTGAGACAGCCATGGTGCGATCGGTGAACTCTGGCCGCTCACTGCAGGAGGTAAATTGGCAAATAATCGTTGCAACACATGAAGTTGTGTTAGCAAGTGTGAAAGTTGGCTGATTTGCTGGCCGGATTGGAATACAGTTGCGCCTGCCTGAGCTTGACTTGCATGGCTGACCGAAGCGGTCTGCTGCGGCGCAGTTGTCTTCGACGCACTGGCCGCTGCTGGCGGATAAGCGGAGGATTGAGATATAGAGGTCACATTTAGATACCTTGCTGCCGGATCTATAACAGCCTGAAACTAACAAAGATCTCAGTCGCTGTGATATTATCCGAGGATTATTTGTGTCATTCAGGATGTCTCATCCCTATGTTATCAGTCAAAGGATTGAGCTGTACCCGTGATGAGCGTGTATTGTTCGATGACCTCCAATTTAATGTTGCTTCTGGCGAGCTGGTTCAGATTGAAGGCCGCAACGGGGCCGGTAAAACGACCTTATTGCGTATCATCGCTGGGCTCGGCTCTCCTGATACCGGCGATGTCTATTGGCACGATAACAAGATAGGCCATGTGCGTGAAGAGTATCATAGCCAGATGCTGTTTTTGGGACATCAAACTGGGGTCAAGCGCGAATTAACCGCCTCAGAAAACCTGGCTTTTTTCCAGGCTATGCATACGCCGGATAACAGCGAGAGACTCAGTGGTCAGGCAAGAGTGCATGGTGATGATGCTATCTGGCAGGCCCTGGCCCATGTGGGGTTGGCCGGACGCGAAGATGTGCCTGCCGGACAATTGTCCGCCGGCCAGCAGCGTCGGGTGGCTTTGGCCCGCTTATGGTTAAGTAACCATCCGCTGTGGATTTTGGACGAGCCGTTGACAGCGATTGATAAACTGGGAGTAAAAGTCCTTGAGCAGCTTTTTGTTTCCCATGCCGAACGCGGCGGGATTGTGCTGCTGACGACTCACCAGGATATGTTTTCTGCGCAGAACAGATTGCGCAAGGTGACACTGGGGCAGGCGTTGTGATGTGGCATTCTATGTATCAGGTTATCCGGCGGGAATTGCTGATTGCGTTTCGTCGTCAGGCCGATGTGTTCAACCCTTTGTGGTTCTTTATTATTGTCATCACCCTGTTTCCATTGGGGATAGGGCCTGAACCGAACCTGCTGGCGCGTATCGCGCCCGGTATTATTTGGGTAGCAGCTTTACTGGCGGCTTTACTGTCACTGGAGCGTCTGTTCCGGGATGATTTTGTTGACGGCTCGCTGGAACAAATGATGCTGATGCCAACCCCGTTACCGGTATTGGCACTGGCAAAAGTCGTGGCTCACTGGTTGCTGACGGGTTTGCCGCTGATAATAATCAGTCCGTTATTGGCAGTTTTACTGTCACTCGACTGGTCAACCTGGACTGCGGTGGTATTAACCTTGCTGCTTGGCACGCCAACACTGAGCTTTTTGGGTGCGATTGGGGTTGCACTGACGGTGGGATTGCGTAAAGGTGGAGTATTATTGAGCTTGCTCATCTTACCGCTGTTTATTCCCGTGCTAATCTTTGCTACGTCGGCGATAGAGGCGGCGTCGCTGGGAATGAGTTATCAGGGGCAACTAGCTTTGATGGGAGCAATGTTAGCCGGATCAGCCACACTGGCTCCTTTTGCGATATCAGCATCATTGCGTATCAGTGTTAACTGACGCGTGAATATAACGAATATTATTATTAATCATAGAGTAAAAAACTATGTGGAAGTGGTTACATCCCTACGCTAAAGCAGAAAACTGCTACCGCCTGTGCGGAACCCTGCTGCCCTGGTTTGCGGCACTGTCTGTGATCAGCCTGATAACAGGCACTGTCTGGGGCCTGGCTTTTGCGCCAACCGATTACCAGCAGGGTGACAGTTTCCGCATTATTTACCTGCATGTACCGGCTGCTATCTGGTCCATGGGGGCTTATCTTTGGATGGCGGTAGCTGCCTTTATCGGCTTAGTCTGGCAGGTGCGCTTATCTGACATGGCAGCTGCGGCCATGGCACCGATTGGCGCTGTGTTCACCTTTATTGCATTGCTGACCGGTGCGGTATGGGGCAAACCAATGTGGGGTGCCTGGTGGGTGTGGGATGCACGTCTGACATCTGAACTGATTCTGCTTTTCCTCTATCTGGGTGTGATTGCGCTGTATAACGCTTTCGACGATCAGAAAACGGCGGCCAAAGCGGCCGGTATCCTGGCGATAGTGGGCGTGATCAATCTTCCTATCATTCATTATTCCGTTGAGTGGTGGAATACCCTGCATCAGGGCGCCACTATTACCAAATTCGCTAAACCGTCGATCGACAGCCGTATGTTGTGGCCATTACTGCTGAATATTTTGGGTTTTGCCTGTTTTTTTGGTGCGCTGACTCTGATTCGGTTACGCAATGAAATTCTGACCAGGGAAAGCCACCGCCCCTGGGTTCGTCAGTTGATTCAGTGAGGTGAGTATGCATTTCGATTCGTTCAGTGATTTCCTTGCCATGGGCGGGTATGCCGGTTATGTCTGGTCGGCCTATGGGATATCTGCTTTATCTTTGCTGATTCTTTTATGGACCAGTATCCGTAAGAGTCGTCGTCTGGCTGCTGACATTAAAAATAGAATTGCCCGCGAGCAACGCATTAAAGCGGCCGAGAATTTGGAGAATACCTTATGAACCCAAGACGCAAAAAACGCCTGACCGTGATCATTGCCTTGCTGGCCGGTCTCGGTGTGACGGTTGGCCTGACTTTGTATGCCATGAGCCAGAATATGGATCTCTTCTATACCCCAACGGAGCTGGTAGAGGGTAAACCAGATGGCACTAAACCCGAAGTGGGTCAGCGTTTACGCATTGGCGGTATGGTAGTCAAAGGCTCAGTCAGCCGTGACCCCCATTCTTTGCAGGTCAGCTTCAAAGTGGCTGATGTTGGCCCGGCCGTGACTGTGACTTATGACGGTATTTTGCCTGATCTGTTCCGCGAAGGGCAGGGGATAGTCGCTCAGGGTGTGCTGGTTGATGCCCAAACGGTGAAAGCCCATGAGGTGCTGGCTAAGCATGACGAAGAATATATGCCGCCAGAAGTGGCTGAGGCGATGCAGAAAAATCATAAGCCTCTGAAATATACCGAACAACAAATGCAAGGTAGCGTGCAATGATTGCAGAATTAGGGCAGTTCAGCCTTATCCTGGCACTGGGGTTATCGCTTCTGGTGAGTGTTTATCCACTGTATGGTGCCTATAAAGGTAACCCGGTGCTGATGCGTTTGGCCCGGCCTTTGACCTTTGGTGTCTTTGCGATGCTGCTAGTGTCTTTTGCATTGCTGTCGTGGGCCTTTTACATCAATGATTTTACTGTGACCTATGTTGCCAGTAATTCGAACAGCAATCTGCCCTGGTACTATAGGCTGACGGCGGTCTGGGGCGCACATGAAGGGTCATTGCTGCTTTGGGTCTTGATTCAGGCCACGTGGGCTGCCGCGGTGGCCATGTTCAGCCGGGGCATGCCACAGGAATCTGTGGCACGGGTGCTGGCTGTGATGGGGATGATCTCAGTTGGTTTTCTGTTATTTATCATCATCACCTCCAACCCGTTTGAGCGTACGCTGCCTTATTTTCCTGTTGATGGCCGCGATCTGAACCCCTTGCTGCAGGATCCGGGGTTAATCATTCATCCACCTATGCTGTACATGGGCTATGTTGGTTTCTCAGTAGCCTTCGCCTTTGCTATTGCCTCCTTAATGACAGGCCGGTTGGATACAGCCTGGGCGCGCTGGTCGCGGCCCTGGACAATTGCTGCCTGGTCATTTCTGACCGTAGGGATTGCTCTGGGCTCCTGGTGGGCGTATTACGAGCTGGGCTGGGGTGGCTGGTGGTTCTGGGATCCGGTCGAAAATGCCTCTTTTATGCCTTGGCTGGCTGGTACGGCGTTAATGCATTCGCTGGCAGTGACGGAGAAGCGAGGCACCTTTAAAGCCTGGACAGTGTTACTGGCAATATCGGCTTTCTCTCTGAGTTTGCTCGGAACTTTCCTGGTGCGCTCCGGCGTGCTGGTGTCAGTGCATGCCTTTGCTTCCGATCCGGCACGGGGCATGTTCATTCTGGGCTTCCTGGTGGTGGTGATCGGCGGTTCGCTCTTACTGTATGCCTTGCGTGGGGCACAGATCCGCTCCCATGGCAGTTTCAGCTTGTTTTCACGAGAGAACTTCCTGCTGGCTAATAATCTGCTGCTGATTACCGCCTTGCTGGTGGTGTTGATCGGCACCTTGTTACCCCTGGTTCATAAGCAGCTTGGTCTGGGCTCGGTATCCATTGGTGTGCCTTTCTTTAATACCTTGTTTACCTGGCTGATGATTCCGTTTGCTTTCTTTCTGGGTATTGGCCCTCTGGTGCGCTGGAAACGTGAGAATTTCTCGACTATCCGCCGGCCACTGCTGATTACCGCATTGATCACGCTGCCATTAGCCGTGTTTGCGCTGTGGCTGCGTCCCGATCCGATCCAGCCACTGGCTGTACTGGGTATGGTGATGGCATTCTGGATCATTATCCTGCAGGGGTATGAGGTTTATGAGCGCGCTACTCATCGCCATAGCCTGATGGTCGGCCTGGGTAAGCTTGGCCGCAGTCACTGGGCTATGGTACTGGGCCATATTGGTCTGGCCGTGACCTTGATCGGTATTACGCTGGTTTCCAATTACGATCTGGAGAAAGACGTTCGCCTGGCTCCCGGTCAGACAGTGACAGTCGAAGGCTTCGATTTTAAATTGTCCGGGTTGCGTAATGTCGAAGGGCCGAACTATGACGGCTTTATTGGCGACTTTGTGGTGTCTCGTAACGGTAAGCACATCGCTGAACTGCATGCCGAAAAACGTTTTTATACGGTATCGGGCTCTATGATGACCGAAGCGGCGATCGACAGTGGTGTGACCCGTGATCTCTATGTGGCGCTTGGCGAACAGCTGGATGACAGCGCCTGGGCGGTCCGTATTTACTATAAGCCGTTTGTTAACTGGTTATGGCTGGGAGCGCTTCTGATGGCATTGGGTGGCGCAATGGCCATCAGTGACAAGCGTTACCGTTTTCGTCGTCGCTTTAAAAAAGAAGTGAAAGATGAAGAGGTTGTCAGTGCCCCGCACGCAGAGGTGAATGGATGAACAAAAAACTGCTTTTTATTCCTTTAGTCCTGTTTCTGGGCCTGGTGGCTGTCTTTATGGTGCAGCTGACCCGTAATGCTGACGGAGACGATCCGACGAAGCTGGAGTCCGTCCTGGTCGGTAAGCCCGTCCCGGCCTTTCGCCTCGAAGATTTGGAAGATGCGAACAAACTGTATCAGCAGGATATTTTTCTTGGTGAGCCTCTGCTGTTGAATGTCTGGGCAACCTGGTGCCCAACCTGTTATGCAGAGCACCGTTACCTTAATGAGCTGGCCAGCCAGGGGGTCAAAATTATTGGCCTGAATTACAAAGACGAGCGCGATAAAGCCAACCGCTGGCTGAAAGATCTCGGTAATCCTTATATGCACAGCCTGTTTGATGGTAATGGCATGCTGGGTATGGATTTAGGCGTGTACGGCGCACCAGAAACCTTTCTGATCGATGCCAGTGGCGTGATCCGTTATCGCCATGTCGGCGATGTGAATCCGCAAAACTGGCAAGACACCCTCAAGCCGATTTATGAACGTCTGCAAGAGGAAGCGAAAGGATGAAACACGCAATAGCGGTATTTACGCTGCTGATCGGAAGCTGGTTTGTCGCCAGTGTACCGGTTCAGGCCGCGATTGATGTCTACGAATTTGCGACGCCTGAACAGGAAGCCGCGTTCCAGGAATTGACAGCCACGCTGCGGTGCCCGAAATGTCAGAATAACAATATCGCAGACTCCAATGCGGAACTGGCCAAAGACATGCGCCAGAAGGCGTATGAGATGTTAAGCGAGGGAAAATCCAAGCAGGAAGTCATAGATTATATGATTGCCCGTTACGGAAACTTCGTGACTTATGATCCGCCACTTATGCCATCTACCCTGATTTTGTGGCTGGGCCCTTTGTGTTTCCTGCTTATTGGCGCCAGTGTGCTGGTCTATCGTTCCCGGAAGGGAGTGGTGGCTTCATCTCAGCCAATGGATGAAAAAGAATCCGCCCGTCTTCATGCATTACTAAATGATATTGAAAAAGAGGCAGAAAACCCGCACGCCGCCAGTGGTTCGGCAGGTGAAAGCAAGGTGAAAAAATGACGTTATTTTGGATTTCCTCCCTGATACTGGTGTTGATTGCGCTGGCTTTTTTCATTGTCCCAGCCTTTGTGGGAAGCAATCAGGATCGGGTTGCCAGTCGGGACGAACTGAACAAAGCTTTCTTTCGTGACCGGTTGGGTGAACTGAAAGAAGAGAGCAGTGAAGGACTGGTGTCGAATCCGGATGAGCTGGAAGTTGAACTGCAGCAGTCGTTGCTGGATGACGTACTGGAGACACAGGCACAGCAGAACAGTCAGTTTAAACCCTGGTTATTAATTCCCGGTATCCTGGTGATTGTCGGGGTGGCGTATGGTCTTTACGGCGTCGTTGGCAATCAGCAAAAAGTGGCTGACTGGCAGCAGACGGTTTCAAAGTTGCCTCAGCTGACTCAGCGTCTGATGGGAGATAATGCTGCTCCGATGACAGATCAGGAGATGGAAGAACTGACCTTAGGACTCCGGACCCGGCTGCATGAGCGACCGGATGATGCCACCGGCTGGCTGTTGCTGGGACGAATAGGCATGGCAAACCGCGATATTGAAACGGCCCAGGGGGCAATGAAGCGCGCTCTGGATCTGGAACCGAATGATCCCAGTCTGCAACTGAGTTATGCTCAGGCTCTGATGATGGGGGGACAGCCAGGTCAGATTCAGCTTGCCCGTAATATGCTGACGCACTTGCTGGAACGTGATCCTGATAATCTGCAGGCGTTATCCTTAATGGCATTTGATGCGTTTGAACAGGCTGATTATCAGGCTGCCATCAAATACTGGGAACAGATGAAATCGCAGCTCAGCGCAGGTGATAATCGCATCAATATGCTTGAGCGCAGTATTGCCCAGGCAAAGGTGGAGATGTCGCAGACTGCCAATCCCAGCCCGGGTGTCAGGGTGACGGTTGAACTCGGCGCCTCGGTGAGCTTGCCGGCGCAAGGCATGGTTGTGGTGTCTGTCCATACCGCAGATGGTGCGCCCATGCCGCTGGCAGCCAGACGTCTGCCGTTATCACGCTTCCCGCTGACGCTCACCTTAACCGACAAAGACAGCATGATCCCTGATAGACTGATGTCAAAACAGTCAGAGCTGATAGTCAGGGCCAGGATCGACAGTGACGGCAACGTGGCGACAAAAGATGGCGATTGGTTTGGTGAGAGCGACATTGTGCCGTTAGGCGGAGAGACGACAATCACCATTAATACTCAGTATTAAAACATACTGGCAGTTAAGAAACAGACTGGATATCATTATCCAGTCTGTTTTGCATTTATTAAGTGGCTAACACATTGAAACCAAATCTGTTCTTATCCCTGTTACTGACATTCATCCTTATGGGATGTGCCAGCTCGCCGCCAGATCCGTCACCGGAAAAACTGGCAGGAAACGAATACGGCCTGGATGATGAGGAGCTTGAAGCTGCCGGTCTGGATGTCGAAGAGCTGGAAGCCCTGAGTGAGCCGGAAAACGCGGTTTATGACCCTTTTGAAGGGTTTAACCGTGCCATGTGGACAGTAAACTACGATTATCTTGACCCCTATTTTGTCCGCCCTGTGTCACTGGCTTATGTCGATTATGTGCCGTCACCGGTGCGTACCGGTTTAAGAAACTTCCTGTCCAACCTGGAAGAACCGGCTAACATGCTGAACAGCTTCCTGATGCAGAACCCGGAAAAGGCGGTGGATCATTTCACCCGCTTTTGGATTAACAGTATTTTTGGTCTGGGCGGGTTGATTGATATTGCGGCCGCTGCCGATATTCCGCCACCGGGAGAGCAGGCATTTCCTGATACGCTGGGTTATTACGGTGTCGGGAACGGCCCTTATTTCATGATACCCGCATACGGCCCTTTGACCTTGCGTGAAGGTGTCGGGGATCGCGTGGATGCTCTGTATTTTCCGCTCAATCTGCTGACTTTTTGGCAAAGCGTTGGCAAGTGGGCGCTGGAAGGCATGGAAGACAGGGCCAAACTGGTGGCTCAAGAACCTATGTTGAACAACTCACCGGATCCGTACGCTTTCACGCGCGATGCTTATATTCAATATAAGAACTTCAGGGCTGCGGGCAGGGAATCTGAACCCGCACAGCCGCAAAATGAAGAATATCTTGATGATTTTCTTGATGAAATAGACAGCGAATAGTCATCCGGTCTGTGTGAAAGATAAACCAGAGCAAAACTGCTCTGGTTTTTTTATACCTCTAACACAGTTTGATTTTTGTTAATTTTTTGTAAATAAAAACATTTCTGACAAAGTTAACACTTTGGCTGATTTCCAGTTTGATGAGTCCCAATAATACCGCTGCTGAGTGACACTTATTTGTAGCACTGAACTAATACCGGTCAAGCGAGTAGAATACTGCAGTAATTATCATTTCATCCCGTTTCATTGCCAGAAGTTTCATTTAGGTTGGCATAAGATCACAAAGCGCAATATCCAAAATAGAAATCCGACTTTCTTTCTTTGCGACAAAAAGAAACTGAACTATTGATTACCTAGCATGGTTTCATATCCGTGCTTTGTTACTTACTTTTTAACTCAAGGAACGAAGTAATGTTTTTCAATAAGTTAAATCCTGTCGCGGCAGGTATCGCCGTGATGACTATGTCGTGGGGAGCGATGGCAGCACCAGGCACTCCGCAAATTGCCTGGATGGAAACGGATTACGCTATCGTAGAGGTTGATCAAGCGGCCTCAGCCTATAAAAGCTTGATTACGGTTAAGCCGGCAGCGGAAGTTCCGGTTGCCTGGCAGCGTTATTCTGGTGAAACGGCTGACCTTTGGAAAGTGAAGCTCAATGGTAATGTGGTGTTTGAGCAAAGCATTGCTCCGGCATCCAGCGGAGCGGGTTCAACAACACTGTCTGTAGCCCAGGGTGGTCAGTATGCCATGACAGTTGAGCTGTGTAGTGGCACGGGGGCGGCGCAAGCCTGTACCAGCAGTGCGGCAACGAACATTGTTGTTGCCGATACCGATGGCAGCCACTTAGATCCATTACCCATGAACGTGGATGCTAATAATGGCAATTACACAACGCCTGCGAACACTGTGGTTGGTGCTTACTTTGTCGAGTGGGGCGTCTATGGCCGTAAATTCTCGGTGGATAATATTCCGGCGCAAAACCTGACCCACATTTTGTACGGCTTTATTCCTATTTGCGGACCCAATGAATCTTTGGGCGAGATTGAAAATGGCAACAGCCTGGCCGCATTAAACCGTGCCTGTCAGGGAACGCCGGATTATGAAGTGGTGATCCATGACCCTTGGGCGGCGGTTCAGATGCCTCAGCCGCAATCAGGCCATACCCACAGCACGCCTTATAAAGGTACCTATGGTCAGATGATGGCGTTGAAACAACGTTATCCTGATCTGAAGATTGTTCCTTCTGTTGGCGGCTGGACATTGTCTGATCCCTTCTATTCTTTCACCGACAAAGCCAAGCGTGACATTTTCGTCGCCAGTGTGAAGAAATTCCTCAAAACATGGAAATTCTTCGACGGTGTTGATATCGACTGGGAATTCCCGGGCGGGAAAGGCGCGAATGCGAATCTGGGCGATCCGGTCAATGACGGCCCTGCGTATGTGGCTCTGATGCGCGAACTGCGTGTCATGCTGGATGAGCTGGAAGCCGAAACTGGCCGCCAGTACGAGCTGACATCTGCAATCGGTGTAGGCTATGACAAGATTGATGTCGTGAACTATGCCGATGCGGTTCAGTATATGGACTACATTTTCGCCATGACGTATGATTTCTTCGGCGGATGGAACAACGTTCCTGGCCATCAGACAGCACTGTTCTGCGGCAGCCACATGTCTGCTGATGTCTGTAACGGCACAGGTGTTGATGAAAACGGCGTGCCTCGTCAAGGTCCGGCTTATACTGCCGCGCACGGTATTGATCGTCTTCTGGCGCAGGGTGTTCCTGCAAACAAACTGGTACTGGGTACTGCCATGTACGCACGTGGCTGGACAGGTGTTACCGAAGCCAGCATGACAGATCCGACGAATCCAATGACAGGTACAGGCAACGGCATGGTGCCTGGTTCGTGGGAACCCGGGGTTATTGACTACAAAGACGTTGTGACTGACTACATCAATAACGCTGCAGTTACTAAGGGTTATGATGCGCAGGCAGAAGCACCCTGGGCGTACAATCCAAGCAACGGTAACCTGATCACTTATGATGACCGTCGTTCAGTGCTGGCTAAAGGTCAGTATGTCCGTAATCTGGGGCTGGCGGGCTTGTTTGCATGGGAAATTGATGCCGATAACGGCGATATTCTGAATGCGATGCAGGATTCACTGGCTGGTGGCGGTGGCAACTACGCCCCGGTAGCGAAAGCGGGTGCTGATCAAGTGGTTAATGGTGCGGCGTCTGTGACTCTGGACGGCTCTGCATCCAGCGATCGTGATGGTCAGATCGTCAGCTATCAGTGGACACAAACCAGTGGTCCGGCACTGACTCTGACCGGGTCAGATACCGCGACAGCTACCGTTGCTGTTCCTGAAGTGACGGCTGATACCCAGTATGCGTTCACGCTGACAGTCACCGACAATGCCGGTGATACCGCTACTGACAGTGTGACAGTCACGGCCAAAGCACCAGGTTCAAATACCGCACCTGTGGTGGCAGTGTCTGGTCCTGCGACAGCCAATGCCGGTGATACTGTAGTGCTGGATGCGTCGCAATCGTCAGATGCCGACGGCGATACACTGACCTTTACCTGGACAGTGCCTGCCGGTGTTAACGCGACAGTGAATGGTGCAACAGTGAGTTTTGTTGCCGACAGCTACACAGTCGATACGCCGCTGAACTTTACCGTCGCGGTATCCGATGGGACCGATTCAGTGACAGAGTCAGTCACAGTGACGGTATTGAAAGACGGCGGCTCAACCGGCTGTACCAATGCCTGGGCAACTGGTGGTGTGTATAACTCCGGTGATATCGTGACGCATTCAGGCAAGTCCTGGAAAGCGAAATGGTGGACGACTGGTGAAGAGCCAGGAACAACAGGCGAGTGGGGCGTTTGGGAAGATCTAGGCGCAGCCAACTGCCAGTAAATTCAGATACCCACCTGAAGGCTGGGAACTGATAAAATCCATAAAGAAAAGCCGCTCTAACGAGCGGCTTAGTTTTTTCTGGCAATATCCCGTTCTTAGTTAGAAAGAGCGGCTGTACTGCACACCGTACAGCAGCGCATCAGCACGGGTTGTCGCACTGATTGAGGTCGCCGCGGTTTGTTCGGTTGCGGCGATATCTTTACCCATCAGGTAGGTCAGGCCGAAATCAATCGTTGATTTAGTATCGAGATTATAGGTAAAGCCGCCAGAGAACCATTGGCGATCTGAATCTGGGACAGAAATGGAGGTTTTCTTGTCCTGAGCACTGGTGTCGTACATGTAGCCGGTACGCAAGGTCCAGTCTGAATTCAGTGTATAAGTACCACCAATCGCATAGTGCCAGCCATCCTGCCACTGGTAATCATTCAGTACTACGCCTTTGTCGGTTTTCAGCGTATCAAAGCTGCTCCACTCGATCCACTGAACACTATAGTGAACGGCGAACTGGCTGTTTAGCTGATGGAAACCGGAAAACTCAACCATATCTGGCAGCGGCATCAGCAGTTTCTGACCTTGAAGGTTCCCGCCGGCTGTCTGCGCATACATATCACCTTCGGCTTTCAGCTCGGGACTGTAATGATAAGCCAGACCAAAGCGGTTGAGGTCATTCAGTTCATAGACTGTACCCAGGTTGAAGCCAACAGCGGTGCCGTCAACATCAACATCCAGCAGTGGGCCGGCTACACCGGTTTGTTGCTGAACCAGTCCTTCTAATGTCTGATTGGAACGCTGCAGTTTGCCCTGGCCGTAAATGATGTCTAACCCGCCGCCGACGCTCCACTGATTATTCAGTCGATAAGCTGCATTCAGAGTCAGGTTCAGGCTTTTCACATCCGTCAGGCCGCCAAACTCGTTGGCAGAGTAGCTGCTGCTGAATTCGGTCTTGGTGCCGAAGTTTGAATAAATCCCGGCACCCAGAGCCAGTTTGTCGTTGACAGGGTGCACGTAATACAAGTTAGGCACATAAGAGCTACCACCAATCTGGGCATCATCAAGAGATGATGGTCCGAAGGGGGTGGAATACTGGGCATTTTTCACTTTAATGTCGGTGTCGATAACATTCAGACCCAGTGACATCGCTGGTGCATTAAACAAGGTCATAGCCGCGGCGTTACGCGACATCACTGAAGCATTGTCAGCAATGACGGCATCACCGGCAAAAGCGCGGCCCAGGCCAGTGGCAGACTGTGAGTTAAGCTGGAATCCGGCCGCCAGTGATTGCTGTGAGGCCAGCATGACGGCGGTTGCCATCAGAGTTTTTGTAAACAGACGCTTCTTGTACATAGTTATTTTTATCCTGATCGTTTTTTGCTGACACTTTAACTGTGCCAGTGAGGAAGCGATTGTAGGAGCAGGCAAAAAAACAACAAATCAGACCAGTATATAAATCATTGTTTTATTGGATTGGACAGGGACTGACTGACGAAATGATCAGCACTTTTTTGCGGTGGTCACTGTTGGTGATACCACCGCAACGTTAAATACTGGTCCAACGCATGGCGTCTTTCAGCTGTTCGGCGACAGGCATGACATCTTCGCCTTTGTTACCCACCACTATCAGGCTGGCGTTCTGAGAAGGCATGACAACACCGCGCATATTGCTGTCTTCGAAGCTTTTCATGGTGTTGGAGGATTGGGGCACGACAAAAACAGTAATTTTTCCGTGCTTACCGCCGATGACCATATGTAAGGCTTCACCGCCATCAAAACCACAATGATTGAGATAGTAAACATGAGAAGGCAAACCGCTGAGTTCAGGCCCGAAAGGTTTGAGTTTGGCGTTAACCTGAGTCAATGACACCCCTTCGTCAACCTGGTCGACAAAAGCGGCTTCGTTATAAATATGCGCCAGCGCAACCTGACCCATGTCTTTGGCGGGACTCAGCGAAAACCCGGGCTGAATCTGACCGATTAACAACCCGCACAGGAAAGCCACAGAAGCCGCTATGGCTAAATGACGGCGCACTTTTTTCTCGGCCTTATAGCCTTGCCCGGATTGGCGGAACAGGATTTTATCGGCCAGATCTTCCGGCACATCCACTTTCATCGCTGCAGACAGCTTGCTGTCTAATTGCTGTAACTCATCGTGAAGTTTACGGTTAGCAATTGACGCATTTTTCGTAGCGACCATTTCTGGACTCTGATCATTAGGATCTGCCAAAATTCGGCGACGAAATTCAAGATCGTCCATTCTGGTGGCCCCTCCGCTCGGTTTGCTTTTCTAAAGCATCTTTTAACTGGTTACGCGCTCTGAACAATCGGGTCATCACTGTGTTTCTGTTCAGTCCAAGGATATTAGCAATTTCATCACCGTTGAATCCAGCCATGACCTGTAAAACTAAAGGTTCCCGGTATTCGGACGGCAGCTGTTTAATCATATGTTGTAGCTGGCCCAGTTCTGACTCGTTTAAACCGCCTGCATCGGTGCCATGATCATCCGCAATGGGGTGATCGTCGATGTCGACCAAATCGAGCTGTTTGCGCTCAAAACGCCGGGCATTTTCGCGACGCAGGATGGTGATAAGCCAGGCTTTGGCCGCACTGTCATCGTTGAGGCTGTCTAGCGATCGCCATGCGCGCAGGCAGGTTTCCTGCACCAAATCTTCGGCAATATGCTGATCATGGCACAGCCAGTAGGCGTACCTGTAAAGGTCTTTGTGCCAGGCCCTGACCAGGGCTTCATAGCGTGTCTGTTTATTCATATCCACAGAGACCGAGGCATCTGTGTTTTTCTTGCGAAAAAATTGCTTAATCATGATGTAGCCCGTCCGTATCCTTTGAGCCGTAGTCAATAATACGGGAGATAACAGGAATTGGATTCATAAAATAGACTGTTGTGTTATTGATTTCCCTCAATATCTGTCAGCCCGCTTTCGTTATAGTAGCAGTGTTATCGGGTCTGACCCCTGATAACGTCCTTTACGGACTGAGTATACCCTTCAACTACTTGCGCGCGGAAAGTGTCAGTATTTCAATTGATAACTCAATAAGGAATGCTGAACGTTATTGTTCGCTATTGCTATCAAATTTGCACAAACGACTGACACGTTGAGTTTGTTAACCATACCATAGCGGTGTGGTTTTTTTTTTGCGCTATGTTTTAACTCCTTACACTTTTCATTGTTTTTGGTTGCTCCAACTTCTTAAACATTAATTTGAATTAAATAACAATGCCGTTACAATCGGTGTGGTCTGACCTCTACCATATTGATAAGGAGCCGCGATGACACGTCGCCAGAATCTCACGACCCAACAGGGTGAACGCATCGCTGTCGTAACAGGATTACGTACCCCTTTTGCCCGCCAGGCTACAGCCTTTAACGGTGTCCCGGCACTGGATCTAGGCAAGATGGTGGTCAATGAAATGCTGCAAAAGATTGATTTTGATCCCGCTTTGATTGAGCAGGTCGTGTTCGGTCAGGTCGTGCAGATGCCTGAAGCACCGAATATTGCCCGTGAAATCGTGCTGGGAACGGGGATGAATATTCACACCGATGCTTACAGTGTGACCCGAGCGTGTGCAACGAGTTTTCAGGCTGCGGCGAATGTTGCTGAGAGTATCATCTCGGGCACCATTGATATCGGGATCGCAGGCGGTGCGGATTCCTCATCGGTATTACCTATTGGTGTGTCTAAAAAACTGGCTGCCACTTTACTGGCGCTCAGCAAAGCGAAAACCATGAGCAAAAAAATGGGCCTGCTCAGTAAGCTCAGCCTGAAAGATTTAATGCCAGTTCCGCCTGCTGTGGCCGAATACTCAACAGGCTTGAGTATGGGTCAGACAGCAGAGCAAATGGCAAAAACGCACGGAATCAGCCGTGAAGAGCAGGATGCACTGGCCCACCGTTCACACAGCCTGGCAGCCCAGGCGTGGCGGGATGGGGTGATTCAGGGTGAAGTGATTACCGCTTTCCCGGAACCTTATCGTCAGTGGATCGATAAAGACAACAATATTCGCGAAGATTCCTCGGTAGAAGGCTACGCTAAATTGCGTCCGGCTTTTGACCGTAAATTTGGCACAGTGACGGCCGCTAACAGTACGCCGCTGACCGACGGTGGTGCGGCTGTGCTGCTGATGCGTGAAGGACGGGCAAAAGAGCTGGGCCTGAAACCGCTGGGCTATATTCGTTCTTATGCCTTTTCTGCGATAGGCGTAGAGCAGGATATGCTGATGGGGCCATCTTATGCGACACCGCTGGCCCTGGACCGTGCCGGTCTGACACTCTCAGATCTGACCCTGATTGAGATGCATGAGGCATTCGCCGCTCAAACCCTGGCGAATGTGAAAATGTTTGCTTCGAAGAAGTTTGCACAGGAAAAACTCGGTCGCAGTGAGGCGATTGGTGAGATCGACATGGATAAATTCAATGTCCTGGGTGGTTCGCTGGCATATGGTCACCCCTTTGCCGCCACCGGCGCGCGAATGATTACACAAACGCTGCGCGAGCTGCAGCGTCGCGGTGGCGGTCTGGCACTCAATACCGCCTGTGCCGCCGGCGGCTTGGGTGCTGCCATGATCCTGGAGACTGAATAATGACGGATGTAATCATGACTGAACAGACGAATACAGAACATACTGTTGAGCCGCAATCAGCTTTCAGCCTGAGCTACGGCGAGAATGGCCTTGCCTGGCTGAAAATTGATGTCCCCGGGGAAAAAATGAATACCCTCCAGGCCGCCTTCGCCACTCAGGTCGGAAGCGTGCTGGACGAGCTGGAAGCGAAAAAAGCAGAGATCAAAGGCTTGGTGGTGTATTCCGGTAAGCCGGATAATTTTGTCGCCGGGGCCGATATCCGTATGCTGGCGGCATGCACCACGGCCAAAGAAGCCGAGCAGCTGGCAACGCAGGGGCAGCAGATGTTCCAGCGTCTTGAAGCGCTGCCATTTCATGTTGTCGCTGCCATTCATGGCCCGTGCCTGGGCGGTGGTCTTGAACTGGCGCTGGCGTGCCATAGCCGGGTATGTACCGATTCGGATGCCACTAAACTGGGTCTGCCGGAAGTCCAGCTTGGTCTGCTGCCGGGCTCAGGCGGCACACAGCGTCTGCCTCGCCTGATTGGCGTGGCAAATTCGCTCGATATGATCCTGACCGGTAAACAGTTGCGTGCCAAGAAAGCGAAGAAGTTAGGCGTGGTCGATGAATGCGTGCCGGAAAGTATTTTGCTCAAGGTGGCAGAAACACTGGCGCTGAAAGGCAAACCGGTACGCAAGCACAGTTTCCAGGACTGGGCGATGGGCGGCAACCCTGTGGGCCGCGGTCTGGTGTTTGACCAGGCCCGTAAGAAGACACGCGAAAAAACCCGTGGCAATTACCCGGCAGCGGAAGCTATTTTAGATGTCATCAAATATGGCTTGCAGCACGGCATAGTCAAAGGACAAAAAGAAGAGGCCCGCCGGTTCGGAGAGCTGGTGATGTCTTCAGAGTCTGCCTCGCTGCGCAGCATCTTTTTTGCTACGACCGCCATGAAAAAAGAAACCGGTGCTGGCGATGGTATTAAACCGGCCGAGGTGAAGCGTGTCGCTGTGCTGGGTGGCGGGCTGATGGGCGGTGGCATCAGTCATGTGACCGCATCAAAAGCCGGCTTGCCGGTCAAAGTAAAAGACATCGCCAACGACGGCATTTTGAATGCCATGGCGTATAACTTTAAGCTGCTTGATAAAAAGCGTAAGCGCAAAATTATCAGTAAAGCCGAGTTACAAAAACAGATGCTGATGATCAACGGCGGTGTCGATTATCAGGGCTTTGATAAAGCCGATGTGGTGATTGAGGCGGTCTTTGAGGATCTCAGCCTCAAGCATCAGATGGTGCAAGAGGTGGAAGCCCATGCCAGACCTGACACTATTTTTGCCACTAATACGTCCTCGCTGCCTATCAACCAGATTGCTTCTGCCGCAGAGCGTCCTGAGCTGGTGGTCGGTTTGCATTATTTCAGCCCGGTAGAAAAAATGCCGCTGGTGGAAGTGATCCCCCATGCCGGTACATCGGCGCAAACGGTCGCGACCGTGGTGAAATTAGCCAAGAAGCAGGGGAAAACCCCGATTGTAGTCGCCGATAAAGCCGGTTTTTATGTCAACCGTATTCTTGCCCCGTACATGAATGAAGCCGCGCTGGCTCTGCTGGGCGGAGAGCCCATCGAACATATTGATAACGCGCTGCTGGACTTTGGTTTCCCGGTTGGGCCTATCACCCTGCTGGATGAAGTGGGTGTGGATGTCGGGGCCAAAATCAGCCCGATTCTGGAAACAGAGCTGGGTGATCGCTTCAAGAGCCCGGATGTCTTTGACATCTTGCTGAAAGATGGCCGCAAAGGCCGTAAAACAGGCAAAGGTTTTTACCTCTACAACGGCAAGAAAAAAGGTGTCGATAAGAGCGTTTATAAACTGCTGAAGCTGAACCCGGCGCGGAAAGCCTCCGGCCATGACATCGCGATCCGCTGCGCACTGATGATGCTGAACGAAGCGGCCCGCTGTCTGGATGAAGGTGTGGTGCACAGTGCTCGTGACGGCGATATTGGTGCGATCTTCGGTATTGGCTTCCCGCCATTCCTGGGCGGTCCGTTCCGCTATATGGATCAGCTCGGTGCCAAGCGTGTCGTTGAATTGCTCAATGAGCATGTCAATAAGTACGGTGATCGCTTCCTCCCCTGCGAACGTCTGCTGCAGATGGCGCAGGATGAACAGCGTTTCTACGACTGATTTCCTGTTCAGAACCTGATAAATCAAAGGCCTGCATAGCAGGCCTTTGTCGTTAGAGGGAGATGGAGACAGAGATGAAGTCAGGAGCGATGCGAAACGCTTAACTGATTTTGTGGTGCTTTAACCCTTGCTGCACATTGATGCCCAGACGAAAGCGCCGGTACAGGCTTTTCGGGCGGACTAAGTGCAGCAGCAGGATAACCGAGCCAGCCACCATCAGTGGGTTAAAGCCAATCCACAGCATGAAAGTCAGTGAACACAGGGCGATAGCGGTCAGCAGACACAACATGCTGTCAAGCTGGCGCGGATGAATAGCCTTCATACAGGAACGGCAGAATAGCCGGCTGTGTAAACTCTGGTTTTTCGCCGTAATAGACTGACGGCAGATCGAACAGGCGTGTGACATAACAGGTTCCTGAACATTGTTCTGAGAAATTATGCTTATTCGACCTCACGGCTTCTTGCATCACTATCCGATACAGACGGCCAGCCTGAGGCTGTATTTTTGGATTTGTTAATGTAGATAATCGACTGACAGGAAAAGGAAAATTAAGAGGGATGTCAAAAGTGGAATCATGATTCCACTTTTATCGTTTGGGATATGCAAACAGCCTCCCCCTGAGATCGGGACTCAGGGGGAAGCGGTTACTGGGCGTTACGCTGAAAATCGCTGACTGAGGGAATAGGATCACCCGCTTCCAGCGGAGTAAGGTTCCGGTGCGCGCCGCCCTGATAATACATCACCAGCCGATTCGCCGTTCTGGGTTTAATGTCTTCTACCAGAAAGCGGACTAACTCAGCACGGGACAGCGATGCCATTTCGTGGGCAATTTTGTGTCTTTGGTCAAAATGGTCATCTTTGTGGCCAATGCTGACCCAATAGCGCTGGGCACGTGCGCGCAAATTGGTATCCGGCTCGGACAACTGAGCGATCAGCCCTTGTTTACTGGCCTGCCACTGGCTCTCATTGAGCTCAAGCAAGACCAGCGCAAAGGCATTGGTGAACTCATCAATCGCTTCGAGCAGCTGCAACGGACCGGCCACCGGCGATTGTATATACAGCAGCAAGCCCGGATAGCGGTTAAGCGGCAGATTCGCCGTGCCTACCATGTAGCCCAGTTGCTGTTCGGTACGCAGTTCGTGGAAGAAGGTGGTCGACATCAGATGATTGGCCAGAGTGTAGGTAGCAATGGCTTTGGGCGACTGTTCCCGTGACTGGTAGTAAATCAGGATGGCGGAATCAGCATGGCCGCAGTCCACTTCATAGCGCAGCGTGCCACATTCTCCCAGATGGACCAATGGCCGCTGTGCTTCACCATATAGCTGATCTGTCACCCTAAACGCGTCTTTCAGCACTTCTGCCAATGCCAGTGCATCATCTTTACGCCAGTCACCATATACGAAAGCATCAATGTGTAGTTCGGCAAACATGGCTTCGACAAAACCGGGTAACTCGGTGACTTCAACGGTTTCCAGCTCTTTGATCAAAGCCGGGTAGGGTGGGTTATTCGGTTGCAGCAAGCCGGTCAGTTGGTTAAACAGCTGAGAAATGGGTTTGTCTTCCGCGGCATTGCGCCAGTTACGCAGCATCTGTGCTTTGATGCTGTTAAATCGGTCGATATTGAAAGTGCGGCCGGAGAATTTTTCCAGCAGCAGTTTGAGCAGCAAAGGCTGCTTCTCGCTGAAACCGGATAACTGGAGTGTCACCCCGCCCTGATGGGCATACAGGTTATACGCCATACCCGCCACTTCTGCCGGGTAGGCCACTTCGTTGCAGGACTCCATCAGCATTTCGACACACAGGCGCGTCTTGACGATATTACGCACAGAGCTTACCGCGTGCGGGCTGTCGATGGCGACATAGACCAGGCCTTTGGGCACTCTGAACTCATGTTCTTGCATAAACCACAGCCGGAAGCCCGGCAGATCCTGAATTAACTGAGGAATCGCTTCCTGTTCATCCGTCAGCGGGTGTGGATCCATACGCTGGCACAGGTAGGGGTTTTGCTCGGGCAGCAAGAGCGCCGGGTTGTTGCCCGGCTCAGCCCAGGCAGTTAACTGCGCTTCGGTAAACGGCGTGACCGAATAAGGGGTGTGATACCAGTCGGCCACTCTGTCGTGCTTTTGGCCTTTTGCCACCAGCGTCAGGCGAAGATTGTCCGGACGAAGATAGCCAAGTACGTCTTTCAGCAGCGCTTCATCGTACTGGCTCATCATATAATCGCCGTAGACGATATCGTCCGGGGCATAATGCAGCAGGTTCATCACCAGATAGCTGACGGTATCAAGCGGCCTGCTTTTCTCCTGATAGCGGAACGCCTGCTCCAGCACTGCTTGCTTTTCCAGGTAGCGCCATTCTGCCAGCCCTTGCTCTGTGATGAGCCGGATATACTGGAAAATAGTGGTGACGATATGATCGACACGGTTCAGGCCATCGGGTGTCAGGTTCAGGCCGATGGTAAATTCCCGGAAATTACTGCCACTGATCCCGCCGCCCGCTGCCAGAGTATTGATCAGCCCTTCACTTTTGAGGACAGACATCAGGCTGCCTGTGCCTTCATTGCCCAGTAAATGCGCCAGATAGGACAATGGCTTGCTACGATAATGGGCATCCATGGGGGGCAGAGTAAAAGACAGCGTGAGTTTCCGTACTTCCTTAATCGGCTCAATCGCAATAAAACAGGCGTTTTCTCTGTCTGTTATCAGGGGAACCTCAATGGCGGGTTTGTCCTGGCCTGAGTTGGGAATAGCGCCAAAGAACTGTTCGGCGTAGGTTGCCAGTTCGTCCATAGATTGCGGCCCCAGTAGTACCAACCCCATCTGATTGGCGGAATAATGTTGCTGGTAGAACGCAATCAGTTCATTGCGAACCGGGTTATCCGGCCTGTCTTCCAAAGTGGTGATATCGCCCACTGAAAATTTAGCAAACGGGTGCTCAGGGTTAATGGTTTCTTTGTGCACCTGATAAAGGCGGCGTACATCGTCTTTGAGCTTGAGTTTGTACTCGGAATCGACAGCCTGACGTTCTTTGTCGACCGCGTCGACATTGAACAGCGGGGCAATAAAAAATTGCCCGAAACGTTCCAGACCGGCTGCAAAGGCCGGCGGGGCGATTTCAAAAAAGTAGGTGGTGTTTTCCGTGCCGGTCCAGGCATTGTTGCTGCCGCCGTACTGGTTAACAAAAGACTGGAATTCGCCCGGATTGGGAAACTTTTCCGTACCCAGAAATAACATGTGTTCAAGAAAGTGCGCCATTCCCTGACGATCCAGCGGATCATCAAAGTGGCCGATGCCGACAGACAGCGCTGCTGCAGCCCGGGGTGCCGTGTGATCATGAACCAGCAAGACCCTGAGTTGATTGTCCAGTGTCAGATAGCGGTACTCTTTGGGATCGTTCGGACTTTTGAACACAGGAAGCGCCTATATTTACAGGGAATTAGGGTAATTATGACGCCCATTAATGGCACTGGCAAATTCTGTCTGGCAATGATGTGTGACTGCGCGTCAGTAATAAGAGCGATTCAGCCGTCACGCTTTCACATCGCGTAATATGAAATGGCTACCCTGTCTGTACCAGCCTTTGCTAGCATAACGACAGAAACGCGCAATCGGACTGGAGACTATGCGAATTTTTATCATGCGTCATGGCGAAGCACAGCATTTTGCCCCAAGTGACGCGGAGCGGCCCCTGACAGCCCAGGGCAAGACGTATTCCCGGCAGATGGCCAAGCAGTTAGCGAGTCATCTGGACGGGCAGCTTGATCTGGTGTGGATCAGCCCGTATCTGCGCGCTCAGCAAACCTGGCAGGCGATGTCAGAAGAGCTGCCTGTGCCAAACACCCTGATGACGGTTGATGATATCACGCCCTACGGTGACGCCAGTCAGGTGGCAGACTACCTCAAAGCCGTGATTGCGCTGGAGAAGCCGCAAACGGTTCTGGTGGTGTCGCATTTACCGCTGGTGGGCTATCTGAGTGCCGAGCTGGTACCGGGATTGCAGCCGCTGATGTTCCGCACTTCTTCCATTGCCGCAGTGGATTTTCATGCTGAGGGGGAACCGTCCGCCTTATTATGGCAGGAGAATCCTGTTGATGTTGTCCAGCCTAATCACCATTGATTGGCTGCGGTACGCAGTTTTAGATTGCCGGCCTGTCCTGATCCGACAGGTCTGGTACAATGAACGATAAAAATAAAGACTGATAAATTAAGTGGTTATGAAAAAAATTGTATTCGTATTGCTTGGCTGTCTGGGACTGACGGCTTGTGTGGCAAACATGGTGACACCCAATATTGTCGCCAACGGCGCGATAAAATGGGCAAATGGTGTGAGAGAAGAGATGAACATTTCTCAAACCGGCAGCACCTTAACCTTTGTGAGCCCGCCTTCTATGCTGAATCCGGGCGGTATCACCATTTTTTCCCGTATCGACAGTGCCCGTAATGGCAACTGTGAGCACTATTACAACGAAGGCTCGGTAAAAGTACGGATGCAGGTGTGTGATACCGGCGAAGTTACCCTGATCCAGGACGGACAGGTGGTTAACGTCGGTGCATTGTCTCAGACTGTGTATTGATCAGATCAGAGCTGCTGAGCGAGGCGTCAGGCGCTGCAGCCTGACACGCTTTCGTTCCGGGTGAATCGCTCTACCGCTCGGGCACTTCAATCAGCACCAAGAGTGCACCAGCGCCACCAAACTCCAGCGGTGCCTGGTGAAATGCCATCACATCCGGGTGCTGAGCCAGCCAGAGCGGCGCTTTCTGCTTCAGAATATGCTTGCCTATCCCGTGCATCACACAGGCGCAGGACACCCCGTCTTTAATGCAGGCTGCAATCATCGCCGCCAGCTCACGCTTGGCTTCTTTTTGTGTCATACCATGCATATCCAGAAAAATATCCGGTACATAGACACCGCGCCGTAACTTTTTCACTTCATACTTGGAGACGCCGGATCGGGCATATTGCATCGGGCCATGTTCGCTCAGATGAGGTTCAAACTCGTCAGAGAAATAAAACTCGTGATTATGGCTCTCTTTGGCACTCACATTGCGCTTATCGGTCTTCGGGCTCTGTCGGCGTGAAGTGATTATGGTATCATGCGACAACTTTTTAACGCCCTTCACTGCATCCTGAAAGAGCGAGAAATCGTCCTCTTCCAGTGCAGGGTCTTTTTTACTCATAATGAATTTCCAACTACTTTATCGCGGTATTGTAGCGCCATTTGGAGGCTATTTTGGATAAGATTTTTGTCGACGAAGCCGTCAACGAACTTCACACACTGCAGGATATGCTACGCTGGACCGTCAGTCGATTCAACGATGCCGGCCTGTTTTATGGCCACGGCACAGACAATGCCTGGGATGAAGCGGTGCAGCTGGTACTGCCAACCCTGCATCTGCCGATTGATATTCCGGCTGACGCGCGTTTCTCGCGCCTGACCAGCAGCGAGCGCCGAACGATTGTCGAGCGCGTGGTGCGCCGGGTAACCGAGCGTACCCCTGTGTCCTACCTGACCAATAAAGCCTGGTTCTGTGGCCTGGAATTTTTCGTCGACGAGCGCGTGCTGGTGCCACGCTCACCGATTGGCGAACTGATTGATAACGGTTTCGAACCTTTCCTGACCCGTGAACCTACCCGCATTATGGACTTGTGTACCGGCAGTGGCTGTATCGGTATCGCCTGTGCCTATGCGTTCCCGGAAGCGGAAGTGGATCTGGTGGATATCTCGACCGATGCCCTGGCAGTGGCCGAGCAGAACATTCACGACCACGGTCTGGAACAGCAGGTGATCCCGCTGCATTCGGATCTGTTGCGTGACGTACCCAGAGACAAGTACGACATCATAGTGTCCAATCCGCCTTATGTGGATCAGGAAGACATGGACAGCCTGCCGGAAGAGTTCCGCCATGAACCGGAGCTGGGTCTGGCCGCCGGTTTTGACGGTCTGGATCTGGTGCGCCGTATTCTGGCCAATGCCCCGGATTATCTGGCAGACGAAGGTATTCTGATCTGTGAAGTGGGCAACTCCATGATTCACATGGAAGAGCAGTACCCGCACATCCCGTTCACCTGGCTGGAATTCGAAAACGGCGGCCACGGCGTCTTCATGATGACCCGTGAACAGCTGGTCGATTGTGCCGGCGACTTCGCTGACAACAAAGACTGATTCCTGCTTTATCTGCTTTTAAACCGTTAAATATCTAAACAGCCAGATTGCTCTGGCTGTTTTTTTATCTGCGATTTTTCCATCACGCCCCTGCGAAATTTGCCCTAAACCACAGAACTGGCACAGCCCTGTCATGTTTTAGTGAAACCTATCTCATATGCCAATAATATGTCTGACTCATCAGACGAAAATAACCAGCTCGCGTGACTTCACTGTCAGGGGCGGTAGCGTCTTTAAGAGTGAGAATCTATTGAACCGTAGGGGATCAGGATGACACCTTCTGCGCTGTTAGTGCATGTCCCAGACGTGCAAGCCGGGCTGGATTGGTACCGCAAATCTTTCCCACAAGCCAAACCTGTCTAGTTTAGTCTGGAATCAGACATGCCCAGTGTGGCAAAGCCTGATGAAGGTGAGTCCATCATTCGTTTTGTGTTAACAAGGAGATCTTATGGCATTTTCTGATCGAGAAAGAGAGCTGCTTTTGGCTGTGAAAGGTGTTGGCCCGACTGTCATTAAAAGGTTTGAGGAAATTGGAATCAACACATTGTCTGATTTGGCCACTTATCAGGTTGATGATATCGCTGAAATGGTGGCTTCTATGTTACGAACCACCTGCTGGAAAAACAGCCCCCAAGCCAAAGCTGCTATTGCGGCTGCCATTTTATGTGCCAAAGAAAGTGTGTAATCAAGGCAGCAATAATACAGAGTAAGCGATTTAGATGTAATCGCGGGTTTGCGCTGTCTTTGTCAGTAACAATGTCAAGATCTGAGATATTTCGGAGAAAAAATGCAGTTTTTTAAAGCGTTTCAATATAAACAATGGGCCAATGCTGAGCTGCTTCAATTAGGGGAACAGCAGTTTTCAAAATTACCGGAAATTGATGCCACATTTTTCGTTCGGATTCTAAATCATACAACAGTTGTCGATAGTCTGTTCATCAGTCGAATTATCGGTGAACCTGAGAAATACAGTGGTGATAATACAGTAGAAACTCCTTCCATATCTGAACTGCGTCAGACGATGAATGAGCATGACACATGGCTTGTTAATTATACGCAGTCAGCCACGCCGGAAGAACTCAAGCGCATTGTTTCGTTTAAGTTTATAGATGGTGCCTTCGGACAGCTCACCGTTGAAGAAATCTTGCTGCATTTACTGACCCATGGCAGTAACCACCGAGGCATGGCTTCAAGAGTGTTAGCTGAAAATGGTCTTGAGCGTCCAAAAGATACATTTACGCGTTATCTGCATGAAACAGAGCCCACAAGAAGATCGCGTGCTGGCACCGAACACTGATGAGCCTTCTCGAAGGTAAAAGGGACTGCCAACGCGTGACATTATTAGTTTTGCCGTCAGTGCGATGATTCGGCTAAATCAATGCCATAGATAGGTGGCATAGTGGCCTCCGGCTCATCCAGTGCAGTAAAGCCTGAGGAGGGGGCGATGTCACTCGTTATACAACATGGAGGGAAACGTAAGATGAGCAACACATACAAAGGGTCTTGTTTGTGCCGGAGCGTTCAGTTTTCTGTTAGCGGTTTCAGTGAAAAGGCTGCGAACTGTTATTGCACAATGTGTCGTAAATTTCATGGTGCTGCTTTTGGAACTCTGGTTGGGGTACAGGGCTTAAACTGGCTTTCAGGAGAGCACTTGCTGAAAGAGTTCGTTGCACCCAATGGCACGATTCGAACCTTTTGTTCCCATTGCGGCTCCAGTTTGGGCTTTCGCATAAAAAATGCGACGCCGAATGACATTGAGCTCGCTATCTCGACGTTTGACGACGATATCCCCGTTAAAGTCGATGCTCAAATTTACACCGCCTACAAGCCAAACTGGTGTCAATTACATTCCAATTTACAGACGTTTCCAGAAGGGCGAGGTTAGGTGTTTTTCTTTAATAACAATGATTTATGACGTAAAGAGGTAAGTTTTGGCACACATGTACTCACCCCTTAAGCGGGCGTTTTGCATTAAAATCCACAAGGAAAGTGAGTATGAAAAATCTCGCCATGGGTGTAGTTGTAAGAGAAGGAAAAGTTCTCATCCAAAAGCGTTTTAGACCAGAAAAAGGAATGGTTTTTGAGTTTCCAGGTGGCTCAGTAGACGCGGGGGAATCAGGTGAGCAGGCTGCAATAAGAGAGTTGTGGGAAGAGACAGGTCTGAAAAATTTAAAACTCCTTGGCAGCCACAAAGCAAAAAATGATTTTGGTGGTGAAATTCACTATGTGGTTTTGGGTGCAAGTACTGGCATTGAACCTCAAATGATTGATCCTGAGCGTCAACAAACTTTTTATTGGCTCGAACCTTCAGAGGTTCCTCTTCAAGATTTTTACAGGGCTGATATTGCGTTTATCGAAAGCCATTTGAGCCAATACACATAACAAAAAAATTAAAGGTAAGGTTTTTCAATATTGGGGAACAACTCATTTCGACAACGAATGTTTTTCACTGATATTTAATGCATCTTAATGCATCACTTATTTTTGAATAACTACCGATTCCCCAGCCCCTTCTTTAGACGGCTGAGAACTCTGTGGGTATCGAAAATGTTACAGGAGTTTCATGATACAGAAGTTATTGTCAGCGATTTCAATTTATCGGGGCTTACCAAGTAATATCTATTACCTGGCGTTAGCTCGAATGATTTTAGGAATGGGTAATTTCATTGTTCCATTTTTAGTTTTGCTTTTAACAGATAAGCTGGGTTATTCAGCCACGGTCGCAGGCTCTCTCGCTATGGGAGTGACAGGGACTTATCTTTTGGGGAGTTTTTTAGGCGGGAAACTATCAGATGTATTTGGGCATAAGCAGGTCATGGTATTTGGCGAGTTTATAGGTGCTATATTACTCATTTGTTGTGGTTTTTTTCCTGAATCATCTGTGTTAGTTCCGGTGTTTTTATTTGTGTCTTATTTCTTTGTGGGATTGTCATTGCCGGCAAGTAACGCTTTAGTTGCAGACCTATCTAATATTAATAATCGTGATGCGGTGATGTCGTTGAGTTATCTCGCATATAATTTTGGCTCTGCTTTAGGTCCAATCATAGCGGGGTATTTATTCTGGCATTATACGGAATGGATATTCTTTGGTAATGGCTTTGCTGCATTGTTTGGGGTTTTGATTGTGGCTGTTTTTATTCAGGTACAACCAGAAAATGAAGCAAACAACGAAAATGAGTTAGAACAGCCTGTTGACGGAACCATATGGGCCGTTTTGAGTGCAAGACCAAGGCTTTTATTATTTACGCTACTTTGTGGCCTGTTGTGGTACTCTTTACACCAAATGACAATGGCAAGCCCATTATATTTAAGTTATATATTTGGTGAATCGGGTCCAATCATATTTGGCCAGTTAATGACCTATGCCTGTGTGCTGGTCGTGCTTATTACGCCTCTTTTAATGAAACTTACGTCGAGTAAAGCGGAGACTGTCAGTTTGGCCTATGCTGGCTTGATGTTTGCTTTTGGATATATGCTAGTGATGGTTTTTCCAACTATTCCTGTACATTTTCTGGCTTGGTTGTTTTTATCTTCCGGAGAAGTATTGTTACTGACAAAAGAGGGAATATATTTGGCGAATAACTCTCCGTCCAGTCACAGAGGAAGAATCCAAGGAGTACTTGTGACGCTCAGGAGTCTCTTAGTTATGCCAAGCTTTGTCGTTGTCGGATATTTTATTGATCGTTATGGCTATAGTGTTACTTGGTCTAGTGTGATTGTGATTTCAATTATTTCTGCTGTTGGTTTCTATTTGATGACCAATAAAAGTAAGCGTGAAAAATTAGTTGTGATTGAAAATCGGTAACTAACATAAATGACTGATGTACGAATGTAAGTGTTGTGGTGATACCTTCATCCCCCATCATTATCTCGTAGCTTGGAATTATTTAAGTGGTGTTAAAAGATATGAAAGAATTTAGATTAAAAAATGACAATGCAAAAATTCGTTACCATGATTTTCCGGGGGAAGAAATCCCTATTGTTTTTATACATGGGTTAGGGTGCGCATCTTCTTTCGACTACCCTCAGGTTGCTGCAATGCTAGGCCTCAGTCAGCATAGAAGATTGCTTGTTGACCTTTTAGGTTCCGGGTTTAGTGATAAACCAGAACAATGTAGTTATTCTGTCGAAGCCCATGCAGAATATCTTGAAGAATTTATTAATTACTTGGATCTTGGTGAATTTATTATTTATGGACATAGTATGGGTGGCGCTGTTTCTATTAACTTAGCTGCTCGATGTGAAAGTACTTTAAAAGGTTTAATCCTTAGTGAAGCAAACCTTGATTCAGGAGGAGGTTTTTTTAGCAAGAAAATTTCTTCTTACAGTGAACAAGAGTATTTAAATGGTGGGCATAGTCAGATAATTCATGATTGTAAAAAAGAGTCGAATGAAAACTGGGCTGAAAGCTTATTGATGAGTTCTCCTGTTGCTGTCTATAGAGAATCTAAATCATTAATAGAAGGTCAGTGCCCGAGCTGGCGTGATGTATTTTATTCATTAAAGGTTTCAAAAACGTTTATCTTTGGGCGTAATTCGTTGCCTGATCCGGACCTAAAAGAATTAGAAAGTAAAAATATACATATTGAAATCGTAGATCGTGCCGGACACTCAATGGCTTGGGATAATCCAGAAGGGCTGGCTACGGCAATTTCAGCAGCCATCAAACTGACATAGTTGATTATTAATGATGCTTATATAAAACTGCGCCGGACAACACCAAAGAACCCAAAGGCATTTCTGAATACTCTAACAAATTCTTGTGTCTGTCTTTGGGGTTTGATTTGATTCTCGTAAGGAAAGATTAGCACATGGATGAAAATACAGAGGTCTGGCGACAATTCTATGAAAAAGCGTTGGCTCGTGCTCATTTAAAGAGAACTGAGTTTGCCGCAAAGTTAAATGAGTCGAACCTGGCTGTAGCAGTTGATTGTGGCTGTGGAACCGGTAGCGATATAGAGTATCTTGAAAAACAAGGTTATCAAGTTTACGGCTTTGATATTAACCCTGAGTCGGTCGCTATCTGCCGTGATCGTTTTGCAGCTAAAGCGTTAGTTGAAATCAGCCAGTCTTCATTTGAAGTTTACGATTACCCGAGATCCGGCCTCGTTATTGCCAACTCAAGCCTCTTTTTTGCTGAGCCTTCTAATTTTCAGAGCACCTGGGAAAACATTGAATCAAGCCTTGAAGCCGGTGGTGTATTTGCTGGCGATTTCATGGGGATTAACGACAGTTGGGCTTCACAATACCGAAGCCCGACAACACCGCTTACTGAGGAGCATGTAAAAGCGCTGTTTACTGACTTTGACATTATCAGGTTCAGCGAGCGTGACGAAGATGCTAAGACGACATTGGGTAAAATGAAACACTGGCATACATTTTCGGTGGTTGCTGTGAAACGAGCTTAAACATTGAAAGACGGGCACTGTAGCAAAAAGGGTTTGCACCTCGTTCGCTGTTGCTCTTGATCCCAACTTTCCTTACCTGATTGTTCAAATGTGGCTAAGCCTGCGCAGAGAGCCTGTGTCATTCGGATCTTTCTCCAGCGGCGACATGAGCAATTGATAGGGCTTGGCTCGCAAGTCTGGTAAGATCACCGCTCTCCAGCAATCGTGTTGATTGCCATGGCATACCTAAGACTAGGATCTATTTTGACCAATAATGATATCTTGCGTCGTGTACGTGATACCTTTGATTTTAAAAACAATACTATGATTGAAATCTTCGCGATGGCGGATTTCAGCGCAACCGAAGAACAGGTTGCGGGTTGGTTAGAAAAAGACGCTGCCGAGACCTTTATCAAGCTGACTGACACTGAGTTAGCCGTGTTTCTGAATGGGCTGATTAATTTCAAACGTGGTAAGCGTGATGGCGAGCAACCCAAACCGGAAGATCATCTGAACAACAATATGGTGTTCCAGAAATTACGTATTGCGTTGAATTTAAAAGCGGAAGATATTCTTGAGATGCTGCAGACTGTCGGTGTGAGCTTAAGCAAGCATGAACTGAGCGCCTTTTTCCGCAAGCCAGACAACAAGCACTTCCGGGAATGTAAAGACGAAGTCCTTCGTCAATTTTTATCCGCTGTTCAGCGTCAGTCAGGTGCCAACGCTAGCGAGTAAGAATCTGGCGCGTAATGATAAATCAATAGCTTACTCTGTTCTGTTCAGGACAGACTGAAGATGGCGTTAATCAATGAAGTGAAGGCGTATGCCTCAGCTTTATTCGCGATTGACGTCATTTCACCACATTGCACCTGGCGGCCTTCAACTTTCTCACTTCTATGCTATCGTTTGCAAACGACATCATCTTAACGTTCAGAAATAGAAAGGAAATCGAATGACAAGTCGCGTTTATGTGTTGGCACAATTTAAACCCAAAGCAGGCAAAGAAGCCGAACTGTTTGACGTACTGAAAGCACTGGAGCCGGATTCGCTTCGCGAGCAAGGCTGCGTTCAGTACACACTGACCCGCCAGATCGACCACCCGAGTGCGACAAGAAACGACTATCCCATCGTGTTTAACGAAATCTGGGCAAGTGCAGAAGACTGGTCTGCGCATGGTCGCCGGCAACAAATTCAACACTTTTTCGAAACTCAGGTTAAAGCGGAATCAGGCCTGGTTGACGATGCGATCGTGACCGCCTATTCCGATGAAGGGTACAACTTTGACGCACCTGTTTACGACTAACCTCCGCTTGTAGTGTTCATCTTGCCTTCTGTTTATCGCAAGCGGCTCAGAGACTTGGGCCGCTTTGTTTCCCGAAGCATCATCTCCCCTGAATATTTCTCAACAACTCTTCACTCAGCTCGCGCAACACACCAGGTGCGGGGCAGGTGTGGGAATAGGCGCGGATGCCGTAAATTCCCATGACCAGGTAACGGGCAAGTGTTTTTGCATTGCGCTGATTTGACAATTCGCCGTTCCGTTGGGCAAGTTCAAATTTACAGACAAACAGCTGCTCCCAGTCTTTCAGTTTATGGCTGATCAGGCGCTCAATCTCTTTATCGTCCCGCGCCAGTTCACTCAGGGCTTTTTGCAACAGACAATCTTTAATCTCTTCCTGCTCGCATTCGATCACCATTTGCTCCAGATAAGCCGCAATACCAGCCATGATTGTGGGTTGGCTGTCAAATAACTGCACAAAAACTTTGTCCCGTTCAGCCTGATAGTGCTCCAGAGCTGCCACCAGCAAGCCGCGTTTATTGGTAAACGCACAATAGATGGACCCCGGATGCAGCCCTGTGGCCTGTTTGAGATCCTGCATGCTGGTTTTGCTGTAACCCTTGGCGATAAAGGCATCCATAGCGGAATGTAATACCGTTTCGCGGTCAAATTCGGCGCTGCGCATTAATTTTCTCTTATCCATGTGGCTTGCAGGGATTTTATCCGATCTTGAATGGGCATTCAAAAAATACTTGAACGAGCATTCAAGATCGACTAATTTGAATGGGCGTTCAAGAAATGATCACAGGGTGTCCCTAATGGAAAATTTGTTTCAACCTCTCGCACTGAATAGCTCAATCACACTGAAAAACCGTATTCTGATGGCGCCGCTAACCCGCTGTATGGCGGATGATGAGCTGGTGCCGACTCAGGCGATGGCCGATTACTACGCCCGTCGTGCGGAGATTGGTCTGATCATCAGTGAAGCCACCATCATCCGTCCGGACGGGCAGGGCTATCCGAACACACCAGGGCTGTACACACCGGCACAAATTGCAGGCTGGCGTAACGTTACCGATAAAGTGCATGACAACGGCGGTAAAATTTTTGCTCAGTTATGGCACACCGGCCGTGTGGCACATCCCCATTTCTTTGGCGGCGATTTTGTGCTGGCTCCTTCCGCGCTGGGTGTGGAAGGCACAGTGCCGCGGATGCGTGAGCTGACGTATCTCGAACCGAAACCGGCGAGCAAGGAAGAGATCGAAGAGCTGATTGCCGATTACGCTCAGGCCGCCATCAATGCACTGGAAGCGGGTTTTGATGGGGTCGAGATCCATGGCGCGAACGGTTATCTGATCGATCAGTTCCTGCATTACAGCAGCAACGTACGTGAAGATGAATTCGGCGGAAACCCAGAAAACATGGCGCGTTTCCCGTTGGCTGTGGTCGATGCTGTCGTGAAAGCCATTGGTGAAGACCGCACTGCGCTGCGCCTGTCGCCGGGGGCTTACTTCAATATTGATGCCGATGCCCGCGATCGCGAAGTATTTGACTACCTGCTGGGTGAGTTGGAAACCCGTAACCTGGCCTTCCTGCATGTGGGCGTGTTTGACGACCAGATGGAATTTGATTATCTGGGCGGCACGGCTTCTGAGTATATGCGCTCGCGTTACAGCAAGACGCTGGTCGGCGTGGGCGGTTTTACGCCGGAAAGCGGCAGTCAGGCGATTGCCAGCGGCAAGTTCGATTTGCTGGCGATTGGTCGTCCTTTGATTGCCAATCCGGATTATGTTGCCAAAGTCCGAGCCGGTGAAGCACTGACCGAATACTCAGATACCATGCTGGCCGAGCTGGTATAAGCAAAGTTTTACCTTGTTACATAAATCGAACGGAAGGCTCTGCCTTCCGTATTTATGTGAAGGGCCGAAGGTTAGTAACCGGAGCGGGACGCAGAATCAGATCAAAGCCATCATTGCCGATTACGCTTCATCGCTCTCAATATCGGGTGCTGATCCTGATACGATAGGGCAGTGAAATTACACGCTAGGGAAGGATGACAGTGATAGAAATAAAACGGCCGCAGGATCTGGCGCGTTTACGGCGTCTGGCGTTGGCTGCACAGGGGTTACTCCAGGCTCAGCCTTATGGACGCGGCCTGGCCGGAGCACGCAAAGCGATTAACCACTTAGGTTATGTGCAGATAGACACCATCTCTGTGGTGGAGCGCGCACACCATCATGTGTTTCACGCCCGGGTACCGAATTTCAGGCCGGACATGACTCATCAGCTGTTGCTCGATGGCGACATTTTTGAGTACTGGACCCATGCGGCGGCATTTATCCCCATCGAAGATTTTCGTTTCTCCTTACCCTACAAACACGCGATCAAATGCGGCCAGACGCATTGGTACAAAGAGCGTGACAGCAAACTCATGACAGAACTGCTGGCACGCATTCGCGCCGAAGGCCCGATACGTTCGCGTGATGTGGACACCAATTCCAGCAAGCGGGCAGGCTGGTGGGACTGGAAACCCGCTAAAAAAGCGCTTGAACAGTTGTATATGGAAGGCGACCTGATGGTCAGCAGTCGCGAAGGCTTTCAGAAAACCTATGATTTAACCGAGCGGGTACTGCCTTCGCATGTGAACACTCAAATGCCGGATATGGCGGAATTCGCAGCGCATTTGCTGGACCGTCAACTGCGTGGTCATGGGTTGATGTCGATGAAGGGGCTGACTTATCTGCGCCGCAGCACCGACCTGCGCAAAGCGGTGAAAGATTTAGTGCAGGAAAAGCTGGCGATGGGCGAGCTGGAACAAGTGAAAGTCAGCAGCGGAGAAGTCTTTGTGATGGACGCCGGGGCACTGGAGCGCCCGGTTCCCCGGCTGAATCAGCGGATGCTGATCCTGTCGCCGTTCGACAATGCCGTGATTCAGCGGGATCGGCTCAAATCGCTGTTTGACTATGACTATCAGATTGAATGCTATGTGCCCGCCGCCAAACGAAAGTATGGCTATTTCTGCCTGCCGCTACTGTACCGCGGTGAATTTATCGGACGGATGGATTGCAAGGCGCACCGAAAAATCAGCCATCTGGAAATCAAATCCCTGCACATTGAAAATCATAGTTTTGATGAGGAGCTGCTGATGGCGGCGTTTGCTGCGGCTGTCGCGCAGTTTTGTCATTTTCAGGCGTGCAGCACTGTGTCTCTGACTCAGGCTCATCCCAAACAGCTTGTGCTGCCATTACAAAGTGCACTGAAGGCGCTGGAAGACAAGCAGGAATTTGCAACAGGTCGCTGAAAAAGCCACAGACGGCTGGAAAAGAGGCGGAGCTGCCTGCGTATGAACATCAGGTTTTTGTCGTTCATAGGCAGGTCGCTGAAAGATGCTCTGGTATAGATGCTCAGGCAAAGCGACTCAGGTCGCGTTAGCCACAGCACTTTTTGAATTTTTTACCGCTGCCGCAAGAGCAAGGATCGTTGCGGTTGGGTGTCTTTTCAAAGGTGATGGTGGCGGGCTTGTTCAGCAGCGTATCCAGCTCAACCGTGTTTTCTTCCTGAGTGGCATCGACGACAATATCGGCCACGAGCGCGTGTTCAGCAACCAGCGCTTCAATCTCCGCTTTACGTGCTTCTGTGTTCACCACGACAGAAACGGGCGCTTCTTCAGTACCTGCCTTGACGCCACGGTTTACGTTATAACCCGACTGCGCATGGTTTTGCATTACATCCCTGCGGCCTTTGAAAAAAAATTTTGACATTGGAGATTCATCACTCGTTGGTATGACGTAACAGAGCGGCGATTATACGCATAAATGGTCATTGATAAAGCAGTGATGAAACAAACTCACCAAGAAAACGCCCTTCAGACTATGGCTGAAGGGCAGTATGCAGATCACGCAAAACGGATGGCTGTTTTTCCAGCGGGCCGGCTTATTTACAGCCCGTACCCGCCATTGACTTCCAGCACGGCATTACGCATGGCCAGCGATTGATCGGAAAGCAAGAACTCAATGGCACCGATTTGATCGCCGGGCGATAGCACACGGCCCAATGGCGTGCTATCCAGTGAGGTAAACAACGCCTGTTGCTGCTCTGTGGTCATTCCGGCTTTAGACTGAATCTCTGTCGCGGTGACACCGGGGCGAACCGAGTTAATCCGAATACCCTGCGGCGCGAATTCGAGATTAGCAACACGGGCAATCGCTTCAAATGCGGCTTTACTGGCAGAATACACTGCACTGTTGGCAAACGCCTTGTTGACGACAATGCTGGAAACAAACACCACGCTGGAAGGGTTGCTGAGGATCGGATGAAGCTGCTGCAGCGTCAGCCACGGCCCTTTGGTGTTGATGTCCATGGTCAGATCAAAGGCTGCTTCGGTGGTCGTCAGCATAGATTCGGGGTAGAAAACACCGGCGTTCAGCACCAGGCCATCGAGCTGAATATTGTCACGTTTCAGCGTGGCCGCAAGCTGTTTAATGTGTGCTGAACGGGCGCTGTCTGCCACATACCCGGCGCAGCCAATGGTCTGTGCTGCCGTATCAACTCTGGCTTGATCACGGCCAGTGATGATGACCTGATGGCCGGACTGAACCAGATGTTCCGCCAGTGCCCGCCCGATACCGGCTGTACCGCCAGTGATTAAAAATGTCTTTCCTTTCATGGTATTTCTCCTGCCTGTGAGCTGGTCTCTAACTGTGTGGACAGCGTATCAGCTTGATCTGTTGCCAATAAGGCACCAATATAGCTACAGACTGGTTCCGAAAGAGAAATAAATACACAGGGATGGATATGTCATACCTTAATTTGCCGCTGCTGCACGTCTTTCATCTGGTGGCAGAGCGCGGCAGCTTTCAGGCAGCAGCGACTGAACTGCATTTACCGCGATCTTCGGTCAGCAAGAAAATTCGCCAGCTCGAACAGTTTATTGGTCAGCCTTTGCTGCACCGTTCGACCAGGCAACTGCAGTTGACGGATGTTGGCCGCAACCTGTTGCTGGGCACAGGCGATCTCAGGGCGGTATTATCGAACCTGCATGGCATCATTGACGAAACGCAACAGACACCGAAAGGGCGGGTGAAAATCAGTGCCAGTATTTTGATGGGGCAGCGCTTTGTGGTGCCGGTGCTGAAACAACTGCGCCAGACGTATCCGGATATTGTGATTGAGCTGAGTCTGGATGATCAGACGGTCGACTTGCTGGATGCGAAAATTGATATTGCCATTCGTATCGGTCAGCTACCGGACTCTTCCCTGATTGCCCGAAAGATCGGGGATAAACACTGGGGATGGTTTGCCTCGCCGCGTTACCTTGCTGAGCGGGGCCGCCCTCAAGCGCCGCATGAGCTGGCGCAGCACGATTGCCTGGTGTTTGAAAATACGACCAGTCGCTTTAATTTCTGGCCCTTTCAGGACGCGAACGGCGACACAGAAACGGTTGAAGTGGCTGCGGCAATCAAAACCGACAACAGCCGGGCTTTGGTGGACATGGCGTGTGAAGGGCTGGGGATTATTATGGTTGACCCTGCTTTCGTGCAGCAAGAGTGTCAGCAGAACCTGTTAGTGCCTGTGCTGACAGATTGGCGCCATCCAGAGCGCAGCCCGATACAGCTTGTCTGTGTCGGCGAACGGACCAAAGCATCGCAGGCGGTCTGGCAATTTCTGCTGGCGCACTGGCCGGGGTAAAGCCATTATCGGCATGTAATCAAGAAAAGGAGAGTCAGGTATGTATCAAGGCCAGTGCCATTGCGGCAATGTCCGTTTAACCATTGCACGACTTACCGAAACCGCCACCCGCTGTAATTGTTCGCTCTGCCACCGTTACGGGGCACTGTGGGGGTATCTGACCGAATCAGAGGTGGATATTCAGGTGGGGGAGTTTGGCTCCGAGTATTATGAGCACGGTGATAAATGCATTCATTTTCATCGCTGCAAACGCTGCGGCTGCGTGACACATTATTCTTCTGCGCCTGCTTCCGGCAGTGATCGGCTCGCGGTGAATTACAGCATGTTTTCAGCTCAGGAGATCAGGCCGATTCGCATCCGTTTATTTGATGGAGCGGATACCTGGCAGTTTATTGACGAGTGAGTGGGAAATAACTCAGCCACCCAGCCATTTCAACAAGCGGCAGCAGCGTTTAGCCTGATTACGGGAGGCTGGTCGATAGCCGCAGCGAGATCAGTTGAGTCCGCGGACCCTCTCTTGAGGGATGACTGGTTCGGCAGTAATGAGAAAAATATGTTTGTCGGTGAGTGCTTTACTACTGAATGATGCTTTTTACACGCAACTCCGTGTATTTTGTTTTTTACACGCATTACCGTGTATTTTTGTCTTTACACGGTAATGCGTGTAATATTGGTTTTACCGGTTATCGCGTGTAAGGAGTTAACAGTGAAAGTCACTTCCGCCCGTCAGCTCAGTCACCTGCTGCAAGATCAGCGCAAGAAGCAGGGCCAGTCACAGAGTGTCGTTGCCCGTAAGGTCGGGCTACGGCAGGATACAGTTTCGAAATTTGAGAATGCCCCGGACGGGAGCCGCCTTGATACCTTGTTCAAGCTGTTGGCGGCACTGGATCTGGAGCTGGAGATCTGTCCGCGCGGCGAAGCCCTCTCAACGGCAACTCAGTGGAAGGAAGAGTGGTAAATGGCTGATCTCACGATTGCGATGAACGGTTATCCGATTGGCACACTGCATCGCTCTCCATCCGGCGCTCATGAATTTTGGTATAGCGAGAGCTGGCTGAATACACCGGGAGCGCGTCCGATCTCCCTGTCATTACCTCTGGGACGACGTCGGTTTAAAGGGGAAGTGGTTTATAATTTTTTCGATAATCTGTTGCCGGACAATATGCAGATCCGCCAGCGGATTGTTGCCCGCTATCATGCGGCTTCGAGTCAGCCGTTTGACCTGCTGGCCGAGGTCGGTATGGACTGTGTCGGCGCGCTACAGATTTATCCGTCCGGATATCAGCCGGAAGCTGTGCGTGCGATTCACAGCAAGGTACTGAATGAGACGGCTTTGCGCAATATTCTACAGGGCTACCGGGCCGACGCACCACTAGGAATGATTAGCAATGAAGTGGATTTTCGAATCTCCATTGCTGGTGCGCAGGAAAAAACAGCCCTGCTTCGACAGAAGGGCCAGTGGCATCTGCCAATGGGCAGCACCCCGACCACACATATAATCAAGCTGCCGATCGGTACGATACAAAGCCCTTCTCATACCATTGATTTAAGCGCCAGTGTCGAAAATGAGCTGGTATGTTTACGCCTGGCTGCTGCGCTGGGGTTGCCGGTTGCAGAGGCTGAGATGATGACTACGGGTGATATCCGGGCGCTGTCGGTCACCCGGTTTGACCGCCGCCTGGCCTCTGATCGTCAGTGGATCATGCGCCTGCCGCAGGAGGATTTCTGCCAGGTACTCGGCGTTTCTCCTGGTCTTAAATATGAGAGTGACGGCGGACCTGGGATTGTCGATATCATGACTTTTCTGCTTGGCTCGGCGTATCCAGAGCAGGATCGCGCAACTTTCATGCGTGCTCAGGTCGTGTTCTGGTTACTGGCTGCGACAGACGGCCACGCAAAGAACTTTTCGGTGTACCTGCTGCCAGATAGTGCATTCCGGTTAACGCCGCTGTACGACATTCTGTCTGTCTATCCGGTGATGGGTGGCGCCGGACTCTCGGAGCGCAAAGTGAAAATGGCCATGGGGCTGCACGGTACTAAGGGGCGTCAATACAAGTGGTATTCTATTTTTCCCCGTCATTTTCTGACTACTGCTAAAGCCGCTGGATTTGATGAAAATGCAATGCAGGCGATTTTAGATGAGGTGCGGAACAAAGTCCCTGCGGCGGTGGCAACCGTCCGGGCATCGTTGCCAGCTGATTTTCCTGTTGAGATTAGCGAAGCAATTTTTGAAGGTATGCTGAAACGGGCGCAGCGGATGGGTGAGATTTGCTAGAACGGATTTTTTAAATTATTTATTTCCATCAGTATGTTGTGCGAAATCGGCTAGAAAATGAAGATGCCGATGATAGACCAGCCGCCGTGGCGGCTGGTTTCGGAAGGTGTTAGATCGGTATTTAAGCCCGGTTTGCAGCCTGCTTGTCGGTCAGCGCTTTCATCACTATGTCTTTGTTGCTCTGGTAGGACTCCAGGCCTTCACGGCGCAGATCGCAAGACGGGCAGTTGCCGCAGCCGTCGCCAATAATGCCGTTGTAACAGGTCAGGGTGTAATTGCGGATGTAATCCAGCTTACCGTGCTGATCGGCCAGCGCCCAGGTTTCGGCTTTGTTGAGCCACATCAGCGGCGTTTCAATGCGCAGCGGACGATCCATGCCCAGTACCAGTGACTGATTCAGTGACTTCACAAATTCATCACGGCAATCCGGGTAGCCGGAGAAGTCGGTTTCACACACACCGGTAATGACGGCTTCTGCGCCTATCTGGTAAGCGTAAATGCCTGCCAGCGTCAGGAACAGTATGTTACGACCCGGCACAAAAGAATTGGGTAAGCCGTTATCTTGCAGCTCATGGGACACAGGAATATTGTCACGGGTCAGTGAGCTGATGGCCAGTTCATTCAGCAGGCCGACGTCCATCACCTTGTGCGCGGCAACACCTAAGTCTTTGCCAATGGCCTCTGCAATTTCGATTTCCAGTTTATGGCGTTGACCATAGTCAAAAGTGATGCAATGGACTTCATCATAATTGGCCATAGCCTGAATTAAACAGGTGGTAGAGTCCTGTCCGCCACTGAAAACGACAACGGCTTTGCGCATGGTGTTGCTCCGAATCTGGTTCAAAAAAGAAGGCACATCCTACCCTGAGAGTCAGGATATGCCAAGCCACCTGCCTTGTTACAAGCACTTACCGGGAGAGTAGGATCAACTGAGTTGCCCTGTCTGTTCGAAGACCGCCAGTTGCTCAAGGTAAGGCTGAATATCACCTATGTTACTGGCCACCCAATCGGTGTCGAAATAGGTATCCAGGTAGCGCTCGCCGCTGTCGCACAGTAAAGTCACGATGGAGCCTTGTTCGCCGCGTGCTTTCATATCACTGGCGAGCTGCAGCACGCCGTACAGGTTGGTGCCGGTAGAAGCCCCGGCTTTTCGGCCTAGCAGCTTTTCCAGCCAGTGAACGATTGCGATACTGGCTGCATCCGGAATGGTGCGCATGTCATCGACCACGTCCGGGATGAAGCTTGGCTCGACACGCGGGCGGCCAATTCCTTCAATACGGCTGCCGCGCTCACCTTTCAGGGTGGGATTCCGGGTGAGGTAGTAATCGTGAAACACCGAATGCTCAGGATCCACCACACATAGCTGGGTGTCGTGCATCTGATAACGAATATAGCGGCCTATGGTGGCGGAGGTGCCGCCTGTGCCGGCGCTCATGACGATCCAGGTTGGTATCGGGTGCGCTTCTAACTGCATCTGTTCAAAAATGCTCTTGGCAATATTGTTATTGCCGCGCCAGTCGGTGGCACGTTCCGCATAGGTGAACTGATCCATGTAATGACCGTTCAGTTTTTCAGCCAAACGACGAGATTCGTCATAAATCTGGCAAGGGTCGTCTACAAAATGTGCCTGGCCGCCATAGAATTCAATTTGTTCAATTTTTTTACGGGCAGTCCGGCGGGGGACCACGGCAATAAACGGCAAGCCCAGCAAGCGGGCAAAATAGGCTTCAGAAACCGCGGTGCTGCCAGACGAGGATTCGATGATAGTCGTGTGCTCGCCAATCCAGCCATTGCACAGGCTGTAGAGGAACAGAGAACGGGCAAGACGGTGCTTCAGGCTGCCGGTCGGGTGAGTACTTTCATCCTTCAGATACAGGTCGATTCCTTCAATGGCCGGAATGTCCAGTTTGATGAGATGGGTATCGGCTGAGCGCTGAAAGTCGGCTTCGATTTTTCTGATGGCCTGGTTCACCCAGAGTGGATCGTGACGCATGAAACATCCTTGAAAATTGGCTGATTAACTCAATGAAAGTTTACGCTAACGGGAGGAAATTTCTTTGCTATTATTATTGTTGCTTTGATTAATTATAGAAATTTTTTCTTCAAAATAAACATTTCAGGGAAAAATATGGCCGAAAAGAATGCAGCGGAAATAGATACCACGGACCGATTGCTGCTGGACTTGCTGCAAATGGATGCCAGTCTGTCGCTTAATGATTTAGCAGAAGCGGTCAATCTGACTACTACTCCTTGCTGGAAACGTTTAAAACGGCTGGAAGAAGCGGGGATACTGAAGCGGCGGGTGGCCTTGCTGGATCCGGACAAATTAGGGCTGTCATTCATCGCCTTTGTCCAGATAAAAACCAGCGATCATTCTCAGGACTGGTATCACCGTTTTGTCGCGACAGTGAGTGAGTTTCCGGAAGTGATGGAGTTCTACCGGATGGCCGGAGAATACGACTACATGATGAAAGTTCAGATGGCAGATATGTCTGCGTTTGACAGCTTTTATAAAAAACTGGTCAACAGTATCAGCGGATTAACCAATGTGACCTCTACGTTTGCCATGGAACCCCTGAAATACACCACAGCGCTTCCTTTATAAATCTCTGATTTGTATTGAAAAAGTACTGTATAAAAACAAATATTCCGTTAACGCTGTGAAAATAGGCAGCATCACCTGCTGTTTTGCTGCCATTCCTTACATTTGGGTTGATAACCAGCCTGCCTTTTTGCCAATATGTTGCTAGATTGTCACCTCAGTGTGACGAGTGATTTTATCCTCTCGATCCACCCGACTTTATAATATTTTTCTGTTCTTCGGCTTACTTCTCGTGAGCAGACCGTGCTTTGCTGGAGGAAACATGCAGGTTTTTTGGCAACTCAGGTGGTACTTTCGGCAAGAGTGGCGGCGATATGGCGGCGCGATCGCTATTTTTGTCATTATTGCTTTTTTTGAACTGATTCCACCCCGGGCCATAGGCTGGATAGTCGACGGTGTGGTTGAAGGCAAAATGACCATCAACACCATGCTGATGTGGCTGGGCGGACTGGCCGCGATGTGGGTGCTGGTGTATGTGTTGCGGATAGTCTGGCGTCTGTGGTTGTTTGGCAGTGCCGCGAAACTGGGCACTGTGCTCAGAGACAAACTCTATCGCCATTTTACCCGGCAGGCGCCGAATTTTTTTGAGCGCCACAAAACCGGTGATCTGATGGCCCGTTCAACCAATGATGTCAATGCGCTGGTGATGACAGCCGGAGAAGGCGTACTGACCGCGGCGGATTCGCTGATCACCGGATTGGCGGTTTTGCTGATCATGACGACCCAGCTCAGCTGGCAACTGACGATTTTAGCGCTCCTGCCTATGCCTGTTATGGCCTTGCTGGTCTCGCGCTTTGGCAGCCAGCTGCATGACAGATTCAGCGAATCGCAGGCCGCTTTTTCCGCCCTGACGGACACCACGCAGGAATCGCTGAACGGCGTCAGGATGATCCGTGCTTTTGGTCTGGAGCAAAGGCAGCAGGCCGCGTTTGAGAAAGTCGTTGACCATGCCGGTGAAAAGAATTTCGGGGTGGTGCAAGTGGATGCCAAGTTTGACCCTGTGATCCAGCTGACAATCGGGATGTCCTTTTTCCTCAGTGTCGGTGGCGGGGCCTATTTAATTCATCAGGGGGAACTGACTCTGGGCGATCTGACCGCTTTTACTCTGTATCAGGGGTTGATGATCTGGCCGATGCTGGCCATTGCCTGGCTGTTCAATATTCTTGAGCGCGGCTCTGCGGCATGGAAACGCCTGCAGGAAATTTTAGATCAGGCTCCGACTATCGTCAGCGGCACCAAAGCACTGCCGGACACCCGTCAGGCGCTGGATATCCGGATTGAGGCATTTTCCTGGCCGCAGCAGCGCCAGCCTGCCCTGCAGGAGCTGGCGATCCACTTGTCGGCAGGTCAGATGCTGGGGCTGGCCGGGCCGGTAGGTTGCGGTAAATCTACCTTGCTGGCGCTGCTATTACGCCAGCAAGAGCTGAGCCATGGGCGCATTGCGTATGGCGGCGTGTGTATCCGCGATGCACTCCTGGAGCAATGGCGCAGCCGTTTTGCGGTGGTTAGCCAGAGTCCCTTCCTGTTTTCCCGCTCGATTGCCGATAACATTGCGCTGGGCAGGCCGGATGCCAGTATAGATGCCATCCGTCACGCTGCCGGATTAGCCTGTATTGATGAAGATATCATGCTGTTTCCTGAGGGGTATAACACTCTGGTCGGAGAAAAGGGCATCACGCTGTCCGGCGGTCAGAAACAGCGCATTGCGATTGCCAGGGCGCTGCTGCTCAATGCTGAAATTCTGGTGCTGGATGATGCGCTGTCGGCCGTCGACGGCAAAACAGAACACAGGATCCTGCGTAATCTGCGCAGTCAGCCTCAGCGGCAAACCGTGATTGTCATTGCCCATCGCCTGACCGCGCTGGAGCAGGCCGATGAAATCGTCGTGCTGCAGCACGGTCAGGTGAGCGAGCGCGGAACGCACGCGGACTTGCTGATCAATGATGACTGGTACGCCGAGATGCACCGCTACCAGAAACTGGAACAAGCCATTGAGGAGGGGCAATGAAAAGACAGGCAGTTAACCGGGCGGTATTACAACGGCTGCTCAGGTACGCGCTGGACGATAAGCGCAACCTGTTCATTGCTATCGCGTTATTGTTCGTGGCCTCACTGGCGGATGTGTCCGGTCCCTGGTTATTGCAGCGCTTTATCGACCATTATATTGCCGTCGATCAGTTTCCGGCGGCCGATGTCGCGGCGTTAGTGGCGGCCTATATTGCGCTGATGATGCTGGCGGGAGCGTTTAAATACGCCCAGTCGCTGCGTTTTAATCAGATTGCCATCGGCGTGGTGCAGAAAGTCCGCAAGCAATTGTTTACCCGGGTGATGAACCAGCCTCTGTCGGCCTTTGATTACATGCCCAGCGGCAAGCTGATCTCCCGGCTGACCAATGACACTGAATCGATTAAAGATTTCTATGTTTTTGTGATTGCGACCTTTTTAAAGAACGTCACGCTGATTGTGGTGATGCTCACTGTGATGTTTATCATGAGCTGGCGTCTGACCCTGGTGGTAATGGCGTTGTTGCCGGTTGTGGTGGGTGTGATGGTGGTGTACCAGCACAAAAGTGCCAGTGCCTATCGACGCATGCGCGATTTGCTGGCGGACATTAACTCCTCGATGAGCGAGTCCATCCAGGGGATGAGTCTGATCCAGCTTATGCGGCAGGAAAAAGCCTTCAGTGCCTATTTTGCCGGGCTGACCGATCAGCACCTCAAGGCGCAAATCGGGGTGACCAAACTGAACAGCATCTTACTGCGGCCCTTGATTGATCTGCTGTCCGGGATAGCCTTGCTGACGCTGGTGGCGCTGTTTGGTGTTGGTGGCACAGAGCTGATCGGGGTCGGGGTGCTGTATGCGTTTCTGAGCTATCTGGGCCGGGTCACCGAACCGCTGATCGAAATGACACAGCAATTATCATTGCTTCAGCAGGCACTGGTGGCCAGCGAGCGGATCTTTGCGCTGATCGACTCGCGCCAGCAAGCATACGGTGAGGATGAAAGGCCGCTGACCAGCGGGCATCTGGCATGCCGTAAGCTGAGCTTCAGCTATGACGGCAAGCAGAAAGTGCTGGACAACATTGATCTCGAACTGCCGCATCAGGGATTTCTGGCGCTGGTCGGGCATACGGGCAGCGGCAAAAGTACCCTGGCTTCGCTCATGATGGGCTTTTATCCAAGCTCCGAAGGCGGCGTCGAGTTAGATGGCCGTCCGCTGGAAAGCCTGAGCCGGCCTGTGCTTCGTCAGGGCATCGCCATGGTCCAGCAGGATCCGCACGTACTGAGTGATACCGTCAGGGAAAATGTCAGCCTGGGGCGGGAGATGACTGATGATCAGATCTGGCACGCATTAGAGACGGTCGGCCTGGCCGGACAGATAAAACAGTACGAGTTTGGTTTAGACACTGTGCTGGGAGGCGGGGAAGTGAACCTGTCTGCCGGACAGAAGCAGTTACTGGCACTGGCCCGTGTACTGGTGGAGCAGCCGAAAGTGCTGATACTGGACGAAGCGACTGCCAATATAGATTCAGGAACAGAGCAAAAAATTCAGCATACGCTCTCGGTGCTGCGTCAGAACATGAGTATTGTGGTAATTGCGCACCGGCTTTCAACCATCATGGATGCCGATGAGATTGTGGTATTGCATCATGGGGAAGTGATTGAAAGAGGCACGCATTTCAGCTTGCTTTCTGAGCGCAAACAGTACTGGCAAATGTACCAGTTGCAGCAGGTAAGTGATCATCTCCAGCATTTGGAAGAAGCACCTGCCGAGACAGCAGAAAATTGACATCAGCCTGACAAAAATGTACAAGTCATTCACTATAAATGGCTCCCGGGATAATGGTGGCATATTGCTATTCCGGGAGCTTTGCCGTTAGTGAGTGCTCAAGGTCTGTAAGGTGAATGTCTGCAAGATGAACGTCTTTTAGATGATCGTCTTCCAGATAAATCAGTCTTCACGTTTACGCATCAAACCTTCCTGTACGGCGGAAGCAACCAGCTCGCCGTCACGGTTATAAATCTCACCCCGGACCAGACCGCGTGAGCCGCTGGCTGATGGACTGTCAATGACATAAAGCAGCCAGTCGTCCATACGGAACGGGCGGTGGAACCACATGGAGTGATCTATGGTGGCCACCTGCATTTTCGGGGTCAGTAACGTGACGGCATGTGGTTGAAGGGCGGTGACCAGGAAACCCCAGTCTGAGGCATAGGCCAGCAGGTACTGGTGAATGCGAGGATCGTTCAACATTTCACCATTGGCTCTTATCCATAGGTATTGTTTAGCCGCCTCTGATTGAGGATGGAGCGGATTGACCACAGTGACCGGACGAACTTCAATCGGTCGCTCGCAGCCAAAGGTCTCGACAAATTTGCGGGGCAGCTGGTCTGCGATGGCTTTGACATGGTCCTGTTCAGGCTTCAGAGACTCGGGTGGTGGGGCATCTTCAGGCATTGGAAGCTGGTGGTTAAAGCCGTCTTCCAGCGCCTGATAAGACGCTGTCAGGTAAAAGATAGGGCGACCGTTCTGAATTGCTTTTACCCGGCGGGTGCTGAAGCTTTTACCGTCACGCAGGTTTTCGACATCGTAGATAATCGGTTTTTGCGGATCACCCGGCAGCAGGAAGTAGCTGTGGAAGGAATGGACAAACCGGTTCTCAGGCACAGTTTCTTTCGCTGCTGATAAGGACTGTCCGATGACCTGGCCACCATAAACCTGGGGTAAACCAAGATGTTCACTCTGGCCGCGGAACAAACCTTGTTCCAGTTGTTCTAAGTGCAACAGATTGAGAAGTTCGTTCAGTTCTTTGCTCATCGGAGCTCCAGTTATAATGCTATTATTAGCCAAATTTTTACAGTTAGTTATCCATAAACTCAAGGCGAAAGGTTCTGAAGTGTTAGAACCATCAGTTTGTGGGAGGAATATCAAGGGCAGGGTACAACGATGAAAAAGATGTTTGCGTTACTAACCTTATTGGTCACGGCTATGGTTATCTCAGCATGTACAAATATGATCAATAAAGAAGCAGGTGTCGAAAAAGTTGAAGGTAATCTGACGTATCGTGAGCGTATGGCGCTTCCGGATGATGCGCTGATTACGGTGACCTTGTCTGATGTTTCTCTGATGGATGTGCCCGCGACAGTGATCAGCCGCCAGTCGTACCTGGCTGCAGGCAAGCAGGTGCCTTTTTCATTCAGCCTCCAGTATATGGAAGAAGAGATTAAGCCATCTCATACCTATGCCGTGAGCGCGCGAATCGAAGTGAACGGTAAGCTGCTGTTCATCACAGATACTGCCAATCATGTGATTACCGATCCGTCCAAAACCACTCAGTTGGATCTGATGCTGGTACGCGCAGCACAATAACTGCATAACCGCACCCTTATACTTAAAACCCGGCTTTTATGCCGGGTTTTGCTTATTCAGGAGATCTCTCTTCTGGGTATCCATCCCAACGGTAACGCTTCAAAGCAATCCTGCCCGTAACAGAAACCTCAATGCCATCAGCAATCAGACATTGCCGCTGGCGCAGGAAGTCATCACCCTGCTGTGAAATTTTCCCCTGACTGTTGATCACCCGGAACCAGGGCAGCGCAGAGCCTTCCGGCAACTGACCTAACAGCTTTCCCACATGACGGGCATAACCGGGAAAGCCCGCAAAGCGGGCAATATCACCGTAAGTCGACACTTTGCCGTCGGGGATCTGCGCGATCTGGCTGTAGATTTGATTCTTAAAGTCGTCCATATTGGGATCCTGGGTAACAATTTGTGCAGGGAGGTGCAAATGTTATATACCACAATCCTGGCTGTCATGAGCATGTTACTGACCATTGTCGGGGTCAGCGCCCTTGGGCTCGCACAGCATCATTTAACTGTGCTTGCGGTGGCCATCCCCGCACTGTGGCTGTTGCCGCAAGGCGGCGTGTCCGCTGTGATGCTGTTAATGGGTATCGGCATGTTTGGCGCCGTATTGCCTTTTCAGCCGCTCGCCCTCTCGGTGAGCCTGCTGATGATGCTCCCTGTCCTGACTGTCTCTTTCTCGCCCCGGGGCAACTGGCAGGTTGCGGCGTTACTCTTTGCTGTGGTGATCGCCATGGATGCCGGCTTACTGGCCTTGCAGGGCGAAGAAAAACTGGCAGGCCAGGCCGCGTATACCTTGCTGCAGGTGCTGGCGGTCTGTTTCATCTGGCTTGCCGCTCGCTACTGGCGCCCGGTTAAAGCGAATTATGGCTGGCCATTACTGCTGGCAGTGCCTTTATGGCTCGGTGGGCTGACACCGGCCGCCTTGGTTGTACTGTGCATCATAGGTGTCATCGTCGCACTTCAGACACTGTACCAGCAGAATCAGCTTGTCTGGGTAACAAGGCTCAACTGGGTATTACCGGCGATTGCCTTTGCCACCCTGGTGGTGATCCCCGAATTTGAAGTGCCTAATCCCGTTTTAGTCGCCTGGCTGCTGGTGCTGGGCAGCGCCTCGCTGGCCGAATATTTACTCAACGAATTCGAAAGTACATAAAGGGAACCCGGCAGATGGGTAATAATCCAGCAGTCAGCAGCACGCGGCTTGCCAATGCCTTGCATTGTCTTTGGGGTTAGTGGATAATCCGTCCCGTTCTCGCAATTACCTGAAAGGGTTATCAGTGAGACATCGAATCTATGGAGGCCCCCATTGGTCCTCCCGCAACACTAACTCGTGAACCCGGTCAGGCCTGGAAGGGAGCAGCCGCAGCGAGCGACGTGTGTGCCGGGATGTGGCTGGTGGGGGTCTCCACCCATCTGGCGTTTGTGTTGCTTGCACCATAAGCCTGCATAATTCCCCTAAAAGCGTACATAATTGGCACCATAAGCGTGCATAAGCTATTTTTGTTGTAGTTTAACAACAAAACGGGCTAGGCATTATGTATCGTCGTCAGCTCGAATATTCCCGCGTAAAAAACTATTTAAATTTGTAAGTACCAAGTGCAGTGGTAATGACCCCGAACAGCATTTTAGGTGGTCAAGACAGCACTAAAGAAAGAGCTGTATCATTATAAGATAACGTCGTCCATTTTCTGCAAAGATCAAACTTGAAGCTGCATGTTTGGTGCTTAACCAGAGGTACTCAATTTCTAAAGCCAGTCACTCCTAAAATATGAATGAAACGGTACTATTCTGAGAACTAGCTATTTAGGAACCTTAACTTTTATCTAATATGAGACCAGAGGCACAAAAGAATAGGTAAACAATTTAGTTCTTGCAATTCCAGTCAATCGGTTAATGATTCTGCTCTAAATGTTTATCCTAGCCTAATCTTCTGATTTTTATGAATATGGTATGTAACTAGGCTGTTTGTTTTTATTGGGAGCACTTTGAAAGATAAGTTATTTTCTGTGACAATACAAAAATTGGGAATGTTAAAAATTAAGAGATCTTGCCCATGTTTCGCCGGGAAGCGGTAAATCATCAATATAATAAACTTTGGGGAGATGTAACTCTTTCTCAACCATTAAGCCACCGGGCTTTTTTCTTTCTTTTGGTTTTAATATTCCTCAGTGGTATGTTTTTTATTTTTAATGCAGAGTATAAGAAAAAACAAACAGTAAGTGGTTATTTACTGCCGAATAAAGGTGTTATTAAAACTTACTCGCCTGGCAGTGTTTATGTGACAGAGGTTTTTATTCAGGAAGGGCAGTACATAGAATATGGAATGCCTTTGTTTAGGCTTAAATACAAGCACAGTACAGATTTAGGGATAGACCTGAATGATATTCTTTCAGAAGAAATTAATAAGCAGCTTTCAATAATTAATGATCAGAAGATTCGAACACATAAGCTTTTCGAAAACAGGAAACGAGCATTCAATGAAGAGATTAACTCGAAACAGACTCAGATCGAATTGATTAATCTGAAAATTATTCAGGCCGAATCGCGTAAATTAATGGCTGAAAATCGACTTTTTAATTATGAAAAGATGTCAGAGAAAGGCTTCTTGTCAGACATTGATGAAGAGAGTCAAAGAGACCTTTTGCTAACACTACAACAAGATATTGTCACCCTAAAAGCAAAAGTTGCACTTCAAGAGCAGGAGATACGTAACCTCAATATAGAACTCGAACAGTTACCCCTCGAAGAAGAAAAAGAAATACAAGACCTGTTATTATCTGAGTCGCAGAAAAAGAATCGTTTGACTGAATTATCCGGAAAAAGTGAAATCCTTTTACGTAGTTCATCAACTGGCCGAGTGACGGGTTTAGATATAAAAGTAGGTCAATTACTTCGGCCACAGCAGTATATGTCGAGTATTTTGCCTGAAGGATCGGTTTTATATGCAGAGCTGATGGTTCCCACGAGTGCTTTCGGCTTTGTTTCTAAAGGTCAGGTCGCAAGAATAAAACTCGATGCATTTCCGTTTCAAAAATTCGGCATGTTGGATTCTGAAATATATGAAATGACAGGAAATATTATTCTTCCAGGAGAATTCACTCTTCCTATTGCGAATACTGAACCTATGTATCGAATTAAAGCAAAGCTTGCCAAACAAACAGTTCAGGCATACGGAAAAGAAGTGCCTTTACAAGCAGGAATGCAACTTGAAGCTGACATTATTACTGATACACGGTCATTAGCTGAGTGGTTAATGGAACCGTTGTTTAGTTTGAGAGGAGTTGTGGAGTTTTAGGGCTTTAGGTCTATCTGCATGGTAAGGTTAATAAGGGAATATTAAGCATTGAAAACAATACTCCAGTCAGAAGCTGCAGAATGTGGCTTGTCGTGTTTAGCTATGATTGCGGACAGTTATGGTTATAAATCAGATTTGAATTCTCTTAGAAACAAGTATACTCAGACCCTAAAAGGCGTTAATTTACAACAGCTTATTAATATTGCTGACGAGTTGAATTTAGCTGGTCGAGCGTTAAAACTGACTCTCGAACAGCTGGGCCATTTAAAATTACCCTGTATCATTCACTGGGACATGAATCATTTTGTGGTGCTTCTATCGGTATCTAATAAGTCTGTGACGATTGTTGACCCTGCTATAGGTAAACGGACTCTGTCTCTGGAGAGTATAAGTGATCATTTTACCGGAATAGCGCTAGAGTTAACGCCGACAAAAGCCTTCAAAAAACAAGATGTCAGGGTGAAGATGAGACTTTCTCAGTTTATTCACTCGGTAAATGGCCTAAAACCTGTTCTTTTTCAGCTTTTTGCGCTGTCGTGCATATTGCAGGTGTTTGCTTTGGCGAGCCCGTATTATATGCAACTCGCGATAGACGAAGTGATTGTGAGTTTTGATCAAAGCCTGCTCTCAATGCTCGCACTGGGCTTTGGCTTAGTGGTTTTACTTAATGTAGCTACCAGTGCATTGCGTGGCTTTGTTGTTATCCACCTTGGTGCGACCCTTAACCAGCAACTGGCCTTCAATCTTTTCCAGCACTTAATGCGTTTACCCTTGAGCTTTTTTTCAAAGCGCCATATGGGCGACATCGTATCCAGATTTGGGTCGTTGGAACAAATAAAGCAAATGCTAACAACAGCTATGGTGGAAGCCGTTATTGATGGCATCATGGCAGTGATGACGTTAGTCATGATTTATCTCTATAGTCCGCAACTTGCGTGGGTAGTATCAGCGGCTATGCTGCTATACCTCTTATTGCGTTGTTTGTGGTACCGACCACTTCATGAAATTTCCGAAGAAGCCATTGTGGCTGATGCAACTGAAAACACCAACTTTATGGAAAATGTGCGTGCAATGCAGACCATAAAGCTTTTTGGTATTGAAGCAAAACGACAGGCTCTTTGGCAGAACCATTATACAAAGGCGTTGAACCTCAATGTACGAGTAGAGCGGTTAAATCTGGCCTATAACCTTTCCAAGAATTTTCTTTTTGGTGTTGAAAATGTTCTGGTTATTTTTCTTGGCTCACAGCTTGTTATGGCTTCAGGTGGAGATGAAATTTTTACTATCGGCATGTTCATGGCGTTCATGGCCTATAAAATGCAACTTATACAGCGGTTCTCTTCACTAGTCGATAAGCTCATTGAGTTCAAAATGCTGGGTTTACATTTAGAACGCCTTTCTGATTTGGCACAAGCTGAACAGGAAACCCACTTACACTCCAAGCAAAATCATGATATGTCAGGTCAGCTGAGCATCAATAATATATCTTTTCGCCATTCCTCGGGAGAGCCTTATTTATTCCAGAATCTGAGAGCAACGTTTGAGCCCGGAGAGTGTGTGGCAATCGTTGGGGCTTCAGGAGGTGGAAAAACGACATTGATGAAAGTCATGCTTGGGCTGTATCAACCTGAATCTGGTGAAGTAACTGTCGATGGGAAAAGCCTGGATGAACTGGGACACCTTCAGTATCGACGTCAAATAGCGACCGTTATGCAGTCGGATGAATTGTTGTCGGGATCTATTGCCGAAAATATCGGTCAATTTGATCCAAATCTCGATATAGATAGTGTTAAGGCATGCGCAAAAATGGCAGCCATTGATCAAGATATTATGGCGATGACAATGCAGTACAACTCGCTTGTTGGTGACTTGGGCTCAAGCCTTTCGGGTGGACAAAAGCAGCGAGTGCTTCTTGCGAGGGCGTTATATCGCAGCCCTAAAATACTGTTCTTAGATGAAGCGACTTCTCATTTGGATATTGCTTCAGAAAGTGCCGTTAATCGTTCTCTTTCTGAACTTAACATTACTCGCATTCTTATCGCTCACCGCAAGGAAACAATACAAATGGCTGATCGAGTATTGGAGCTTAGGGATGGGCAGTTGTTTGAAGTAACCGCTCAGTACAAAAGTATCAGCAAGATTACTGAATACTCCCAGTGACTAACATAACAACCAGAGAACAAGCTATGAGTTCAATTTGGGCGAAGGAACCTGATCGTATAAACATTATTAACAGCTTACTTCATGATATTTGTTCTTACTTAAATGAAAAAGCGACGGACACTGATCCATCGCTCTATCGTGGATTGGCAGGTCAATTGCTCTTTCAATGGAATTTGAGAAAGTATAACGAATCCTTAGTCGACCTAACGCGCTTTGAAAAAAAGTTCGATATGTTTCAATCTCAAATGAGTGATCTGAAGGATATCTCGTTTGGTAAAGGATTGAGTGGGTGCTGCTGGCTCCTTGAGTTGTTGTCTGCTGAAGCTGATGAAGCAGAGTATGATCAGGAGATTAATCGAGATTTCGAATTGTATCTGGCTGAAACGTTTAGCGATCATCAATGGAGTGGTGATTATGAACTCGTATTTGGTCTGGCTGGCTATGCGGTTTTTTGTCGCAGGCGTTTTATTAATAATCCCCACGAAAAGGCGTATCGTTCAATACTTGAAACATTAACCAGAAGTGCAGTGAATACAAAAGACGGATTGAGCTGGAGTACACCTGTCTCATCAGCACTACGTTTTAATTGTTCCTCTGATAATGAATTTAATCTTGGTGTAGCGCATGGCGTAGGCTCTGCTATTGCAACACTCAGTTTTGCTCTTCCGCTAATTGGGGACGAATGGCAGCAAATCAAAGGGATCTTAGAGCGCTCTTGCCAGTGTTTATTGGCTAATCACAACTCGCCCGAAGCCAGTACATTTTTTGGTTATTATGCTGGACAGACATGCGAGACACGCCTTGGTTGGTGTTATGGTGATCTTAGTGCTGCCTGGGTACTGTCAAACGCCGCTTCAGCATTGAAAGACGAAGCAATGTTGAGTCGTGCAAAGGAAATTGCATTGGCTTCGACTCATCGTACATTGCAGGGATCGGGTGTGGATGACGGTGGATTATGCCACGGCAGTTCAGGTTTGTTTCATATTTATCGTAAGCTGTACAAAAAATTTGGTTTATCTGAGTTCTATGACGCCGCTGACTACTGGCTTGACTATACATTGTCTCTTTATCGGGAAAAAGGATTATCCGGACTCAATCAGTATGTATCAGAACAGGGTGTTTCTATCGAAAATGCAGGACTTTTGGAAGGCTATTCTGGTATTGGTCTCTGTCTACTAACTGCAGTTGGCGTTGATGACAGTTGGGATGATTGTTTGCTCCTCAGTTAATTAGAACTTCCTTTACAATAATCAATCACATTAAGCACCGCTGCTTTTCTTCATTCGATTTACCGTCAATCTAGCCTTAGTTTACTTAGGGGGGAATGACGATTTAAGACATGGACAATGATATGAAAAAAATAAAGTGTGACAATTTCTTTGTTATGAGAACACCAAGTCTGCCTGTGACTGATTATTTTTCATGGGAAGGTGACGACGAGCAACTTACCAACACTTTGGAGAACTGGCTCGAATATCCGAAAGTCAGGGAAGCACTGTATCTATCTAGTCCATCATTATTGTCAAGAATCCCGATATGGAAAAAAGATCCCAACAGTAAACAAGGGAAAAAAATTGGGTGTGCATTGCTAAAATACTATATACGGATGCATTGTCGCCCTACGCCATTTGGCTTGTTTGCTGGTATCAGCAAAGGGGAATTTAGCCATACAACAGATTTGTGTTGCTTACCGTGGGAAGAAGATAAACGAAAAACCAGGCTCGATATGTTATATCTTTCAGGGATACGTGATTATCTTTCCCTGGAGGAAAATATTACAAAACACACTGTAGTGAAATCGAACACTACCCTTTATCACTCAGGCCACCGCACATTGAGGTATATCGAGTCTTATCAATCTGGTAATGCATTGAATTACCAACTTAGTGAGGCTGAAACAGATGAGTACCTTGACTCCATACTAGAGCTCACAAATAAAGGCATAACTTTAAATGTGTTAGTAGATAAATTTTCAGATGCTTATCCGTTAATTGCAAGGGACGATATAAGGCAATACGTAGAAGATCTTCTTAGTGAGAAGATCTTAATATTGGATATGCCTTTGCCTCTCACAGCAGAAGAGCCATCTTCGCATTTGGTGAAATCTCTCTCTATGTCAGGGCTAATGAAGTACTCGTCGGTATTACATTCGGTAGTTGACACCCTCCAAGATTTCGACACCAAAACGCATGTCAGCACTGAAAGTTATTCAGAGGTGGTAGATAAGCTAAAAGCATTACCTTTTCCGCTTAATCCTACAAAGTTGATTCAGGTAGATACGGAGCGTAATTTTTCATCAAAGCTCCTCAGCAGGGATATTGCTGATTCCATTGAAACAGCATGTTCATTACTAGCAGGGGTCACGCACGAAGCAGCGAATCCACTCAAAAATTTTATCACTCAATTTCAGCGTCGATATGAGGGGCGTTTTGTCCCTCTCAATAAAGTGCTAGATGATGAATCAGGGATTACCTTTGGATCTGAGAAAGGCTACGAATCACCTCTATTGGCAGGTATTCCCCTGAGTGTGAGTTCAGCTAATGGTAAAGCTCTAGAAAGCACACCGTTGGATGACCTGCTCTTGAAAAAATTATGTCGTAGGGGGGCCTTTGCTGAGGAAGAAATTTACCTGGATCGGAAAGAGCTAGAAAAGTGTGCAAGGCCGGGTAAGACGGAGTTGCCGGTTTCGTTTGGAGTTCAGGCCTCCTTATTCGAAACAGGAGATGAAAAGGAAACCTTGATTCATTTTCAGGGTTGCTATGGTCCATCAGCAGCGAATTTTTTAGGTCGTTTTTGTCATCTGGATAAGGATCTCACAAAAAAAGTAAGAGAGCACCTTCAAAGAGAAGAAAATTCGCGACCTGAAGCTATCTTTGCGGAAGTGATCCATTTACCGGATGGTAGACCTGGAAACGTTATTTCACGCCCTAAGCTGAGGAATCATGAAATTGTATTTTTGGCGGATTCGGATCTCGATGAAAATTTTCAAATCCAGCCTAAAGAGCTTTTTGTTTATGTTGAAAACAATCGGGTACGTCTGTGGTCAAAACGGTTGGGTAAAGAAGTGATTCCCCGAATGTCTTGTGCCCATAACTTCAATGCAAACAGTTTGGGAATATATAAATTTCTCTGCCAGATCCAACAGCAAAATATACAACTCCCCCAATTTATTTGGCCTAAAGCACTGAGCGTGGCGGAAGTATTACCAAGGGTGAAGCTTGGTAATATTATCTTATCTCCCAGAACGTGGAACCTTCAAAGGAAACTATTCATTGAATTAGAAAAGATGCCGAAATCTCAGTTTACTGAGCAAGTTAACCGTTTTCTTTCTAAGTATGACCTGCCAGAAAATGTTGTATTTTCACTACATGACAATGCATTGACATTGAACTTAAGAAGCGCTAAGTGTCTTCAGGTTCTTTTGAGCGAAACGCAAGGTTTGGATACCGTAAAGCTTCAGGAGTCTCTAAATCATATTTATTCACCACTCGTGAAAGAGCAGAGTGATAGCGTTAAAAGATATGCAAACGAAGTTCATTTTTTGTGCATGAATCAGGAAAAGAAGGGAGTCGGTTCAGTGCCGGAATCGACAGCAACATTTAGTGAGCCGAGCCAAGAGAAAAGGCGTTTTATGCCAGGAAATGAATGGCTTTCTTTGCATATTTATGGAGGAAACTCAGATGTTGAGAACCTTCTTACTAAACATTTATCTCCTCTTATTAAAACAATGCAGAAAGAGAATCTTTTCAGCAATTGGTTTTTCATACGATATAGCGATCCTGATTGGCACCTCCGTCTTCGATTTAGAGGCGAACCGAAAACCTTGCTAAGTCGAGTACTCCCCGCGGTTTCAGAGGTGCTTTGCTCATTAACAGAGGTTGATAAGCTTGCTCATTTCACAGTCGCACCTTATGAGAGAGAAATAGAAAGGTATGGGGGGGATGCTACTATTGCTATTGCTGAGTCCTTGTTTGAGGTTTGCTCAGAAACCACACTTAAGGTTTTAAGTCAAATTGATATGCATGGAGAAAGTCTACGCTGGAGAGCTGCTATTATGATTTCAGACAGCGTACTTTCATCATTTGGTTACGAGTTAACTGATAAACTTTCGTTAATTAGTCGGTTACGTAGGGCGTTTGGGAAAGAATTCTCTGAAACGTCAGCGCTTCGTAAAATATTGGGGCGTAAGTACAGAGAATTGTCTGGTTTCCTTCATTCTGATTTATCTAGAGATAACTCTTTCCCTGTGAATTATCCCCCTTCTGAGCTCTTTTCAATTGTCCAGTCTCATGAAAAAAGTGTTTCAGTATTCAGCAGTAAGTTACTTAGTTTAAGTGGTGATGAAACAATAATATCGAAAGACGAGTTGTTGGCTTCTCTTCTTCATATGCAACTTAATAGAATTTTTAGGGCTTACAATAGGCAGCACGAGTTTGTAGTCTACGATTTTCTTCGAAGATACTACTTGAGTACACAAACACTTACGACTAATAACTAATTTATCATTTTCATAATTACGTGACTAGCCGCATAATAGAGCATAAATTTATATTATTGTTGCTACTTGACTGTTCTTGATATGTTACGTTCTATCAAGTCAGTCTTGAATGCTGGCATTAAAAAATAGGAGAAAGTAATGAAACTTAATGTAAAAAAAACTGTAGTCGCAAAATTATCGAAAGATGCAGACAACATGCCTGTTGAAATTGAACGTGAAGCAGCAGAGCAAGTTGCAGGTGGCTGGCCAACTTTATCAGTTGGCCTGTCTTGCATGAAAACAAAGCCTGTTCAAGCATCAAGTGAAAGTGAATAAATACCAAAAAGGAATATGACATAGTTGCTATTGAGCTAAATTATGTAATTAGTCTGTTTCCTGCTTTGTAATTGTGTTTATGGCAGATGTATACAAAGTTAAAATGTCTTACTGTCAGGCACTCAAAATAATAGAGTGCCTGATTTTTTTTCACATCTATCTTCTTCTGAGACAATAACCATGATCAATACTTCATCGCTATTGCATGTTTACCCCGGCTTCATTAATGATTTAATTCAGCATGTAGAGCGCTTTGATAGTCTCGGTAGTAGCAATGGAGGTGAGGTGTATGGATCCTTAATGGAACCATTGCTGCTTAAAGAGGCATTCGATGTTGAATCTCTCTCTGAAGACGTTATTTTTACATTGCTTACAAGTTTAAAGGAAGACAGCCGTCAGAATGGCTCTTCCAAATTTCGTCTTTATATTGAAGGAAAGGAAAACCAAGCGGAGGAAAAGAGGTTTATAGGAGAAGAAAGAGAAGCGTCAGAAAGCATTGAACAATTTTTTATGCGGGTTTCTGAAGGGAAGAAATTCGGTATCGTCATTAACGGTGTTCAACAGTGGTCAGATGATATTTCCCGGTTCGCTGCAAAAGTATTCAAGCCTTTAGTTGAAAGATATGGCTATTCATGCGCCTCTGTTGAAGCAACATTGTTTATGGGAAATTACGGATATACTCCATTTGGTATTCATGTTGATGATCCCTATACGCATGTTGTTCACTTTCATCTTGGTCCGGCGGCTAAATCGATGACACTCTTTGAACCGGAATTATTCCATCAACTAAACGGGCCAGAAAAAAATTGTTATCAACCTGAAGACCTGATCTCCTACGGGGATACATACGAAATAAGTGCAGGGTCTATGTTTCTTCTGCCTGCTAATTACTATCACGTGGGTAATACTCAGTCATTTTCTATTGGGCTGGCATTATCAATTTCCAAGAATCCAGAGAGTGCTATAACACAATTCCTGCTCTATGATGCAGTTAATGACAATCGCTTTGCAGGTGATGTTCACGAAGTGATAGAACGTTTAGAAATCAGTCAGATCACACTGGCTGAGTGGATGTCAGAAAGACTTGAAGATCACTGTCTGAGAAATAAAAGTCAAAAAGGGCTAAGATATTCTTTTATCGAACGCGAGGTTCCAGAATTTGAAAATAACACCGTATTTCTGCTTGATCCTGATTTCTCCATAGAGTTTACGGATAACGGGGAAAAAATAAGGGTTTTTTGTAGAGGGAATAAAATAAAGTTGTCTTCTGAAAATCAGTTTATAGGTTTCCTTCAGTGTCTTACTTCCCAAAAAGATACTTTTACAATTAGAAAATTATATGAGTATTTTAATGGCGAGGTTAATATGGATACGATAACTTTTTTAATTGCATTATTTTATTCATTTGGTGTGATTCATATACGCGAGTAGATTTTTAAATATTTTTATAAATATAATGGGAGTTAACTGATTCTGACAATAGCAAAAGGTATCTTAGGTTCACCTTTTGTCAGTGTCCAGGGTTAGTGGATCGGATCATATATAGTACGTACTCTGTCGCCATATTCAGTGGTTTTTTCTGCACCTGCGAAATTATTGATACTTGCTACTTTCTCAAGTGTTGGGATTTCTACTCTTGCCACTATACGCGTAATAATCAGAGCAACCACTCCTCGTCGAACTGGCCACTCATCCATGTATTTGTAGAAACCCTCAGCTCCATCAATTCTGCCAAGTGCCCCGATTACTCCGTGACTGCATGCCTCACAGGTTTGGTCCGAATCATGATTACCAGAATGAAGCTGAGCAGCGTGGTGATGGCAGCCGTTAAATAAAGTGGCCTGATCCCCCAATGATCTAATAGCCCGGCCCCTGCCATGGCACCTGCTCCGATGGCTCCGTTGAAGATAGCAGCATAAATCGCGGAAGCTGGTAATGCATCAGCTCCTGCTAATCGTATGATCCAGGCCTGAATTCCGACAAAGAGTATAGCGATGCCAAGGCCCCAGCCGGAGAGCAGCAAGAGTGCGATAATCCCATCTTTCACTGTGACTGTGCTGATCAACAGCAGACAGAGGGATACCAATAGCAGGCCGATGCTAAGCACAGCTTTCAGGTGTTTATCGATGAAGACTCCGCACAGTAAATTACCGAGTATTCCCGCAATGCCGAAGGCAAGCAGGCAGATGACGACCCAGTTTTGAGGAATGGCCAGTTCTGAGGAAAGCAGGACTTCGATGAAGGTAAAGGCAGCAAAGTGTGCAACGATACCGCATGCTGCAATCAGATATATCCGTCTTAAATCTGTATTGCGCAGCACCGAAACAAATTGGTTTCGGCTCAGAGAGGCAGTGCCGGCTACACGGGGAAGACTGAATGCCAGGGTAAGCGCGGTGGCGACAGAGAGTAACCCCAGTAAACCAAAGGACAATCGCCAGCCGGCGTCATGACTTATCCAGTTGATGAGCGGAACTCCGAGAACACTGGCAGTGGAGACGCCGCCAAAGATAATTGCAGTTGCCCGGCCAACGCGGTTCGAAGCGACCAGTTGTGCTCCCATTGTGCCAATCATCGCCCAGAAGGCACCATGCGCGAGTGCGCCCGCTAATCGGGCGATGAGAAGTACAGTGAAGCTATGGCTCGCTGCCGACACGGCGTTAGAGATTCCCAGTAAGAGCATCAGTCCGACTAACAGTGGCCGGCGGGGCAAATGGCTGATAGTCATCACAGACAATAATGCGGCTGCAGCGCCCAGCCACGCATACAGGGTGACAACTAATCCAGTCACACTGGTATTCTGATCCAGATCGGCAGCAATGGCTGACAGCATACCAATGGGGGCTAATTCAGTGGTGACCACAGTAAATGCAGCGACCCCGAGCATGGAAACGGCCGCCCAGTTGCGCCAACCCGTAGCGTTGGATGTATTCATGAGTTGACTCATTCCATTTCCTCGGAGGTGTAACGGTCACCTGTCGGCTGAAAATCCCCTGTGGCTTGTTGTTGTGGATTCAGATCATCAGAGGTCAGAGTGATACTGGCTCTTTGCGGCCCATAGACTTCGCTCATGGCCATACAGCTCAGTCCTATCGCAGACACTTCAAGCCCTTGGCTCAGAAAACGCTTTCGCATGATTATTTCTCCTTGGTTCGTTTTATGATTCTCAATATACTTTCCGAAACTGGAGGTTTGTATGGCAAAATATGGTAGTCCAATTTCCGATATAGGAAAAAGGGGAAGGCATAACACGTTGAACTGGGATGATGCCAGGATTTTTCTGGCTATTGCCCGGTCAGGTACCTTAAGTGGCGCCTCAAAAGCGCTGGGAATTGGGTTAGCAACAACATCGCGTCGTATAGAACGGCTGGAGGCAGCGCTGGGACTGAGCCTGTTCATTCGTGATCAAATCGGCTACAGGCTGACAGATGAAGGAGTGATGCTGATTGCTCAGGCAGAGGCACTAGAGCAAGCTGGCCATGCGTTTGGTGCGGCTGCTCAGGGCAGCAATGATGAAGTGGCGGGGCATGTTCGCCTGGCAACAGCGCAAGGCCTGGCGGATCATCTTATTATTCCTGCACTTCCTCAGTTAATGTCATCACACACCAATCTGACCATCGAGATTGTCACCGGTGTCTCAACGGTTAACTTGCATCGATATGATGCTGACATGGCAATACGTATGGTCAGGCCGGAGCGTGGCAATGTGAGTATCCGGCGGTTAGGTGAGCTCGGTTTTGGCCTGTATGCATCACAAGAGTATTTGCTGCAGAGAGTCACACCGAAAGGCGGTGAGTCGTTTGAAGATAATGAGTTTATTGGCTGGTCTGAGAGCCAGCAGCACCTTCCGGCGGCACAGTGGTTAGAAAAAAGGTTGCGTGGAAAGCCTTGTCGCCTGACCACCACCAGCATGTCATCTCAGGTAACAGCGGTTCAAGCTGGAGCGGGGATAGCCGTTCTCCCTCATTTTATTGCTCAAAAGCAGGGACTGACTTGTGTCCAGAGTGATATAGGGTGTAGTCAGCCGATTTGGCTGGCGATTCATTCCGATCTGGCACACTCCAGAAGAGTACGGCTTGTTGCCGATTTTCTGAGTGATCTTGTTCTTCAGAATAAAGGGCTGTTGGTGAGCGGGCACGCATGCTGAGTTCTGATTATTAATATGGGAGTTGGATTTTTCTGTTTATCCACTTACTTTCGTTGATTTCATTTTGTGACTCTGGTTGCTTATTGTTGTTTTTGTTACCACTAAACTTGTTGTGCTTACCTTCAACAGGTAATGAGTTTGCGAAATTCAACTGGAATAATAAGGATAATACAATGAGAGTGCTAATTTTGTTGTTGGTTACCCTGTTCGTGAGTAATACGGTAATGGCTCATGGCGGCGGTTGTCGAAAGAGCTCACCACCCGGTCAGTGCTGCCATAAGGATAATCGTACCGGCACAGTGCACTGTCATTAGGCCAATGACAGTGCGATAGAAACGCTGCAAACTTCAAAATAATTTTACTTATCAGAATGCCATTCGCTAATTTCTCCAATCGTTTTAGTCAACATACTTGAATCCAATGCTTCACAAACTTAGGGGATAATTCAGGAACAATTGTCAGGTTGTCGGCGCCGGGAGCGCCTGCAACCGGTCCGGATGTTCGCGCCTCAGCTTTAACGCTGTTTCCTGCCTACATTGCAGCATATATGGTCATAGCCTATTTTTTATGTAGTTTTACCTGAATATGGGATATGCCATGTGTTGAACTAGCCTCAGGCAGTGTGTCTGTATGAGTTTCAAAGACTCTGCAAGTCTGCCGAGCGGTGATAGCAGACAATATCACGTTGCTAGTGTCCGCTTAGGGTAACTTATTTAAGTTTCTTGAGAGGATACACTCCTTATACGCGATCCCATTGTGATGGAAAGCCCATGAAGAAAACCGCTTTTCGGCCCCATGAGCGAGGGCATCCGACTCAACTGCCCAAAGAATATGTCGATTGGATCACGCAACCGATAACCCGATTTCTACGCATTGAGGCTGCCGCTGGTGCTGTTCTGCTTTTCTTTACTCTGGTTGCTCTTGCCCTGTCAAATTCCCCCTGGGGGGAGGTTTTTCTGTCCCTGTGGGACATATCCATAGGGATAACACTGGGGTCAGTCGAGTTTGAGCGTTCACTTCAGGAATGGGTCAATGACGCTTTTATGACATTGTTTTTCTTCTTGGTTGCACTGGAACTTAAACGTGAAATCGTACTGGGAGAATTAAAAAACCCGCGTTTAGCGATGCTGTCTATTTCAGGGGCACTCGGTGGCATGCTGGTTCCGGCATTAATTTACCTGGCTTTTCTACAGGGCCAGCCCGGGCAAAATGGTTGGGGAATAGTGATGGCGACAGATACCGCCTTTGTTATTGCCTGCCTCATTTTACTCGGGCCACGCGTTCCGAAAAGTTTGCGGATATTTATGCTTTCTTTAGCGATTATTGATGACATTGGTGCCATTGTAGTCGTGGCTGTCGGTTACGGGGAAAACATTAGTTTTTATTATATTGGGCTTGCAGTGATCGGGTTTATTGCGGTGAGGGTCATGGCTGCGCTCGGTATACGCAGTATCGCTGTGTATTCGTTAATGGGTGGCCTTATCTGGCTGGCGGTAGATGCGTCAGGCGTGCATCCAACTGTCACTGGCGTGATCCTGGGGCTGATGACGCCTACAGGCCGGTGGGTCAACGAAGAGCGTTTGTTGACAATTATGGAATGTGTCGTGCCCTTGCCTTTGGCAAACCAGCATGATGTGAATGTGAACGATCGCCAAATCTTAAAGACCGCAGAAGCGGCGGCGCGTGAGGCCCTTTCCCCGCTGGAGCGGTTGGAAATGCTGCTGCACCCCTGGGTCGGTTTTGTCATCATGCCGCTTTTTGCCTTTGCCAATGCTGGTGTTGTCATTTCTTTTTCAGAGCAGTCCGGCTCGTTGTATATGGCTATTTTTGCCGGTCTTGTCATTGGCAAGCCCGTCGGTATTATTTTATTCAGCGGGCTGGCAACGTATACCAAACTGGCAGTGCGGCCGCCTGATTTGTCCTGGCTCTATCTTGCGGCAGGGGGGATGCTTGCCGGGATCGGGTTCACTATGTCGCTGTTTATTGCTCATCTGGCCTTGAGTCCCGCGCTGGTGGATGTTGCAAAGCTTGGTATTTTATCCGCTTCTTTATTCTCTGCTCTGGCGGGAATCATACTGCTCAGTTGGCTCATTAAGCGTGACGGCTTGCGCAAGAAGGGGAAAGCATCGCGTTAAATAATGAACCTGCTCTGCTTATGAACCGAAATCCACTGTATTTCGAGAAACAATATCGCTAAGCCTGAATGCGATCTTTTTACGCTTTTTTTACGCGAACTCTCAGGGGCCATTTGCTAGAGTGTCCCCACTGATTGTTGATTGACTCTGAACTATGTTTGCTCACTGGCGAAACAGCTATTTTCTTTTTTCTTTCATGGTGTTGGCGAGTGCGCTGCTGGCCTCGTGGCTGATTGATCTGGCGCTGGGCTCTACGATAGCGGTTCTGCTGATTTTACAACTTGCTGTTGTGGTGGTGGCGTTACAATGTACGGCGCGTTTTGCTTACGGTTTCGCGGTGATAGAAGCCTTGAGTTTCAATTTCTTGTTTACCACACCCCGTTATTCACTTCAGATGTTCCATGCGGAGGATATTATTAATCTGGTTGTTTTTATTATCGTGGCACTGACAACCAGCCAGCTTGCAGAGCATTACCGTCGCCAGCAGGATGAATTGAAAAAAGCCAAACTGCGCAACAGTATTTTGCTCTCGGTTTCCCATGATCTCAGAACGCCTTTAGCGACCATTATCGGTACGCTCACAACGCTTAATGAATATATGCCCAAACTCAGTGAGGGTGAAAAAAGTGAATTGCTTAACAGCGCCACAGCAGAAAGCCATCGTTTGCATCAGTATATTGAGAATCTTTTGCAAGCGACCAAGCTGCAACATGGCGCGCTGAAAATAACCAGAAATGATGAGTCCCTCGCTGATATTGTCCATCAGGCTATTTTGCGATTACCTGAAGCCAGGAACAGGTTCAGGGTGCAGGTACAAGGCCAGTTATCCCGCATTTTGGTGAGCGGCGTACTTATTGAACAAGCCCTGTTTAATGTATTGGATAATGCATTACGTTTTTCACCAAAACATCAATCCGTGGTGGTCACGCTGTTTCAGGAATCGGCTTATATTGTGATTGATATTCAGGACAAAGGCGTCGGCATCAAGAGCGATGAAGCGGCGCGGATCTTCGATCTCTTTTATTCAAGCGCTACCAAGAAAACGGCAGATTCAGGATCTGGCTTAGGTCTGGCTGTCGCGAAAGGCATTATTACCGCCCACCAGGGGCTGATTGAGTCTGTACCTGTGTCGGAAGGATGCCTGATCCGAATCCGCTTACCGATCGATCAGCCCTCAAGCAGTCCTCAAGGTGAAAAATCGTGAGCTATAAAATTTTAGTGGTGGATGACGAGCCTCAGATCCACACCTTTATTCGAATTTCGCTTGCCGCTGAGGGATTTGACTATCTTGGGGCTGACAGTATTCAGTCCGCCACAGCGTGTTTTCAGGCCCATACTCCTCATGTGGTCGTTCTGGATCTCGGTCTGCCTGATGGCGATGGCGCGGCTTTTTTGGCCAGCCTTCGGCAAACACATAAAACCCCGGTACTGATTCTGACTGCCCGCGATCAGGAAGAAGAAAAGATCCGTTTACTCGAAGCCGGAGCGAACGATTATCTGAGCAAACCCTTTGGCATCAAGGAGCTGATCGCGCGTATCAAAGTGCTGGTCAGAGATTTGGTCGATGATCAGGTTACCAATGATGAAATTCTCTGCGGCAGGCTGAAAATAGTAAAAAGCACCCATCAATTCTGGCTGGACAGTCACGAAATACCGTTAACAAAGAAGGAATTTGCCTTTGTTGAACAGCTTATTCTGCAACCGGGCAAACTGGTGAAACAATCGTATCTGCTCGATGTGATTTGGGGTAAAAGCCATCGCGATGACACACATTATCTGCGCATTTTGGTCAGCCAGCTGCGCAAGAAACTCAATGACAGTGCAGACGAGCAACAGTTGATCAAAACGGAATCCGGGCTGGGTTATCGTTTGGTTCTTGGCCAATCCGATAGCGGTTAATCGCTGACATTTCTGCCATTTCGCTTGCTTTGCGGAATTGGCGAACTTACTCCTTCATTTTTGGAAAAAATAACTAAGGTATTGTAATGGCACATTTTACAGTCATTGGCTTAGGGCGCTTTGGTGTGGCTGCCAGCCTGGAATTGATCCACCTAGGGCACACGGTGACAGGGGTAGACAGAGACCCGAAGATTGTCGAGAAGTATGTCGAAGAGCTCACGCAAGCTGTGATATGCGACTCCTCCGATGAAAGTGCGTTAAGGGAACTGGACCTGGCAAACAGTGAAGCTGTGCTGGTGGCTATCGGCGAAGATATGCAATCGAGCCTGCTGTGTACTTTGGCGCTGAAGAACCTCGGGGTGAAGGAAATCTGGGTCAAAGCGAGTACCAAAGCGCATCACACCATAGTGTCGAAACTGGGTGTACAGCGCATTATTCATCCGGAAGAAGAGATGGGGATCCGCGTTGCCCAGTCGCTCAATTATCCTATGGTCAATAACTATCTGGCGATCGGGCATGGCTTATACGTGGTGGAAATTCATGTGAAACCTGCGCTGCATGATGCACCGGTATCCCGGGTGCTAGGCGATGCCAGAGGCAGTGTGCAGGCTGTTCTGATTAAGCGGGAACAGGATGTGTTCACCGACATTAACGCGAACTTCTTACTTAAAGAAAACGATATACTCCTGCTCTGTGGCACCCGGGCGGAGCTGAAGTATATCGCGCCAAGGTTGGTGTAACATGGTGTTGTGGCATCCGTCCGTCTCTCCCATTGAGCGTAAACCCAAGGCGGGGAAAAAGCTGCTGGGCGCACCGCCCTTCATACTTAGTGGCAGCTTTTTACTGTTAATTCTTATTGGTGCCGGGCTGCTGAAACTGCCCATTGCCACTCACGAGCCTATCAGCTGGGTGCAAAGCCTGTTTACGGCAACCTCGGCGGTAACGGTCACCGGACTGGTAGTGGTTGATACCGGCACTGTGTTTACGCCATTTGGCCAAACTGTGATTGCCCTGCTTATTCAGTGCGGAGGGCTTGGTTTAATGACCTTTGCGATAGTGACCTTAATTGCGCTGGGTGGGAAAATCGGCTTTTTAGAACGCACGGTCGCCCGGGAAGCCTTTAACCAGACCGACTCATCGACGCTGGCCACCACCGCCAAATCCGTACTGGGGTTTGCTTTGGTCGTCGAACTGATAGGTATCGCTGTGTTAACCCTGTACTGGCAGGAGGAGTTAGGCTGGCAGACGAGCTTGTTTCACGGGTTTTTCTATACCATCAGCGCCTTCAATAATGCCGGTTTTGCGTTAAGTGCAGACAGTTTAATGCCCTATGTGGATGATCCTGTTGTGAATATCACGATTACCGGCTTGTTCATTATTGGCGGCCTGGGCTTTTCGGTCTGGATGGATCTCAAGCGCCATCGCTGCTGGTCACGCCTGACGGTGTACAGCCGGATGATGATATCAGGCACAGTCATCATTAATCTGGTGGCATTAATCGCCATTTATCTGATTGAGTATGACAACCCGAATACGCTGGCCCCTTTGAGTGAATCCGGCAAGTGGCTGGCATCCTGGTTTCAGGCGGTGACGCCGCGTACGGCAGGTTTCAATACTCTGGCCATTGATCAGCTAGAAGATGCGACTACCTCGATTCTGCTCATGCTGATGTTCATTGGTGGCGGTTCGCTAAGCACGGCAAGCGGGATCAAAGTGGTGACTTTTATCGTGCTCATTCTAGCGACATACGCCTATTTACGGCGCGATGAAGCGGTTGATGTGTTTAAACGCGAAATCACCAAAGAAACCATCAGCAAGGCGCTGGCGCTGACCTTAATCTCTGCCGGTGTAACCTGGCTGGCCATTTTTGCCCTGTTACTCAGTGAAAACGCGCCCATGCTGGATATTGTCTTTGAAGCCGTGTCTGCGCTGGGAACGGTGGGCCTGTCCAGAGGGCTAACCGGTAATCTTTCCGTCGCTGGCGAATTTATCATTATCTTTGTGATGTTCATGGGCAGGTTAGGTCCACTGACGCTGGCATACTTTTTAGCCAGCCCCAGAAAGAAAAAAATTCGCTACCCTGAAACCAAACTGGCTATCGGCTAGTGTGATTTGTGCTGGCCGGGAAACGGTTAACGCATTCCAGCCAGTACATTGGTCAGGCGTTGATGGGCAAATATCCCCAACATTTTCTGCAACTTGCTCATTTATCGCCATAATTAGACGTAGTCATCATAAAAAAGTGACAACACATTTTTCGAGCCGACTGGGGTAAGGAGACCAAATGAAGCATCAGTTGTTGGGGTTAAGTTTGACGGTGATATTAACGATTCAGCTTTCGGGGTGCGGTGTGTTGCTACACCCTGAACGAAAAGGTCAGCGGGGCGGTCAGGTGGATCCGGCTATTGCCGTTTTGGATGCGGCGGGCTTGCTCTTATTTGTTGTGCCCGGGTTGATCGCTTTCGGGGTGGATTTGTATTACGGCACGATTTACTTGCCGGGAACAGCCAAAACTTTAAATGAAGAAGAACTGAACAGGCTAAGGACAGTCGATGGGCAGATTCAGCCAGAACAGCTCGCCAGGTTTGTTTCAGAGCAAACTGGTCAGGTTATCCATGCTGAAGAAATGTTGTCCTATCCGGTCGGCTCAGTGGATGAGTTAACCTTTATGCTTGCTGAGGTACCAAAGAAGACCTCCTCTTAGATTGATGGCAGTATTATCAAAGGTATATTGCTAAAGGTATCTTACTGTCGATGGGTAGTGATCCTGAATATCAACACCAGCGCTCACGGCTGATGCTTTAAGTATTGCTACTCATCTGACTGCCAGGGTTCACTATGCATGGCGCGAGTTTCAACAAGGTAGGACAATACATCATACATTTCTGGCGTTATGCAGAAGCAGGTGTTGATATTTGGTCTTTGACGTGCTCAATGAAAAGCTCGACCGATCGGGATAGCCTGTTTGGATTCCATACCATATGAATATCCCAGCTTGTTTCTTTTGGAAACGGGATTAATTGAATGGCGTCATAAATTCCGAGAATTGATTTTTTCGGTAAAATAGCAACACCTGTATTGGATAAGATCAATGTAATAATGGTTTGCAAATCTGCTGAAATATTGGTGATCTTGTATGTTCTGTTTTTTAACAGAGACATAGTATTCAAATTGATCTGAGATTTACTGTGATTACTCATCATCAGCAAATTATATTTCTGTAAATAGAAGTCAATATGATCACTGTCATACTGGCTTTTTGAAACAGCTAGAACAAATTCATCACTTGAAACACGAATACTGCCGAGTGACTGCGAGGCTGGTTTTCTCATGAAGCCAATGTCTAAGGAACCTGAAAGTAATTGATCTTCTTGATCTTGTGAGCATATATCTGACAGGGAAATAGAAATGTTACTGTGTTTCTTCTGGAAGTCACGAATAAAAACCGGCAGGAAGTCATTACTTGATTTACCAAAACCAATAGATAAAGGTGTCAGGTTATTCTGTGAGATGCTGGATATCAATTCATCTGTTTTCTTAATATGCCGATTTAACGCTGTGATTTCATTAATGACGAGTTTACCTGTATCTGACAGGACCACGCCCTGGCTATCTCTGACAAACATTTCAATCTCATAGGCATCTTCAAAATTTTTAATCTGTTTTGACAGTGCAGGTTGAGAAATACAAAGTATCTGTGATGCAACCCTGAAGCTCTTCACTTTTGCAAGGATTTCAATAGAGCGTAAATGTTTTGGATTAACCTTCATAACTTTAAGTTATCGCCATTAAAATAAAATCACTATGCACTATAGCATAAACGTAGATAATTCTGATATCGAACACTGATGAATGGGTTTTATATGCAATATTGTGTGCTGGTGAAAGAAGAAGTGCTGGTTTTTGAAGAGATCCATGCAGAAAACGCATCGGATATCATCTTTAGCTTATTCAGGCAGGGGTTTGTATTAGCGCCTGTATTAATTGAGGCAAACAACGCAGAGAATGCAAGAGCGTGTTATCAGCATCGTTATGAATGGAAGGATGTTTCCACTGCATTTCAGCAGAAAAAGGTATTGGTATGTTAGTTTTTATTGGATGAATACCAGAATTCATCAAAAGGTGCCAGACGTTGCGGTTAATCGCTGCGCTAACAGTTAAGAAGAAATCCGTGTGTTCACTGTCGGATTGACTGACAGCGGAGCACACGGAAATCGACGTGAAAGTGTTGACGGATTATTTCAGGGCAGCATTCAAAATCGCATAGGCGGCTTTGATGCGTTCGCCGTTGGGATAATTCTTGTTGGCCAGAATCACGATGCCGGTTTGCTCGGCAGGTATATAGGCGACATAAGCGCCGAATCCGCCGGTTGAACCCGTTTTGTTCACCCAGATGTTCTCTGGCAGAGGTTTGGGTGACGCGATTGCATCAATAGGCATCGGGTTGAGAATGGTCTCAGTGGAATTTCCCGCCAGCAAGGTGTTCAGTGATGCCGGATAATCATACATTTCCCAGGCCAGCCCTTGCGTCAGGGTGCTGGACCGATAGTAACCTGTCTTGGTATTTGCCAGCGCTTGCTTCATCAGAGGCTGGACAGAAACTGTCCCGATATTGGCTTCGATATAGCGCACCATATCCGCACTGGTCGATTTAACACCGTAGGCTTCAGCATCCAGAACACCGGGATTGACTCTGACAGCGTCGCCAGCAGCGTTGTAGCCAAAGGCGTATTCGTGCATTTTATCTTCCGGCACATTGACAAAGGTGCTGGACATCCCGAGTTCCGGCAGGATGAGATTTTCCATCAGCGCCGGGTAGGCATCCCCCATACTCTGAGCGGCGAGATAGCCAAACAGGCCAATGCTCGGATTAGAGTACAGCCTGTGAGTACCTGCCGGAAAGGCAGGCTGCCAATGGCGATAATAGTTCAGCATGCTCGTGTGGTTCGTGACGCTGTCAGGGAACTGAAGCGGCAACCCTCCAGCCGAGTAAGTGGCTAACTGAATTAACGGCGTGTTTCCAATCGTACTGCCTTTTAGCGCCGGTAAATACTTCGACACCTGATCGTCGAACGATAGTTTTCCTTGCTGTTGGGCATAGCTGGCCAGCGTCGCGGCAAAGGTTTTACTGACCGAACCCAGTTCAAAAATAGTGTTCTCCGACACGGGCTGCTGTTGCTGAACATCTGCCAGCCCATAGTTATAGTAATAGGTTTTGCCTTTGATAGTGATGCCAAAGGTTATACCCGGAATCTGGTAGGTGTCCATTAATCGTTCAGCTTGCTGATCCACGGCCTTGCGGAGCGTTGCTTCCTTCCCAGTTGTCTGACTGTAGGCAGGTGATGCGGCTGAGGCCAGAAATGCAGCAAAGAGTATCAATGATCGAGTATTGCAGATGGTGCTTTTCATTGTGACTTCTTAATGAGTATAAGGTGAATGTTAATTATCGGCCCCCATGGAGACAGGGCGGATATTAAAGTGAGTCAATTTGATGCACAATGTGCGAAATCTAATAAGAGCAATAAGAAAATCTAGGGTCAGAAAGTCTGAGGTCACAGGAATGAATATTACCCACCTGCCGCTGAACGCGATTCGTGCTTTCTTAGTGTCGGCAAAACATCTGAATTTTACCAAGGCAGCGGTTGAGCTGTGCGTGACTCAGGCTGCAGTCAGTCAGCAGGTGAAAATGCTGGAGTCCCAGCTGGGCGTGTCTTTATTTATACGTCAGTCCCGGGGGTTAAATTTATCAGAAGAAGGCATGATGCTGCTGCCTGTGGTGCAAGGGGCGTTCGACAATCTGTCTGAAGCTCTGGACATGCTGGCGCAGGGTATCCACCGGGAAGTGGTCTCTGTGGGTGTGGTCGGTACATTCGCGGTGAACTGGCTGCTTCCCCGAATTGCTGATTTTCAGGCACGGTATCCCCTGATTGACCTGCGCATCTCAACCAATAACAACACGGCCGATCCGGTCGCTGAAGGTCTGGATTATCTGATCCGTTTCGGGAAAGGCAGCTGGCATGCCACGGAGGCGACTGAGCTTTTTCCCGCGCCGTTTACTGTCCTGTGTCCACCGGGAATCGGCCAGGCATTGGCCTCGCCGAGAGATGTGTTGAACTACACCTTATTGCGCTCCTACCAACCCGATGAATGGCAACTGTGGCTGAATGAAGCCAAAGTGGCAGTGCCAAAAGCGAAACTGAGTGCCATAGTGTTCGATTCTTCAATCGCCATGATCGAAGCGGCAATTCAGGGCTATGGTGTGGCACTGGCCCCACCTGTCATGTTTGAAAGGCTGTTGATGGAAGAAAAGCTGGTGCAGCCGTTTGATCTTTATCTGCATAAGGGGTCTTACTGGCTCACCAGGCTGCATGCGCAGAAAGAGAGCCAAGCGCAAATTAATTTTAAACAATGGTTGCTCGCCTGTGCCAGTGAAGCGTGCAGCACCTCAGTATGAGCAGCGATGCCGGGCTTGGTTTTCTTCACTGATCAGACAGGCTTCCGTCAGCAGCTGGCTGATCCATTCCTGAAGTACATTGACCCGTAAAGAGAGGTTTTTCCGGCTTGGATACAGGAACGAAAGCGGGATGGGGCTGGGTTGGTAGTCGGGCAAGACCTCCTGCAATGTATTGTTTTCTAATAAATGCAGTACATCATATTTTGGGATTTCAATAATGCCTATGCCAGCTAAAGCGCTGGCGATATAGGCTTCTGCATTGTCAACTGTGACCCGGCTTTGCATGGGCACCGAGACAGTTTCCCCATCTGAATGGTATTCAAGACTTGCCTGCTGGGCTGGCATCTGGATGGCGTAATGGATGAGATGGTGCTGACTTAAGGCTTCCATGTTGGCCGGAATGCCAAATTTAGCTAAGTACGCCGGACTGGCACAGTAAATGACTGCCAGATCGCCGAGTTTTTTGCATATCAGCTCTGAATCGGATAATTCACCGACCCGGATAACACAATCAACCCCTTCAGCCACCAGATCAGCCAGCCGGTCTTTCATGCTGAGTTCGATGTTAATCCTGGGGTACCGGGATAAAAAATCAGGGAGAGCAGGGATCACGATACGTCGGGCAATCCGGCTGGGCATGTCGATACGCAGTCGTCCTTGTACCTGATGGGGGGCAGTATGAAACATTCGTTCCGAAGCGTTAAATGTCTGCACAACATGGCTGGCTGTGTCCTGATAGCGAAGCCCGTCCTGAGTTGGCGTCAGTTTGCGTGTGGTACGGTGTAATAACTGAACACCCAGCCGGTTTTCTAATGTTTGTATCACAGTCGAAACCGTCGATCTTGGCATATTTAACGCTTCCGCAGCTTTGGTGAAACTGCCACTTTCCAAGACCTGAATAAAAACTTCTATTTGCTGGATTCTGTCCATCTTGTCTCTGCCATTGTTCGTAAACGCTGACAGGTTCTGTCAGGAATTCGGATTTATCTAGTGTAGAACACTCACTATAGTCATTCAGTGCTGTTATGAAAATGGATATAGGGAGAGAGAGCATGTCTAGAAATAGTATTGAAGGTAAAGTTGTGCTGATTGCGGGCGGGGCGAAAAACCTGGGGGGATTACTGGCTCGCGAATTTGCCCGGCAAGGCGCGAAAGCTGTGGCTATTCACTATAACAGCGATGCGACCCAAGCTGCTGCAGAGGAAACCGTTGCGGCCGTCCGGGCTACCGGCGCCGAAGCTGTCGCGTTTCAGGCCGATTTAACCAAGGCGGCGGCAATGGAGAAACTGTTCAACGATGTTGTTGCTTCTGTGGGGCGACCTGACATTGCAATTAATACTGTAGGTATGGTTGTGAAACAACCGATCATGGAGGTAACTGAAGCTGTCTTTGATCAATCTTGCGCAGTCAATGTGAAAACGGCCTTTTTCTTCCTTAAAGAAGCAGGAAATCATGTGAACGATAACGGCAAAATCTGCACGATTGTCACGTCACTGCTTGGTGCTTATACGCCTTTCTATGCGGCTTATGAAGGTTTGAAAGCTCCTGTCGAGCACTTTACCCGCTCGGCGTCGAAAGAGTTTGGGGCGAGAGGAATTTCAGTAACGGCGATCGGTCCTGGCCCGATGGATACGCCTTTCTTTTATCCGGCAGAAGAGAAAGAAGCGGTTGAATACCATAAAACGGCTGCGGCACTTTCGCCATTCTCAAAAACCGGTCTGACTGATATCGAAGATATTGCTCCCTGGATCGTATTCATGGTCTCAGACGGGTGGTGGATGACAGGTCAGACGATTTTGGTCAATGGTGGCTATACCACGAAATAAACCATGACCGGCAGCGGGCAAGCTCGGAAAATCAAGCCCGCTGTTTATCTGGCCGGGACACCTGTGAGGAGGCGTCATATGAGCCACGCATTTCAAGCCGTTTTTGATCGCCAGAAAGCGGCATTTATGACAGACCGGACGAAATCGCGGGACTGGAGGCTAGATCAGTTGGCCCGAATGGAGCGCATGTTGCTTGATCACCAGAAACGGTGGTGTGCTGCGCTTCATCAAGACTTCGGAAAACCGCCTTTTGAACAGTTATTCGAGATCACTGTGCCTATGGGCAACATTGCATTTTACCGTGACAATCTCGATCTGCTGATGGCGCCGGAAGCGGTGATGATACCCGACGGACTAGCAAAACGTGGCTTGCGTGGTGAGGTACGGAAGGAGCCTTACGGTGTCACCTTGGTGGTTGGCCCGTTCAATGCACCGATACTCTTATTGCTTGATCCGGCTGTTGCTGCATTGGCTGCTGGGAATCCTGTTATTCTGAAACCAGCAAATACCACCCCCGCAACTGCGGCATTATTTGCCGAGTTGATCCCGCAGTACTTTGCACCTGAAGATGTTGCTGTTGTCACTGGTGGCCGTCAGGAAATCTCAGCTCTGCTTGAATTACCTTTTGATTTCATTTTCTTTACCGGCAGCGCGTCGGTGGGCAAAGTCGTGATGCGAGCTGCCGCAGAACATTTGACGCCAGTTATTCTGGAGCTGGGAGGACAAAATCCGACAGTGGTTGATGAAACAGCGGATCTTGACCGTGCAGCCAATGCCATTGCATGGGGGCACAATGCGATATCGGGGCAATGGTGTATTGCTCCCGGTTTTGTTTGTGTGCATACGTCTGTTGCGGATGCTTTTGTTGAAAAACTGTCCGCTTCGGTGACCCGAATGTATGGTGCCGATCCGTCACAAAGTCCCGACTTTGCAAGAATGATCAGTGAAAAGGATACGGCCAGGGTGGCTTCATACATAGTGCCGAAGAAGACCGTATTGGGGGGGCGTGCTGATGTCTCTGCCTGCTATGTCGAACCGACCTTACTGTACCCGTCTGACTGGACGGATCCTGCTATGCAGCAGGAGGTCTTCGGACCTGTGCTGCCCATACTCCGCTATAGTGATATACAAGACGTAATCACTCGGCTGAAAACCTTTGAAAAACCGCTTGCCGCTTATATTTTCAGCCGTGATGAAGCCACCATTGAGCGATTTCTGCACTCACTCTCGTTTGGTGGCGGTTGTGTGAATCTGGTCAACCTGCACTGTTGGATTAGCGCTTTACCCTTTGGCGGTGTGGGTTCGTCTGGGATGGGAAAATACTACGGCAAGGCGGGATTTGATGCGCTGAGCAATGCTAAATCTTTGTTGCTGTCACCAGCAGACATCAGTGTCGACGTTTATCCGCCGTATCAGGGTAAAGACATTGATGCGATGCTGGACCCCTTTTCCTGAAAGAAGAGCCAGAAACAGGAGCATTGAATGCATACGATCTATGTCATTGGCGGGGGCTTGCTGCTACTCGGACTGTTCTTTGTGGTGTCCTGGTTCACCGGGCAGCCTTTTGCACGATTTCTGAAACCGTTTCTGCTGGCCTGGCTGATTTGTGCCGCTGTGAATCTCTGGGTGGGGGTTGTTGATGCGGGATACAGCCTGGCAGAGGAATTGCCTATTTTTGCTGTGGTATTTGCCATACCGGCCGTCATTGCCTGGCTGTTGGCAAAGCATCGCGGATAAGTGATTGCCTGTGCCGTTCACTGGCTCAGGTGAAAGGCACTGAGATGAGGTATTTTCCGGGAAGGCAGATGATACAGTCCATGATTCTGAAGCTTGCTCCAAAAGCCGCGTTGCGCCAGCTGGCGACAGACGAGCATCCCCATGTGACCAATATCGAGTTGTTTTTCGATTTGGTGTATGTGTTCACGATTATTCAGCTCTCGCACTTCTTGCTGGCACACAGTTCCTGGCTGGGGGCACTGGAGGCTTTAACGCTGTTTGCCGCGGTATGGTGGTCCTGGAACTATACCGCATGGGCCACTAACTGGCTGGATCCGGATCACGCCCGCGGCCGGATGCTGATGGTTGTGCTGATGGCCTGTGCATTGCTGATGGCGATTGCTATGCCTCTGGCGTTTTCTTCAAGGGCTGGGCTCTTTGCCGGTGCTTACGTGGTGATGGCCTTGACCCGTGCCGGATATATGGCGCTTGTTTTCCGGGGCGAAAGGATGGGGCAGAACTACGCTCAGCTTGGTGCCTGGAGTGGAATATCCGGCCTTTTCTGGATGGCAGGCGTTTGGCTGCCTGAACTCCGATTAGGGTGCTGGATGCTGGCTGTGGTGATTGACTACGCCGCTCCATACGTGGGGTTCTGGTTGCCCGGTAAAGGGGCGACGCCAATGGAAAGCTGGCCGTTGCGCGGATTACATCTGCTGGAGCGGAATCAGCAGGTGTTCATTATTGCATTGGGTGAATCCATCCTGTTGTTGGGTGGGTTGTTAGTGGGAAATGCGCTGCATGCTGACACGCTGGCTGCGGCTACTGTGGGCTTTTTTCTGATTGTCACGCTGTGGTGGATATATTTTGTGCACCTGACGGAAGCGGGGGAGCATCGTTTTCTGCAGGAAGCTGATCATACTAAGCTAGCCAGAGCCAGTCTGGCTTATGCGCATGGCATTATGGTGGGTGGTGCAATAGTGACAGCGGTTGCGATTGAACTCATTGTCGATCACCCCCTGGAGCCGGTCCATCTGCCGGTTGTGACGGCGGCTGCTGCCGGCCCGTCGATTTTTCTGTTCGGCAGCGCTATGTTTCGCCGGACCATAGCGAAGAAAATGCCGTTTGCTTACCTGATTGCTGTTGTAGCGCTTGTCCTCTGGAGCTGGCTGGCCTTTTCTTTCCATTGGCTGGGGCTCTGGCTCGGCACTGGTGTGTTGGGCATTCTCTTATCACTTGCCCGATTCGGGAGGGAGGGCAATCGGGCATGACGGGGCAACCGCTGGCTGCAACTCGGGGTGTGGCCGTCAACCTGACCCTGCTATGCGCCATCCTTTTGCACAACCTGACCTATCCGCTGTCGGTGGCAGGCGGGATATGGCCTGCCGTGTTTTATTGTTTTTACGCTGTTATTTTCGTTGCTGCGACATGGGCGCTAACCGGCGATGTCTGGTTGCGGGGCTTTGTCGCTGTAAGTGGTCTGGCCGTTCTGATGGCGGGTTTGAACAATTCTTACCTTCCGAGCCAGTCAGCGGCGCTGGCTGTTTTTCTCACTTCAATTGTCTATCATCTCGCGATGGTCGTGGTACTGGCATTGTATACATTTCGCGCCCGTACCGTGATGGCCGATGTGGTACTTTCAGCGACCTCTTTATATCTTGTGATTGGCTCAGGGTTTGCCGCCATTTTTGCACTGATTGAATGGGTTGCTCCCGGTTCGTTTATCGTGAGCTCTGGCGCAATAATCAACTGGCAGCAGATGGTGTATTACAGTTATATCACGCTGACCACCCTGGGGTATGGTGATATAACGCCAGTGGGATTTTATGCTCAGGCTGTTGCATCGCTCGAAGCCGTCATCGGTGTGCTTTATACCGTGATCTTACTGTCCAGACTGGTCGGGCTGTACGCGTCAGGCAGAAGATAAGGTCAGTGATGCGCTATCTGGTGAGGCAAATTACGGGTGATTCCAGTCAATCAGTGCGTGACTCGTCATAATATTGCCCCATCACTTCTATGACGTCTTTCATTGCCTGGCGCAACGCTTCAGGCTGGATAACCTGAACTTCCGGTCCGAATCTCAGCATTTCCACCACCGCCTGTTCGGTTTTGCCTGAGGGTAAGGTGACGCTTGTCCAGCCCGTATTATCTGTGTGAGTAATTTGTGTGTGTTGCCGGACATAAGGGGGACTCAGGCTATGTAACATCTTGAGCCCTTTGGCGGTGAGTTTGATCTCTGCTGTGTAGGGGTAGAGTTCAGTCTCCATCTGGCGGGTGCTTTGCTGCCAGTATGCGGATAAGTCAAAGGGCATCGGTGATTCAAAAGAGTGATTCAGGATACTCAGATCCTGAATGCGGGCAACCCGGTAAGTTTTGACCTGCATCTGAGACTGAGCCACCAAATACCAGGTGCCAGCCTTTAACACCATACCCAGCGGATTCACGACCCGCTGGCTGCTGCCCCGCCAGCTTTGATAATCAAACTTGATCTGGTTTTTCTGCCAGATTGCGTTGAACAGCTGCGGCAGGTCGCCAACGGTTTCCTTTTCTGTAAACCAGCCTGGGGTATCCAGTAGAAAACTGGACTGAAATCGTTCGGCGTGAGTGCGGAGACTGACCGGAATGGCAGCCAGTAACTTCAGTCTGGCTTCCGACATGGCGGGCGCGAGTCCCAGTTCCTGCATCGGGCCGGACAAACCGAGCATGAAAAGTGTTTCGATTTCCTGTTTAGAGAAACCATTGAGCTGTGTTCGGTAGCCTTCCAGCAACCGGTAACCCCCATTGACGCCCTGTTCGCTGTATACAGGGATACCCAGCGCACTCAGGCTGTCGATGTCGCGGTAGATACTGCGGACAGAAACCTGACAGTCGCGGGCGAGCTCTGCTGCACTGACTTGCTCGCGGGATTGCAGGGTCATCAGAATGGTCAGGAGTCGACTGGCGCGCATCAGCTTTTCCACCGTTAAAGAAAGAAATCAGAAAGAGTCAGGATCGTTTTTAAACCTGACAAAATCTGACAGGTATGGCCAATATAGTGACCCGGACTGATAACAACAACAGGAAATAACAATGTCCGATAAAGCACTTGGTAACGAACTGGTATTCTTCCATTCACCGCATACGCGCTCGTCCAGCGTTCTGATCCTGCTTAACGAGCTGAATGTGCCTTTTAAACTGAATGCGCTGAATATGCTGGTGGAGGAGAACAGACAACCGGCCTATCTGGCGATTAACCCGCTGGGGAAGGTACCGGCTTTACTTGATGACGGTGCCTTGATTACTGATCAGGTAGCAATCTATCTGTATCTGGCTGACTTATTTTCCTCCGGCGGCCTGGCTCCCGGCCTGAGCGATCCGCTGCGTGGTCCCTATTTGCGTTGGATGCTCTATTACTCCGCCTGCTTTGAACCCGCTGTTTGCGACAAAGCCATGGGGTGGGTGCCCAATGAGCAAAAGGTCAGCCCTTACGGAGACTACGACACTGTGCTCGGGATACTCATTGAGCAACTCAGGGCAGGCCCTTATTTGCTGGGAGAGCGTTTTACGGCGGCTGATCTGTTATGGGCAACAGCACTGAAATATTGCACGGCATTTGGATCGGTTGAGCCAGATCCTGTGATTACTCAGTATCTGGCGCGGGTCACTGCACGGCCTTGCTTTACATATGCCAAAGATCTGGATACCAAACTGGCGGCTGATCATGAAGCCGGGCGTTTAAAAATACTGGAAGCAGGGGAATTCGCACGCAGGTAGCGGTTTTCTGCCCATCGCGCAGACACCAAAAAATGGCTGGCTCAGATGGCATTCATCAGAGCCAGCCATACACCGCAGGGGCATGAATGCCCCTCTTTTTCAACGCGATGTCTTGTACAGAATCATCACCTTGAAAGGAGACGTTATCGTTGTGAGTCTAACGTTTCATTATTTTTCACAACATCTTGCGCTTTACCATAGCTCTCAATCAGGAGTTGGTAGGCCGGGAAAATCTTGGTATAAATTGCCGCCCATTCCATCGCATCTTCACGATTCCAAGTGCCTTGTAGTTCAGATGCAACAGCGGCGGTATCCATAGGAACCACACCAGCTTGTACCACTCTGGCAAGTGTGATCTCTTGGGCCATTTTCGAGTAGGTACCCGAGGCATCCACAACCGCAAAAACCTTATAGCCATCGTAGACAGCACTGATAGCGGGAAATGCCATACATACACTGGTAATCGTGCCGGCAATAATGAGTGTTTTTCGCCCTGTAGCTTTTACAGCATTGACAAAGTCAGGGTTGTCCCACGCATTAATTTCACCTTTTCTAGCCACATATTGAGCATGCGGAGCGTTTTCATGTATCTCTGGAATCAACGGACCATTAGGCCCCTGAGGTACGGACGCTGTTGTAATGACAGGAAGCTCTGACAAAGTAGCCATTTTCGCTAAGGCAGCAGCCCGTTGGCGTAGTTCTGGCATAGGCATGTCACCGACGGTTTGGAACAGACCACTTTGGTGATCAATCAGTAGCATTACGCTATCGGCGGGATCGATTGTTGGTTTTGTATTTCCGAAATTAGCTGGAGAGCTCATTATTAATTCCTCAGTAAGTGCTTTATTTAGCTGATTTTTCCAAATTGGCCGTTGTTGTAATCAAAGATTGCCTGTGAAATTTCTTCACGGGTGTTCATTACAAAAGGGCCGTGACCGACAACAGGCTCGTTTAATGGCGCGCCATTCAGTAACAGCGCAGTTGTCTCTTCTTCTACACTGAAGCTAAAAACGTCTCCTTCACGTTCCATGACTGCGAGTTCAGCTTCATGAACAAGATGTTTGTCCTCAATCTTGACCTTACCTTTCAGAATGAAAAGCGCAGTGGTATGTCCTTCCGGCAGTTGAAAGGAAACGTGATGATTGGCTTTTAAACGCAAATCCCAAACATTCATCGGGGTAAATGTGCTGGCTGGCCCGGTAGTGTGTTCATAGGAACCGGCAATGATGCGAGCGATACCGGCATCGTCTGGCAGAGAGGCTTCAGGTATCTCCGCGTTGGTAATTCCCTGATAGGAAGGCGATGTCATCTTATCTTTTGCCGGTAAGTTCACCCACAGCTGGACCATTTCGAAGGCCCCGCCAGACTGAGCAAACGCAGGGCTATGATATTCTTCATGGATGATCCCTGAAGCGGCAGTCATCCACTGAACATCACCAGGCTCGATCGTGCCACCGGCACCGGAAGAGTCACGGTGTGATACGCCGCCGTCATAAACGATGGTGACGGTCTCAAAACCGCGATGCGGATGCTGGCCCACACCCAGTTTGTTTGTTGTGGGTGGAAAATAAGCGGGTCCGGCGTAGTCCATTAATAAAAATGGCGACATTTCTTGTGCAATATCGGCATAAGAAAAAATACCCCGTACCGGAAAACCATCTCCGACCCAATGATTACCGTTACTTTTTTTAATAAACGAAAGCTTTTTCATCATTCAACTCCTCAAGATTGCATGAATCTTAATGTAGTTGATACTCAGTTCTTTTATTAGGTAGTAAAATTCAAAAACACTTTTCAATGAGATGAACAATGGACTTTAATGAAACCGCAGTCTTCGTGAAGGTTGTTGAATCCGGAAGCTTTAGTGCAGCAGCAAGGCTGATTGGCTCGCCGACATCAACCATCAGTACGCGTGTTGCGCGGCTTGAAAAGCGGCTCGGCGTGACACTGTTGCAACGCACAACCCGAAAATTGCAATTAACCGAGGCGGGGGAAATTTACTTTAAGCATGCCGCGAAAGGGCTGCATCATATCCTTGATGCAGAATCGGCAGTCGTGGAGTCGGTGGCGGAACCGGCGGGTCGCTTGTGTATTACGGCACCGGCCGATCTCGGTGATCATATTCTGTCTGAGATCATTTCGACAATGAGGCAGCATTGCCCGAAAGTCACCCTGGAATTGGTCTTAATGAACCGGTATGTCGATCTGATTGCAGAAGGTATTGACGTTGCGATCAGGACGGGATCGCTGGCCGACTCAACCTTAGTAGCAAAAAAAGTCGGAACGGCATGCTGGGCACCCTTTGCGAGTCCGGCATTTTTAGAAACAATTGACCCCCCGAAAACCCTCAGGATCTTCGTCATTATTCGTGCCTGCAATTCAGCGCATTAGGTAAAGCATCCTGGACACTGTACAACCAGAGCAACAGCGTCACTGTCCCTATGCCCGGTACCGTCGTGGTGAATGATGTCGGGCTCATGCATGCCATGGCGATTGCCGGCGAGGGCATTGCGTTATTACCGACGTATTTGTATGAAAATACGGGTCAGGCAGGCAAGTTAGTGCGTATTCTACCTGAATGGCACGCAAAGGCTGATCCGATTCATATTGTTTATCCCCGACAACAATTTATGCCACCAAAGCTGAGGTATTTCATTGATTTAGCTTCAGAGCTGTTGGAGAAAAGGCTCGGTGGTATCAGTCGGTCATCGATGGCTGAAGGGTAATATTTGCATTGATGGCGGACACCGAGCTTACCCGGCTACAGACATGAGAGTTGCCGCCCATCGGCTTTCTTACCTAATGCAAGCAGAGGAAAGTACTGCTCCTTGCTAGCCCCTCAAACAGTATTGACTTGCGGGCCGTAACCCAATAATCTCATCATATTCGAAATTTCATATATGATAGAGCCATGTGTGACGCATTAACGTTTTACAAATCACTGGCCGAGGAAACTCGGCTTAAATCATTGTTGTTGCTGATGTCCAAGGGCGAGTTATGTGTGTGCGACCTGATGTCTTCGCTGGATCTGAGCCAGCCTAAAGTGTCTCGCCATCTGGCTGAACTCCGGAAGAATGGTCTGGTCAGCGATCAACGTCGTGGCAAGTGGGTGTATTACCGGCTGAATGACGAACTCCCTGTATGGATGCAGGAGGTTTTGAACCACACACTGAAAAACAATCAAGCGCTGATTACGGCAGAACTGCATTCGCTTTCTGCAAACCTATGTGATTTTTAGGAGGTTATTATGCCTGAGGTGCCAGAACTGTTGCCAAATATAGAAACGGATGAATTTCACATTCCGGAGACCGATATGCTTTGCCGTCAGTATGCCACGCACCCACCGCGAATTCTGCTGCTGTACGGCTCACTCCGCGAGCGATCCTATAGCCGCTTAGTGATAGAGGAATCTGCTCGGTTGCTCACCGCCATGGGCGCGGAAGTACGCATTTTTAATCCTGCTGGCCTGCCTCAGCCTGATACCTGCGAGGTGTCTCATCCTAAGGTGGCAGAACTGCGGGAGTTAATGATGTGGTCGGAAGGCCAGGTATGGTGCTCACCGGAGCGGCACGGTGCGATGACAAGCATTATGAAAAGCCAAATCGACTGGATACCGCTGAGTATTGGCTCCGTCAGGCCAACACAAGGTAAAACGCTTGCAGTGATGCAGGTTTCAGGAGGCTCCCAGTCGTTTAACGCGGTAAACCAGATGCGCATTTTGGGCCGATGGATGCGGATGTTTACGATTCCCAACCAGTCTTCGGTGGCGAAGGCATACATGGAGTTTGAAGAGGATGGCAGAATGAAACCGTCCGCCTACTATCGGCGCATCGTCGATGTGGTGGAAGAATTATTTAAGTTTACCTTATTGCTCCGCGACAATAAGAATTGGCTTGTTGACCGCTATTCTGAGCGTGTAGAGAGTGCTGAAAAGTTATCTGAACGTGTTAATCAGCGAAGCATCTAATTGAGATAGAGAATCTAGCATGACAAATACACAAGCCTGCGCGGATGTGGCTGTATCCCATAAAATGCGTTTTCTGGACAGGTATTTAACCGTCTGGATTTTTTTAGCCATGGCGGCAGGTGTCGGCCTGGGGGTGGCTTTTCCTGAGGTGGCGCAATGGAATGAATCGATGTCAGTGGGAAGCACCAATATTCCGCTGGCGATTGGCTTGATTCTGATGATGTACCCGCCGTTGGCGAAGGTGAACTACAGCTTGCTGGGTGAGGTGACCCGGGATAAGCGTGCCATCACCCTGTCGCTGATCATGAACTGGATTATCGGCCCGATTCTGATGTTTTCACTCGCGGTGATTTTCCTGCGTGATCAGCCGGGATACATGGTTGGGCTGATTTTGATTGGTCTGGCACGTTGCATTGCTATGGTGCTGGTATGGAATGATATCAGTGGCGGCAACAAAGAGTACGGGGCGACCCTGGTTGCCCTGAACAGCGTGTTCCAGATTTTCACTTATAGCTTGATGGCCTGGCTGTTTATTACGGTACTGCCACCCATGTTCGGGCTGCAGGGATTTGCGGTTGATATTACCATTATCGACATCGCTGAGAGTGTATTGATTTATCTTGGCATACCTTTCCTTGCGGGCTTTCTGAGCCGCAAATGGCTGGTCGCCGCTAAGGGCGAGGATTGGTACAACCAGGTCTTTATCCCGCGCATTTCGCCGATCACCTTAATTGCTTTGCTGGCGACCATAGTGCTGATGTTCAGCCTGAAAGGCGAAATGATCATTGAGCTGCCAATGGATGTCGTACAGGTAGCGATACCGCTGGTGATTTATTTCTTGATCATGTTTTTTGCCAGTTTCTTTATCGGCAAAAAAATGGGCTTGCCTTACGATCAGAATACCTCGATTGCTTTTACCTCATCAGGCAACAATTTTGAGCTGGCTATTGCGGTGTCGATTGCGGTTTTTGGCCTGAATTCCGATCAGGCTTTTGTCGGTGTAATTGGCCCATTGGTGGAAGTACCGGTTTTGATTGCCTTGGTGAATGTCGCGCTGAAAATGAAGCGTAAGTATTATCCGGCTTAGTTGGCGTATCTAGCACGCCATGAAATCCCGTCCAGCCTGCTGCGTGTAGTGGCGCAGAAAAGAGTGTTTTTTTGCCACTACACGCAAAAGGTACGGTTCAGTTGCCTCTGGTTGATACCGAGAGCGACTGAAGTCGAGGGCTGCTGATACTGGGATCTACTGAGCTATTTCACTCGGTTCTTGTGCATTTTTATCGACTATGTCCTGCAATCTGTCTTTGATCTGCTGGCTGGATTCAGTCTCAATCTGCTGTCGGAGTTGCTCCAGAGTCGTGTTGTCCAGCGCGCGATAACTGAGAGAATTGGCGGCCACTTCGCGGGTGGTGACATTCGTGTCATCTTTGAGCGTCTGCAACAAATAGTCGGTGGCATCTGAGCCGGGGACAAACCGCAGGGCATGGGTAGCCCGCTGGCGAATGTCGGTATTGGATTGCTCGGTATAAGTGTGCAAATCTCCGAAGCTCAGGTATTGCCCCATATTTCCCAGCACTGTCAGATGATGAAGGGTCGCCGAGGTATCGGGCGCAGATCTGAGTTCCAGCAATTGATCAGAGACATAAGCGTTGGCTGTGGTGCTGTCTTCCACACCCATACGCTGAACCATGGCGCTTTTGGCCAGATCGACATTGGCTGGCATCGACGCCGCCAACGGGCTGTTGCCGACCATATTGGAGAAGCGTTCAAAGGTTTGCGTATTGCCCTGCGGCGACAGTGCCAGCGACGCCATGATTGAGGCCGCCGCCTGATTCTCATTCATCCTGGTATTCAGCGTGGTTAGCATTGCTTCCTGCGAAGCGCGGCTGGCCACTGTACTCAGTGCACTCAGATACAGGCTGAACCCCGGTTCATGAGTACCAAATTTCGCCAGATCATCGGTCAGCAGATCCAGATCGCCGGGATAGGCGCGGGCAAAGTTCTGCAGCAGGGCGCTCAGCTGGCTTTCGGCTTTAACCCTTTCCAGACCATCCAGCGACAGCATGGCATCATAAAGGTCTTTAATGTCCTGATAAGCTTCTTCCGCTGAGGTGTTGATACCCTGAGTTGTCTGATCTGACTTTTGTTGCTCAGCACTCGCTGCTTTCTGAGCGCCGGCCCCCTGACTGGCTTTGCCCCCGGTGGAGAGAAACACCTCAGCGGCGGTTAACTCGATCTGACGCTGCGATTGAACCTGTTGGATCAGGGCAAGTTCAGCCTGACTGATGCTCTGAGACCATGACGTCAGGTTAAGCACCAAGCGGTTGTTATTGCTTGCCAGCGGCTGGTCGTTGAGCAGATGCTGGACGCTTTCATCCACAGACAACGATTGCAGCATTCTGTGTTGCTGATCCCAGCGAGCCTGATGGCTGAAGGAGTAGACAGGCTTGAGTGTGTTTGCCAGTCCGCGGGCCTGAGCCAATCCACGGGCTTGGTCATAGACGGCTTTGTCCAGTTCACGGCGTTTGAATAAGGCGTAGCTGTCGGTTGCCGGCGTCGGCGTAGTGTCCGGCTGCAGGCTGTAGAATGCGGTGAACTCGCCGTTGTAATCCTTTTCTGAGCGTTGCCATTGCGCGTTGCCGCTGAGCGTTTCCGGAATAATGTGTTGCATCATGAAGGCGATCGTCTCCATGGATTTCAGCGACGGATGAGGCTGTGTCAAATAGACTTCCAGGATCTCACCTTCAGCGGAGCTGATGAACTCTATCCCTTGCTGCACCTGCTGACGAATTGCCGCCACTATCTCGGGATTGGCCTGCTGATTGACGACGGCAGTGATGTCCGGCGACGGTATTCTTATCAGCTTGTAAATGAGATCATCCTGGAATTGCCGGTACTGGAACATTTCACCGGTAATATCAAAACGGATCGTTTGCTCAACTGTGGTGCCAGGGGCCGAAAAAGCGATATCGGCACTGTATTGCAGCGCAAAGACTTGTTTAGCAAATGCCTCAGAGGCGGTGTTGTCACTGTGTGAAGACGGCATGCCAGTGTGCTGAAAAGCCGGCGTATTGCTGTTCGTGCTTGTTTGCGTGGCGGGTGGCTGGACTAAGGCAGAATCGGATTCATGGTCAGGTACGGCGGAAGCGGGCGATTCTGAGAGACGAAACAGCGCGGCACCTGCGGCTACGCAGCTGACCAGCAGCAGGATAAAAAGTAATTTGTTCTTCATAGAATATTGACTCATGACACAGAGATGCTCCCCGCACGGTGGATGCGGGGAGGAAGGGCGCTGAGATTACTGAACGGGCAGGAAAGTGCTTCCTTGCGCTAATGTTTTCTCAAAGGTATAGCCAGGCCATTCATAGATGGTCAATTTGTACTTATCGTTCACCGAACCGTAAATATTGCCACCGGCCAGATTGGCGGTATTGGTAATGCCGTAACCAAACGCAAAACCATTTTGCGGCGCATCCCAGCGACCATAGGCTTCAAAGGCCAGATCATCCGAGATAATAGACACTTCACCACCGAGAGAGATTTTATTCAGCAAAATGCGGGCGGAGGCTTCAGTGAATCCTGTCACATCGGCGCTGGGCACGGCTTTGGCGGTCAGTGCCAGGTTGTCGTAACCCGCTTCCAGTGCCACGTTGAGCTTGGTTCTTACGCCGACACCAACATCCAGAATGACAGGTCCCAGCGGGATACCCGCATACAGGCCAAGATCCGGAATGGGCAGAATCGGCAGGTCTTTCTTCAGCGATGGCCCTTCTTCTGCGGACATGGTGTATTCCTGAGAAAGGATATCGGTACCCATCACATTGACGCGTCCATCAACGCCGAATTGCGCTGCATTGGTTGCTGTGGCACCTGCGGTGACAGACGCCACCTGAATATCATTGTTCAGTAATTTGCCATCAATACCGGCAATACCTTCAACACGCAGGCAGTTGCTGCGGCCTTGCACGTTCAGATAACCTTTAATGGTAGAAGAGGCCAGATCCTGAGAAGAATCATCCACATCTTTGGTATAGGAGCCTCCGAACCTGGCGTCGACAAGTGCCTCACCGGAGGCAATACAGTCGGCGTACAATGAGGCGTGAGCAACTGGAGTCAGGCTGAATAAGGGTAAAGCGATGAGCGCTAATTGCTTAAATTTGGCCATAAAGGTTTCCTTATATAATAGGAGTGTTAACGCGTCTTGAGGTTTTTCTGGAATACACGAACGTGATGGATACCTTTTAAAAGTACGTTTTTGCTAATTTATTATTATCTAATGTTGTGGTTTTCTAATTAATCTTTTTTGTGAAAATAAAAGGAACATTTTTCATGTTTGTATATGGGCTGGAAGCTAATAAAGAGTTTTCTGTTTTGCTGTTCCTTGTGGTGTATTGTTCACTGTTTTTTTATTCTTTTATTGAAATTATCAAAATGAAAAAATAAAGTCCATCTAATTTTCGTTCGAGCGCCGTTTTTATCTGGACGTTGTTAATGTGAACAAAACGGGTTGCCGCTAATTATTTGTAATGAATGCTACGAAAGGCGGTTGGTGTTGGGTTTTTATAAGCTTTCGGTTAACAATAATTTTATTAATTCTTTTATTATACTTTAGTAATATCTAATGCTTTGGCGGAGAAAAGGTGAAAGATTTAATTCGATGTTATATGAAGGGGTAAGCTGACGTGTATAAGTCAGACACGAAGGGTTGATAATAGTCCTTAACTGATATCATGGATGCTAACGGCATTTTACCATGAGAGCAAAGCAACCATTATTCTTCATCGATGGTATTGAACCTTTGTGCAAGATAGTTAATGAGCGTGCGAACAGAAGGTAATAATCCGCGCCGGGTTGGGAATATGGCATGAATAATTTCCTGGTGAGGAGACCAATCAGGCACCACTCTGACGAGCAGGCCCTGTTTAAGTTGCTTTTGCACCATAAGTAATGGGAGCTGAACGATACCCACACCAGCTAAAGCTGCAGTACGTAAGGCAATCATATCGGTCGTGATAAAGCGGGGAGTATGCTGCACTGTGATTTCAGATTGATCCGAACTAAACAGCTTCCAGGTGAAAACCTTCTGCTGACTACTCAGCCCGAGACTGGGCAGGGTAGTCAGATCATGTGGGGTGACAGGCGGGTTGAGTTGTCGAATCAGATCCGGGCTCGCCACCAGACACTGACCTCGCACCGCTAAGATACGCATAACAAGCTCACTGTCCTGGATTGGGGGTGGCCGGACACGGATGGCGATATCGATGGCTTCTTTGACCACATCAACCCGGCGGTTAGTGGCTTCCAGATGGATGGTAATCTGCGGATACATGGCCATGAAATCAGCCAGCATCAGTCCGATGTGCTGATGTAACAATGCAACCGGACAAGTTATACGAATAACACCTCGCGGCTCAGCCCGGGTTGTCTCAATGACCTCTTGCGCCGCCTCCGCTTCTACCAGCATGGCTTTACAATGTTCATAATAAGCACGGCCGATTTCCGTCATTATAAACTGGCGTGTGGTACGTTGAATGAGCCGGACACCGAGCTTGTCTTCTAAGTTAGCAATGCGGCGGCTGAGCTTGGATTTTGGGATACCCAACGCCTTACCGGCGTGAGTAAATCCTCCATGATCTACAGCTTGAACAAAATAGTAGAGATCGTTCAGATCGTGCATCGTATACATTGTTCTGAAAATAGGACACTGATACTCATTTTAGCACCCTACTCTTCCCTGCGAGCAGTATCTACTTTTATACGATGCTGTCATCGGCCACCGTTCATGGCAGTTCGTGAAAAGTGTATGGCACTCACAGAACGGGGAAGGAGAAAACCATGAGTAAACAATATGTTCGGCTTGATAAAAATAATGCAGCAGTGTTGCTGGTGGATCACCAGACCGGCCTTTTGTCACTGGTTCGGGATATAGACCCTGATAAATTCAAAAATAATGTGTTGGCAGTCGGTGATTTAGCAAAATATTTCGGGCTGCCAACGATTCTGACAACCAGTTTTGAAACGGGTCCTAATGGCCCTCTCGTTCCTGAACTGAAAGAGCAATTTCCGGATGCGCCGTATATCGCCCGGCCGGGGCAAATCAATGCCTGGGATAATGAAGACTTTGTGAAAGCGGTTAAATCGACCGGTAAAAAACAGCTTATTATTGCTGGTGTAGTGACTGAAGTCTGTGTTGCATTCCCGGCATTGTCAGCGATTGAAGAAGGTTTCGATGTCTTCGTCGTCACCGATGCTTCCGGAACTTTCAACGAAGTGACCCGCCATTCTGCCTGGGATCGTATGTCTCAGTCCGGCGCGCAGTTAATGACCTGGTTCGGGTTAGCCTGCGAGCTTCACCGTGACTGGCGAAATGACATTGAAGGACTCGGCGCATTATTTTCAAATCATATCCCGGATTACCGCAATCTGATCACGAGCTTCAATACCCTGACTGAGGGTAAAAAGTGAGTGCGTTCACACTAAATCGCATGGTATCGGTTGGTTAGCCATGCTTTTAGGTTGATGTAACGTCAGAGTACGCCACATAGACGATATGTGGCGTATCCATGTTGAAATAAAGATATTGTTACTAAAGGAATAATGTTTCCACCTCTAAGAATGTTGGGGTGAGGTCTGTGTGGTGAAGTGAAAAATGATTTCTCGGTAATAGTTCTTTCATCTTAAATGGTCTTAAATTTTTAATTATGATGCTGAGTAGTTGTTTTTAACCAGATTAAATATGTCAATCTATGCGTGAATATGAGTGTATAAGTAGAGTGAACGTATTTGCTTAATGTTTTGTTCTGTAATTAAAAGTATGATTTTTTGAGATGTGATATCCAGCAATATTAAAGGCACTTTCTTGCTTCTTGTGGGTTGTAAGTGGGGCAGTGTGTCTGAGTAAATTTCACGGGCATTATCATAATCATCCTATTGTTTCAATAAGTATTTTTCATTGGTTATGAATTGCATTTTATATGAGATGGTACTAGTGTTTATTAGATTGAACACTGGGGTTTTAATGTTGAAGCTACCAAAGGTTTTAACCCTAATTAAAAGTTGTCATACGATTTTAAATAAGTCATACGATTTTAAATAAATAGGTATATACATTAATTATAGTGTTATTTTATCGATTATGTTTGGATTGATGGGTTTTTTGAATATGGATATCAACTTGAATTCATTTTTTAAATTAGTATTGTTGTTGTTTGTGTTAAATCCACTATCAGAAATCTCTGCCACCGAAGGTGCATTGGGTCGCCCCATTCCTGGTACGAATGTGCAGACAAGTGCAGGTATTGTTTCACCAACACCAATCTGGGCTATTAACATTAACCAGATCTATTTTGATGGCAGTATTGAAAACTCTAAACAAGTGCCTGTTGCCGGTACTGTGTCTGCGGGGATAGAGGCTGAATTATCTTTTACCACAGTGACCGCAATGAAAGTATGGGATGG